>JAQBUE010000167.1 GCA_027624045.1 Acidobacteriota bacterium
CGCGCCGCTGGCCACCCCGCTGCTTCTCGCCGCCTGAAAACAGGGTATTCTGCCACAGGCTGTTAGGCTTACTCGAACCGGACATAGGTATGGCCGAATACGACGCGTATTCGGTCTGAGGTGATCAACCAACCGATTCTCTCCGCCGACGTTTCTGGCTGCTGGTTCAGGTCGTTCGCCGGCGCCTAGCGAACCAAGAGGGAGTAGGTGAACTTGGACCGTTCGCACAAAATGCCAGGTCGACGTGATTTTCTGCTGCAAGCCGCGGGCTGGACTGCGGCAACAGGGGCTAGCTTCGGCACGGGGTGCGCGCCGGACCCTCCTGATCAGCCGGTCATCGATGTTCACATTCATACGGACTTCGAAGATGAAATGGCGCGGCGGCAAGCCCAGACTTTGAGTCACGTCGATTTCTCGCCAAAGGGTTTGCTGGCCGAGATGGCCCAGAACAATGTCGAACACGCAATTACGATCGGCTTCGAGACCGCCGGCGGGCAGCTCTCTCGCGAGGCGCCCAATCCGTTCCCGCCCTTCATTCCGCCTGACGCGCAAAGCGCTGCGAGGCTCTTGCCCGTCGGCGGCATCAATCCTAACCGGCTCGATTCGGCGGGTCTCGAGCGCATCGAGCAGCAGCTGAGCGCGGGCCGCCTCAAGGGGCTGAAGATCTATCTGGGTTACTACCCCGTAGCGCCTGACGACGACGCCTATCGGCCCGTCTACGAACTGGCCGCGAAGTATTCGACAATAGTGATCTTTCACACAGGTGATACGGCCTCGGCTGACGCGAAAGTCCGTTATGCGCACCCCTTGCCGATCGACGATGTGGCCGTCGACCACCGCGGCGTGACCTTCGTCGTCGCCCATCTCGGCAATCCTTGGACGATGGATGCCGCCGAGCTGCTCTACAAGAACCCGAATGTCTACGCTGATCTGTCGGGGTTCCTGGTCGGCGACGCGGCTTATTTCGACGACCCCGGCAGCGCGCGGGGCATTGAAGATACCGTCGGGCGAATTCGCGAAGCTTTCGCCTGGGTCGAGGACCCGCGCAAGTTCCTCTATGGCTCGGACTGGCCGCTGGTTCCGATGAAGCCGTACCTCAATTTCATCCGGCAGGCCATCGATCCGGAACACCACGAGCTGGTCTTCCATGGCAATGCGAAACGAGTTTTTCAGATTGATTAACCGCCGCGCTTCAATAGCCCGGCGGTGGGATGAATCCGCCGAGTTCGTCCGCGAGAAGGCGGGCAAAATCGATCGAGATGTAGTCGTTGTACTCGGCGCTCACGGCCTGCAGGCCGATCGGCAGACCTGTTCGTGACGGACCGGTCGGAAAAACCGTGCTGGGAAGATAGGCGACGGTAATAACGCCCGACCAGAACAATTGCTGAAAGTACGGTTGGGCCTCGTTGTCGACCATGATGGTCCGCGGGCCGCCGATGTCGAAAGCCTTGGCGCTGTGATTGTGCTCAAACGCCGGGGTCGTCATCTGCGGGCAGACCAGAATGTCCCATTCGTCGAAGAACTCCCGCCACGCGATCCGCGTTAGCTCGCGAGCGTCGTTGTTGCGCAGCCATGCGCGATGCGTTTGGACTCCCGCGCGCGCCAGGATGGCACCGACGCTGTCATCGCCGGGTTCGAATTGGTCGACCCGTCGGCGGAGCGCCTCGAACGCTTCCTCGGGTAAGCCGTACGTAATGACGGCGCTCAGCAGTTCGAGGTAGGTGCGATAGCTGCTCTCGAAATCGACCTTCGGGCGGGCGCTGTCCGACACGGTTGCTCCGAGTGACGCCAGCCGATCCCCCACGGCTTGCACCCGGTCTGCGATCTCGGCGCTGACAGGGGCGTAACTGTGGGTCGGCCAGATAGCGACCCGGTACTCTGATAGCCTGCATTTGGCCGGTCGAGGCAGATCGACTTTCCATCCCGGGGCGTTCAGCGGATCGGGGCCCGCCATTACGTCCATCGCCAAAGCCAGGTCATCGGCGCTGCGCGCCATGGGGCCGACGACGGCAAGATCGGAGGAGGCCACCATACCGGGCAGGGCGTGGCCTTGGAGCGACACTACGTTCCAGGTTGGCTTATGGCCATACACGCCGCAATAGTGGGCGGGGTTGCGAATGGACCCGCCGATGTCCGACCCGCCTTCAAGCCCGGTGAGACCCGCCGCCAGCGCCGCAGCCGAGCCTCCCGACGAACCTCCAGGCGTCCGGGCCGTGTCCCAGGGATTGTTTGTGACGCCGTAGAGGTCGTTGTAGGTCTGAAAGTCGCCGAGTTCCGTCGGCACGTTGGTCTTCCCGAGAAAGTGCGCCCCGGCTGCCTTGAGGCGCTTCACGGTCACGGCATCGCTGTCCGCAATGTTATCTTTTAATGCCGCAATCCCCCAGGTGGTGGGCAGTCCGGTGACATTGTAGGCCTCTTTGATCGTCATCGGAAGCCCGTGCAGGGAGCCAAGGTTGCGGCCCTTTGCCAGCGATGCGTCGGCGGCATCCGCGGCGGCCAAGGCACGATCGAAGTCCCGGACGACGACAGCGTTGAGCTTTTCGTCGTGTTGCTTGATGCGGGCGATGAAGTGCTCGGTGAGCTCTCGGGAACTGATCTCTTTGCGTTGCAACTTGCCGGTCAGTGCGACGGCAGAATCGAATTCTAAACTCATCTGTTTCTCTAATCTGGCACGGCGTGCGAACGGTCATTCTCGCACTTGAATCCTGCGAAGGGTTGCGAGCCCAAGCGGCGCCGGTGAGTGACCCCCGGCGTTTCCCGCTCGTTCCTGCTTAAATAGAACTTCACATTTTTTCCGGAGGAGTTCAAACAGATGAGCATAAAACGTTTCCAAGTCGGCCCCCGCATGAGCCAGGCCGTGATCCACGGCGATACCGTCTATCTAGCCGGGCAGGTGGCCCAGGACGCGCAAGGGGGAACGGTCGCCGAGCAGACCAAGAACGTTCTCGACCGGATCGACAAGCTACTGGCGGAAGCCGGCACGGACAAGTCGAAGCTATTATCCGCAACCATCTGGCTGGCGGACATGAGCAAGTTCGACGAGATGAACGTGGTCTGGGATGCCTGGGTGGCTGCGGGCAACGCGCCGTGCCGGGCCTGTGTGAACGCCGAACTCGCGAAGCCGCAATACAACGTCGAGATTGGTGTGATCGCGGCCATCTGACGGGTCGGGGCGGCTAGGTACTCATTGATAGGCTACGGAGCACGCGAAGTAACCCGTGTGTCTTGGCGGATGCGATTTCTCCGCCCACGGCGTCAGAGCTTCATCAATGGGTCGCCGAGCGGGTCCGAACCTAGTCCTCTTAGAGGGCTAGCGAAACTCTGGGCCGATGGCGAGGGCAAGCGGTTTTTCTCGCTAGCTGCTATCGAGATCGACAGTCACAGACCTGCGCTGGTTGGAGCCAGGCGGCAGGCCTCTATGGCAATCCGGCCGAGCCCATCGCTGATCCGCCCTTTGAGCACGATCAGGTCCGTGGATCTCGTCTCATCGGCCAAGAAGTTGACCACGCCGTGGATCTCTTGGAACGCCCACACTCCTTCGGCGGCCATTCCCGCGGCGATCGCTTTACGCCGACCGTGTTCGCTCTTTCGTCCCACGAAAACGCACACGTCGCAGACGTCGGCAGCCCGCTCGGCAATGTATCGCAGACGATTTTGTTCACGCGTTTGCATGCCCGTGATTTGACTGACTATCAAGACGCTGCGCCCCTGCGTGTGGTCCTTCAAAACATCCAGGCAGGCCTCGAAGGTATCGAGGTACCCGTTCTCGTCGTCGCGCAGCAACGTGGCGCCATTCGGCAAGGTCAGCGGCTCCATACGGGCGACAAACGGAGGCACGCTCGCAACGGGCGCAACGCAATCTTGCAGGGGTATCCCGCAACGCCGAGCAACAGCAATCGCCGCGAGCACCGCGTTTGTCCAATGCTTGCCAATGAATCTCGTCTGGATTTCGCGGCAGTCGCCATGTTCATGCACCTCGAAAGACAAGCGGGCCGGCCAGCAAGAAGAGACCGCCTCGGACCAAAAGTCGAAGCGGTCGCTCTCACCAAACAGGGCGCTCCGGCCTGGCGCTCTCCTCGCTATCGCGGAGACTCTGGGATCGTCTCCGTTCAGAATCGCCACTCCTCGCCGCGTCAATCCTTCCACAAGTTTGCCTTTCTCGCGGGCGGTCGTGTCCAGATCCCGGAAGGATTCAATGTGGTTGGAATTGACGTTCAGAACCACTGCTATGTCAGGCCGAAACAAGAGGGCGGAGCGCCACATGATGCCGGGCTCGGTGATCCCAATTTCGGCCACACAGAAACGGTGCCACGGACGCGTCCGCAAGATTGTCCTGGGGAGCTCGTACCGCGCCGCGCGGCTGCCTCGGGTTTTGGTCGAGGGATAGCTCGCCGCAAGAATAGCGTAAAGGCACTCTTTTGCCGTTGTCTTCCCTGAGCTTCCTGTGATTGCAATAAACGTGGTGCGGAACAACAGCCGACGCCACAGGAACGCGGCGACCACGACAACAGGGTTGCACAGGTGCGACAAGCGCCCCCGGAGTGGAGCCGCCTCCCGGGTTCCAACTTCGCCGGAATAGTACTCCTCGGTCGTCTGCATCTAACCGATTGTACGAATCAAACCCACTCCAGCAGTTCCCGCAGATTCCCGATCTCGCCATCGGGCGTTTCGGGTATGCGCTCCGGCGGCTGGCCGAAGCGGTTGCACCACAGGACCTGGAAGCCAAAGGCTTTGGCGGCGTAGGCGTCCCATGAGTTTGATGACAAAAAGCAGATCTCGCGCGGGGCAAGACCGAGGCGGTCAACGGCGAGTTGATAGACGGCGGGATTCGGCTTAAATGTCCGCACTTCTTCGACGGAGAGGATAGCGTCGAGAAGGCCAGTGA
Source organism: Acidobacteriota bacterium (assembly GCA_027624045.1). GTDB lineage: Bacteria > Acidobacteriota > Terriglobia > Bryobacterales > UBA6623 > JAPPLB01. The sequence goes on from JAQBUE010000167.1 coordinate 4,886, forward strand.
TGGCGGCGTTCTCGGCTGCCGCCGCCAGCATTCGAGGTGCGCCGTTGGACAGGATGGCAAGTTGCATCCCCCGTTGTTTGAGTTGCTCAAGCGTGCTCTTTACTTCCGGGTAGGCGTTGAGGCGAAGGTAGAGATCCATCAGGCGTTGCCGCAGGGCCGGATCGCTGAGACCGCTTTCAGCCATGGCGAAGTCGAGCGCGTCGCCGGTGACCTGCCAGAAGTCGGCATGGCGGCGCATCAAGGCGCGCAGCCAGGTGTACTGAAGCTGCTTGGTCCGCCAGGTGTCGGCGAGCGGCTTCCAGTTTTCAGCGAGCACTTCTTTCTCGGCCTCGGCGGCGCTGTTCACATCGAAGAGGGTTCCGTAGGCGTCGAAGACACAGGCACGGATGCCGTTGAGTTTGATGCCGGGCATTGGTGCGGATTATATCGTTGTTACGACTGGCGGCCGTTGTGGCTTTGTGGTGGTGCTGAGGCGATATGGGAGCTTGCACCGCTCCTTGGGAGTCGCGGCTCGGTTTGCGGTTGTGTGGTAATTGGGCAGGGGCTTTAGGAAGTGGGTGGCCCCTGCTCAACATTGCGTTTTGGGACTTGCCGGAGTAGGCTGAGAGCCACGGTTCGTTCGAACCTCAAGGGGTTTTCGATGTCTATTCTCAAATCACTCACTTGCAAGAAGGCCTCCGGCCTGAGCCGCCGGGAGCTGTTTCGCAATGGCGGTTTGATGGCCGCCGCGGGCTTGGCGCCCGCCGCCGTTTCGTCGGCTTCGGCTGCTCCAGCAATGACGTTTGGGGCGGAGATGTATCAGTCGATCGGCGTCCGCCCGGTGATCAATGCCAAGGGCACGTTCACGATCATGAGCGGCTCGCTGATGCTGCCTGAGTGCGGCGAAGCGATGCGGCAGGCTTCGCAGAATTTCGTTCAGATGGACGAGTTGATGGCGGCCGTCGGCAAGCGGATCGCCGAGATTACAGGCGCGGAATCGGCGATGGTTACGTCTGGCTGCGCGGCGGCGCTGGTCCACTCGACATCGGCGTGTATCGCGGGCGGCAACCCCGAGCGGATTGCGAGGCTCCCGAACCTGGACGGCCTGAAGAACGAAGTGATCGCGCCGAGCTGGTCGCGCAATACCTATGACCACGCGGTCCGCATGTTGGGGGTCAAGTTCGTCGAGGTCGACAACGAGCAGGAAATGCGGCAGGCCATCGGTCCGCAAACAGCGATGGTGATGGTTCTCGCAACGACAGAAGATAGTGGACCGTTCGGGCTCAAGGAGATCACGACGGTTGCCCACGAATACGGCGTGCCGGTAGTCGTGGATGCAGCGGCGGAAGATCTGACGATCCCGAATGTTCACCTGGCGCGCGGCGCTGATCTGGTCGCCTACTCGGGCGGCAAAGCGCTGCGCGGCCCGCAAAGCGCGGGTATTTTGATCGGGCGCAAAGACCTGATCTCGGCGGCCTGGCTGAACAGCGCGCCGCACCATGCGTTCGGCCGTCCGTTGAAGGTCGCCAAGGAAGACATCATGGGTATGCTGGCGGCGGTCGAGATGTGGGTCAAACGCGACCACAAGGCCGAATGGAGAACGTGGGAAAGTTGGCTGGATGAGATCGCGGTCAGCGCGAAACGGGTTCCCGGTGTGACGACTAAAGTTCATCAGCCGAGCGGGCTCTCGAATCGTTCGCCGCGACTCGATGTTGAATGGAACGGCGACAAACTCGGCATCTACGGCGATGAAGTCGAAAAGCATGTATTCCAGGGCGATCCCCGGATCGTGCTAGGCGGTAGCCGCGGTGATCGCCGCAGGGGTGGTGAATGCTCCGTGACAATCATGCCGTGGCAGATGAAGCCGGGTAATTCGAAGGCCATCGCGGCGGCGCTGCATCAGGTACTTTCGAACCCTCCGAAGATCGAGACCAAGTCCGCGAGTGGCCCGAACGTCGAGGTTGGCGGCCAGTGGGATCTGCACATCGAATATGAGGTCGGCAGCGCCGAGAACGGCTTGTTCCTTGAGCAGAAGGGTGATTCGTTGAACGGCACTCACGTGGGCGAAGTGACAGCGGCGGATGCGCGCGGCTGGGTCGAGGGGAATGAAGTTCAGTTTCGAGCCCGGCATCGCTATGAGGGGTCAGAGTTTGGCTTCACGTTCATCGGTAAGCTGAATGGCGACACGATGGAAGGCGAAGTTGACTGTGGCGAATACTCACCCTACGGGCCGGCAAAATGGACGGCCAAGCGCCACGAGTATGGGCGTCCGGGACCGGTGTTTCGGCCCGTGAAAAACGTCTAACTTCTTCTAGGAAGGTGTTGGGGTACTGCACGTTGTGCCCCTGGCCGCGATATTTCGCGGCCCTAGCTCTGCATGGCCATTGAAATCGAAATCGAAAAGCTCGTCCACGGCGGGATGGGGCTCGGCCGGATTGACGGCCGCGTTGCGCTCGTTCCGTATGTGCTGCCCGGCGAACTCGTCGAGATCGAGCCGGTGCGCGAGACAAAGTCGCTGATTCGCGGGCAGGTCATCAAACGGCTCCGCGCTTCAGACGCGCGCATAGCTTCCTTATGCCCCGTGTTTGAGGTGTGCGGCGGCTGCCACTTCCAGCACATCCCTTACGAAGAACAATTGGAGCACAAGCGGGGGATTCTTCTCGAAACGCTGTCCCGGATGGGGAAAGTGAAATGGGAGGGGCCGGTGGAAGTGATCGCCGGCGAACCGTGGGGGTATCGCAATCGGACGCAGCTTCGAGTCAAGAAGCTGGGCCGGGAAGTGAGCGTGGGATTTCTGGAGGCGGGTTCGCACAACTTGGTCAATGTGGAGTCCTGTCCGATCAATTCGCCCTCGCTGAACAAGGCTTTGGCGGCGCTGATCGCGATGGGCAAAGAGCGGCGGTTTCCTGAGGCCCTGGGTGAAATCGAATTTTTCACGAACGAGACGGACGTTCAGGTGAATGTGATCCAAACGGAGAAGCCTCTTTCGAAGGTTTTCTTTACGTGGTGCGAACAGGCGATCGAAGGCTTTTCACAGGCGAACTCGCTTGACGTCGCGGTGGGAGAGTGGCTGTTCCGCGTCGGCAGCCGGTCGTTCTTTCAGGTGAACCGATTTCTGCTGGAACCCATGCTGCGGGAGACCACGGCGGGGGCGGCGGGCAAGCTGGCGCTGGATCTCTATAGCGGGGTCGGGTTGTTCACGCTGCCGTTGGCGAAACAGTTTGAAGAAGTGGTGGCGGTGGACACGAGCCGTCCGGCGATGATCGACCTGCGGTTCAACTTAAAGCGGGCGGGGCTGAACGCGCGGGTTGTGAACCTTCCTGTAGCGGATTACCTGGCGAGCTTGGAAGCGCCGCCTGACTTTGTCGTAGCCGATCCGCCGCGGGCCGGACTGACGGCGGTGGTAACCGAGCAACTGCTGCGCCTTGCACCCAAGGAGCTTGTGCTGGTTTCCTGCGATCCGGCGACTTTGGCTCGGGATTTGGCCGCGCTAACAACAGGCGGGTATGCGATTGAGTCGATCAAGATGTTGGACCTGTTCCCTCAAACTTTCCACATGGAAGCAATCGTAAAGCTCAGCCGCTGAGCTCTCGCCACACTAGATACACCGTTTCAGAAGTTTGCTAACGTATTCCTCGACGATTTTGGACGGGGCGGGGAGCGCGCGTGCGCGATTCTCCGTGTTGGCGACTATACATCCAAGTGGATTACTCCCGAGCAGTGGCCGACCAACAAGCCAGGGCATCCTTCCATCTAGACGCATGTCGTTTGCGATAAGCTGACCTGAACGCAGTGGTGCTGATTCAGCCGCGCTGGTGTGGACTCTACGAAGCCGGCGATCAGGATGGCACAGCCGAAGTGGTCAGGGAGGTCTTATGACGAAACGCGAATTCCTCGCCGCGGGTATCGGCGCCGGCTTGGCACTGAACTACGGCAGCAAGGCCTTTGCGCAAGGCGGGAATAAGCTCCCGGTGCGGAAGGCGAAAACAACGAAGCTGTTCAAAGCGCCGCAGGGATTCCCCAACGCGATTTCCGTTACGCCCGAAGGCCTGTGGATTGGGGAACAGAAACTATCCGGCGAGCAAGCGAAGGCTTACAAGCTGCCCGAGCCGGAATCGCTGGAAGAACGCGCCTGGCTGGTCGATTGGAGCGGCAAACTGCTGAAGACTGTGCAAACATCGTCTCGCAACACCAGCGGTATGGCGGTGGGCGGCGGCTATGTCTGGATGATTGCGAACGCGCCCCCACAAGGCGTGTTCCAGGTCGATATGAACTCCAAGCTGATCAGCCACCGGCAGATCCCGCTAGGCGCTCCGAGCGGAGATGGCGGCGGCTCACATGGCGGCTTGTGGCATGAAGGGAAGCTGTGGATCTCGTCGTTGCGGCTGCGCGGAAATCTGCGCATCGATCCCAAGACTTGGCAGCCCGAATACATGATCCCCTTCTACCAGTCGTACCCCGATTGGGTCCGCTACCACGGGATTGCCATTCAGGACGGAACCATGTGGCAGGTGATCGGCAACAATAGCACAGGGCACAATAACTTCAAGCCGGGCCTTGTCCGGCACGATCTCGCGACAGGACGAGTTCTTGAAGTTGTCGAGTTCCTGCCGGGATCGAGCGACCCGCACGGGCTTGCGGTTTACAACGGAAAGCTCATCAGTTGCGATGCGGGCATCCACCCGGGCTGGCCGAACAACGAGAGTCCCACGGCGGGCTGGATTTTCCAGATCGATTTCGTCTGAGCGGATGTGGCGCGACACCCATCCCCACCACTGGGGCTGGAGCTCTTCGCAGACCGGAAAAGCACGCAGCCTCGAAAGGAGAATCTCTAGAATCCCACTACTTTCAAAATTCGGTGATTGTAACTATCGGAAACGTACAGGGACCCATCCGCGCGCACATAGACACCATGGGGGCGGTTCAGTTGGGTCTGTAGCGCGTCGGTGGCGTTCATTTCCAGCCCAGGTTCACCGGTCCCCATGATCGTTGTGGTCGCCCCCGTCCGCGTGTTGTACAGCCGCAGCAGGTGATTCTCTGCATCGGCAATAATCACATTCCCGTTTTGATCGACACACAGATGCTTCGGTCCATTTAGATCCGGGGTGATATCTCCCGGCTTGATCAGTGTGCGTATCCGTCCGCGCTTGTCGACGACGCGCAGCGCATTGCCCCGACGCTCTAGGATGTAGACGTTCCCTTCCCTGTCTATTGTCACCGCGCGCGGGTCGACCAGTGGGCCGGCTGCCGCCTGTGCCCCATCCGCCGGGACGCCCTGCTCGCCATTGCCCGCAACAGTTGTCACTATGCCCGACAGCAGATCGATTCGCCGTACCCGCCGGTTCGCCAGGTCGGCAATATAGAGGTTCTCCCCATTAGGAGATAGATCGATTGCGAAGATCCCGCTGAATGCAGCTTCCGTCGCCGGCCCGCCGTCACCCGAATAGCCTTTTTGTCCGTTGCCCGCGACGGTGATCATCTCTCCGGTCGCCACGTCGAGCCGCAGCACGCGGTTGTTGTGCGTATCGGCGATGAACATCTGGTCGTGGCGATTGACGACAATTCCATGGGGCTCCCGGAACGCATCGCCTCCGGCCACGAGCGATGTCTGCCCGGCCGCGTCGATCTGGATCAAGCGGTTGCCCTTGTACTCGATGACGTAGAGATTGCCTGCCTTGTCGAACGCGACTCCAAACGGCTCCACAAACCGAACCTCATGCGCGCCGACGCCTGGGTCGCCCATCCCACCCCCGGCTACGTGTTCCACGGTTGCAGCCGTCAACGAAGCGGCAAGCAACGCGACAGCCAGAGCGATGCGACAAACCGACATGGGGCTCATCTTACAAGAAGCCGGAGGACTCAGCGGCGCAGGCGTTTGCTTGTTTTCTGCGATCCGGCGACGCGGGCTTGGGATTTGGCCGCGCTAACGACAGGCGGGTATGCGATTGAGTCGATCAAGTTGTTGGACCTGTTTCCTCAGGCTTTCCACATGGAAGCAATCGTAGAGCTCAGGCGCTGAGCTCTCGCCACGCTAGGTACACCGTTTCAGAAGTTCGGTAGCTTATTCATCGACGATTTTGGGCGGGGCGGGGAGCGCGCGTGCGCCATTCTCCGGGTTGCCGACCATACGGTCGTGTGGATAGTTTCCCGGTTTGGTCAACAATAAGTTGACCAAAGGACATTACCGAAGAATCGTCCGGGAGGCATCGCGCAACGGCATTCTGACTGTCTGGCTGTCCAACCCTCCAACTGTTTAACTGTTTGTGGTAATCTTTGGTGTTTCGGCGGCGGCGCCTAAACGCCGGTACGTGCGCCGACGCAGAGGATGGGTTCGATGACCAAACGCCCGCTGATGCCCCGAAAGAGCGTAAGATCCCGAAAGTCCGACGGATCGGCCAGCGGAACGGCGTCGCCTCTCGCCCAAGAAAGAGGAAAGGGTTCTAGGCAGTTAGCAGCCTGTGGTGGAAGTCCCACATTGAAACAAGAGTCGATAAACTTGTTCTATGGCAATGGGACGGCGCAAGCGACGCGAGCGGCAGAAAG
>JAQBUE010000168.1 GCA_027624045.1 Acidobacteriota bacterium
CGCGCCGCTGGCCACCCCGCTGCTTCTCGCCGCCTGAAAACAGGGTATTCTGCCACAGGCTGTTAGGGTCGATCGGGTGCTGGAGCTCCGGCACGTGGGGCACCAACTCCTACGCCTGGCAGAGCACGAATGCGATGGACGACTCGAACCGCGCCGAGGGAACCCGGGTCAGCGCTCACGAAGGCGGTCACAACCTGACGTTGCAGCACTCCAGTTCCCGCGATTTCGGTGCCGACGTACTCGCGGCGCCGGGAGTGCAAGGGGCTTTGAGCGAGTACGGTGACCAGTACAGCAATATGGGTAGCAGCGGCGGACACTACACGATCTCGCAGAAGGTGCAGTTGGGCTGGGCGTCAATGAGTTCGGGCAGCCACCAGGTGCAGACGGTCCAGAGCAATGGCGCCTTCACCTTGATTCCCGCTGACAGCGCCGCACCCGGGTTGAAGGGCCTCAAAGTCACGCGCGGCACCGACAACGCGAATAGTAATTGGCTCTACATCGAGTATCGGCAAAACGGCGGCAGCCACGACACGACGAGTACATCCGCCGGCCACAACAACGCTGCTGTGATTCACTACGAAGACAGCAGCACCCGATCCAGCGGCAAGACACATCTTCTCGATTACACGCCGGCCAACGGCTGGAACGACGTTGGCTTGGCGACAGGTCAAACGTGGCAAGATCCCTACAGCAACCTTTCCATTAGCGTCGGTGCGGCAACGCCCACTTCCCTTGGTGTCACGGTCACCTTTGGTCCCATTCCCTGCATCGAGGGCAATCCGACTGTCAGTGTCGCGCCATCCAGCCAAAGCGCCTTCGCGGGAGGAAGCGCCGCGTTTACGGTGACCGTAACGAACAACGACAATTCAGGATGCAGCCCCACTACCTTCGCGCTTTCGTCAACCCAGCCCGCAGGATGGACTTCTGATCTCGGTCCGGCCAGTCTAACGCTCGGCAACGGCAGCACGAACTCGAATCAAGACAGCGCCACGTTTACGGTCTTCCCTCTGGCCGGAGAAACAGAGGGTAGTTTCGATGTCTCCGTAACCGGCACGCATGCAAACGGGGCGAACTCGGCGACCAGCCCGGGCACGGTTCATCTCCAGGTCCCACTCTCCGACATCGCCATCAGCGCGGTGAATGCGCCGTCTTCGGCGACGGTGGGCTCGACGGTCAACGTCAACGTCACCGTCCAGAACACGGGGAACCAAAACGTCAGTGGCGACATCGACGTCACATTGACTGACACCACCGATGGTGATGTGATCGGCACGCAAACGCTGGTCGGAGGCCTTGCGTCCGGCGCATCAGCCAACCGCGCTTTCTCGTGGAACACGACCGGGGTGAGCAGTCCGGCGGTACATACGTTGACCGCGAATCACGACTTTGCCGACGCAAATGGAGGCAACAACGCGGCAAGCACCGACGTGTCCGTGAGTGATCCGCTCAGCGTCGCGAGCATGGCCCCGAGCATTATCCAAAAGGGAACATCGGCGACCGTGACAGTCGGTGGATCGGGATTCTTGAACGGGGCGGGCGTAAGTTTCGTCAATGGCGCAGGGCCGAGCCCCAGCGTCTCGAGCGTCAACGTCGGGGACTCGTCGACGATCACAGCGCTTGTTGCCGTGCCGGCAGGGGGCGGCAGCCGGGATCGTGTTTGGGATCTTCGTGTCACAAATCCAGGTGGCGCGAACGCCACGCTGGCCAGGGCCTTGACGATGTCTAACAACGCTCCGCCAAATTCGACACCTGTGGTCTCGATCACAAGTCCGCCCAACGGGCAGACATATCCCGCGGGGGCTACCGTGAACCTGACAGGGACAGCCAACGATTCGGAGGACGGGAACCTCACTAGCATTCTCTCCTGGAGCTCCAATGTGGACGGAGCTATCGGCACGGGCGGCAGTCGCTCGTGGGCGCCGTCGGAAGGAACGCATACTATCACCGCCTCAGCCACGGACACCGGGGGCAAAACGGGTAATAGCAGCATCACCATTACCGTAGGGAACGCACCGCCTTCGGTGACGATCACTAGCCCGGCGAGTGGAGCCATCTTCACTCAGGGCGACACAGTGACGTTGACCGGCACCGCGACTGATCCCGAGAACGGCGCTCTCACGAGCTCCATCACCTGGACCTCGAGCCGCGACGGATCTCTCGGGGCGGGTGGCAGCGTAGGTACATCTTCGTTGACTCTGGGCGTTCATACCATTACGGCATCCGTGACCGATTTGGACGGCAAGAGCGCCACGGATAGTATCAGCATCACGGTCAACGAGCTGGGGGCGATTACGCTTAGCGCCAACGGGCGCAACTCCAAGGGCAGGCATGTTGTCGATCTGACGTGGTCCGGCGCGTCGGGATCGAGCGTCAATGTCGATCGCGGCGGAAGTGTGATCGCCACAACGGCCAATGACGGATCCTACTCTGACGCGACGGGCAACAAAGGTACGGCCACGTACACCTATCAAGTATGCGAGGCCGGCGGTTCGACTTGTTCGAATACGGTCAACGTCAGTTTTTAGCGATCCGACAACGGGTACGTCCGAGGTACAGGCGGCCGCGTGGCAAGCGCGGACCCGCCTGCGCCTGGGATGCCGGTCCCGCCTGCCGGTGCGCGCCGGCAGCAGGCAATACGAAACGAACCCACCCCGCCATCCAGGCTGACATCCCGAAACCAGCTGAGGGATTCACCTTCCAAACGGACGCGCGACTGGTTAGTATCAGTTTCAGGAGTAGATGATCGTGAGTGTGTTTTCCGTCGCGGCCCGCCTCCTGGCCGCGCTTGTGTGGGCTGTGCTAGTTGTCGGGTCGGGTTTCGCCCAGCAACAAGGGGCCGCCGGGCTCGATCCGATTGCGCGTTTCCAAGACCGCATCGATCGCGGGGAGGCGCGGCTTGAGTTCGACCCGCGGTGGGGATATCTACCGTCGGTTCTGGAGGCGTTGGAGATCCCGAAGTCGTCGCAACTCTTGGTTTTCTCCAAAACCAGCGCCCAGTTTCGGCTGATCTCGCCCTCGTCTCCACGCGCCCTCTATTTCAACGACGACATCTATGTCGGCTGGGTTCGCGGCGGCCCTTTCTTGGAAATTTCCGTTGCCGACCCCGCCGGCGGTGGCGTCTTTTACACGCTGCAACAGGAACCCGCCCAGAAGCCCCGCTTCGTTCCTGACAGCGGGGCTTGCCTGCAATGCCACGAGTCGGGGCGGACGCTCAGCATCCCCGGTCATCTCACACGCTCGGTGTACCCGAGTACGGACGGCACGCCCTACTTCCATCTCGGGACAACGGACGTCGATCACACAACTGAGTTTTCCGAGCGTTTCGGTGGCTGGTACGTCAGCGGCACGGCGAACAGCACGCATCGCGGCAACGCGACGCTCGCAAGCCCCAGTCAGGCGGCGGAGTTCGAGAAAGGGTCCGCTGCTTCGACTCTCACCGACGCGACCAACCTGGCGGACCGCTTTGCTGTCGAAGCCTATCTCACACCGCATAGCGACATCGTTGCGCATCTGGTCTTGGCGCACCAGACCCAGATGCACAACTACATCGCGCGTGCCAATATCGAGGCACGCAAAGCCCTGGCGTACCGCGACGACATGATCCGCATCATGGGCGAGCCCTCGGAAGATTTGCTGGCTTCGGTTCGCAGGCGCATCGAGAATCCCAGTGAAGATCTCGTGCGGCACCTGCTGCTTTCCGGCGAAGCCCTGCTGCCGGGTCCCGTCAAGGGGCCGACCTCATTCGCCGCTGATTTCCAGCGGCGTGGCCCGCGCGATGCCAAGGGGCGGTCGTTGCGGGATCTCGATCTCCAGACGAAACTCTTTCGCTACCCGTGTAGTTTTCTGATCTACTCAGAGGCCTTTCGCGAACTGCCGGAGCAGGTCAAGCACTACGTCTACAGGCGGCTCGATGAGATCTTGACGGGGAGTGACGAAAGTGACCGCTTCAGCCACTTATCCAGCGCGGATCGCGCCGACATCCGGGCCATTCTGCTCGACACGCTTCCGGAAGCTTCCCAGTATTGGGGCGGTTCGTGAAGGATGGTTCGCGAGCGCCGCTCACTCGCCGTGATCGACGATCATGACCCAGGCCGGACTCTTGCCCACTTCGTAAGTATCGAGCCGTTCCAGCCGCCCGCTTGCTGCATCCAGCCGGTAGGTCGCCAGCGTTCCCGATGACTGTCCGGCCGCTACCATGTAGCGCCCCGAGGGATCGATATTGAACGACCGGGGGGTGCGTTCGGTCGGGAACTGTCCGATGGCCTCCAGGCGGCCCGAGCTTTTGTCGACCCGGAACGCCGCGATCGAATCGTGTCCGCGGTTCGAAACGTAGACGAAGCGGCCGTCGGGCGTCACCTCGACGTCCGCGCAGGTATTGTTCCCGGCAAAACCCTCGGGCAGCGTCGAGAGTGTCTGCACGGCATCGAGAGTTCCGTTCGACGGGTTGAAAGCATGCACTGTTACACTGCTGCCGATCTCGTTCGCCGTATAGGCCACGGGCAGCGTCGGATGGAAAAAGATGTGCCGCGGCCCGGCGCCGGGCGGCGTGTTCGGAACGCGGGGTGGATCGTTGGCCGTGAGCCTGCCGCTTTGTCCGTCCCATCGAAATTGGAACATGGCATTGGGTCCGGTGTGCGGCACAAACGCGTAGCGGCCACTCGGATCGAGCCGGATGCAATGAGCATTCACGTCTGTTTCAATCACCTGAAGCGGCTGCGGCGAGAGAGCGCCGTCGTCCACGATGGCATGCACCATCACTTTGCCCGCGCCATAGTAGGCAGACAACAGGAAACGCCCGGAGGGGTCGGGCAAGACGAAGGCCGAAGATGCCCCCGGAGTCGTCTCATGCGCGACGCTGAGCAGCCCCGTTGAGCGGTCGACATCCAACGTCGCCAGTTTGTCGGTCGAGCGTAACGCCGCGAAGAACTCCGGGCGGCTTGGATGCGGCCAAATCGGTCCCGGAGAGCCGTCCACATCGAGCGATCCCGCCGGCTCCAGCGCACCCGTTTTCTCATCGAGGCGGAATACGGCAATCCGGTTCTCACCGCTCACGGAAACGTAAACGAACATGCGGGCCCAGGAATTGGTGTGTAGCGCCATGAGAAGAATGAGGAGTCCGAAAGGTTTGAGCATAAACTAATCTCCACTTGCCGAGATGGCCGGCGCCTGCCTGCGCCACCACCAATAAAAAGGTAGCCCGGTGAGAATCAACCCCAAGCCCGCCAACGATGGCAGCGGCTTGTCGATCATCGTGTTCACGACCAGCCAGAGGGATGCGACCGCGAACAGGAACGGCGTCACCGGATAGCCCCACATGCGATACGGCCGCTCCCACTCGGGGCGTTTCCTGCGCAATAGAATCACGCCCAATACAGCCATCCCATAGAAGATCCATGCCGCGAACATCGCGAACGAAAATAGGCCCGTGTACGTGCCGCTCAGCGACAGCAACGCCGCCCAAGACCCTTGCAGCAGAACGGCCAGGGCCGGCGTCTGATACTGGGCATGCACTTCCCCAAAGATCTTGAAGAACAAGCCGTCGCGGGCCTGCGCAAAGTAGACCCGCGGCCCGGTCAGTATTCCCGCGTTCAAGGCGCCCATGATCGAGATGAGGATGATCAACGAAATGATCGTCCCTCCCGCCGGGCCGAAGACGCGCTCCAACACGACTGCCGCCACGCGATTCGTCGCCGCGATCTCCGCGACGGTCAACACTTTCATATAGGCCACATTGGCCAAGAGATACAGCAGCATCACGACGCCAACACCGACGCCCAAACTGATCGGCAGGTTGCGCCCCGGGTTCTTGATCTCACCGCCCACGAACCCGGCTTGGAACCAGCCGTTATACGCCCACAAACACGCCAGCATCGCCACTCCGATGGCGCTCCCGGTAACCTCGCCCATCGGTGCCGCCGCTTCCGCTGTCGCGGACCCCGACGAGACCAAGGCCACCGCCGCCACGAACACCAGCCCAGCCACCTTCAGAAACGTAGTTACGTTCTGCATCAGCGCGCCGCCAGCAAGACTGCGATAGTTCAAAGCCGTCAGCAGAAGGATGATTGCCGGCGCGCTCAATCGCTCAACCAAGGGAGGCATCGGGATCAGATAGCTCAAATAGATTGAGAAGCCCACCGCCAGCGTCGCCGTCGACCCTGAACGCACCACCAGCAGCAATACCCAACTGAACAGGAATCCCCAAACCGGCGAGTAAGCTTCACGCAGATACACGTACTGCCCGCCAGAATGCGGCAGCATCGCGCCGAGCTCCGCGAACGCCAGCGCCCCGCACAGCGAAAGTAAACCCGCCGCCACCCAAATCGCCAGCATCCACTCGCCCGACGGTAGGGCGCGTGCAATGTCTCCCGGCACGATGAACACACCTGAACCGATGATCGTGCCCACGACGATCGCCATCGCGTCCCAAAGCCCCAAACGCCGAGTCAGCTCACGCATAGCCATCGGACTAGCATAGACCAACGGGCGGCCTGCTATGCTCGCGTACTGTCATGCCGACACAACAAGCCAGCGACGACTTCGCGAATTACTCCTGGCACGACGACTACATCTACAGCCTGCACTTCGCCATCCAAGGCTGGGATGCCGATCTTGTTCTCGACATCGACCACATCGTCGAATGGATTTGCGGTGTCGATGGCGGCGCGCAATTCCGGGTCGCCCCGGCGACGCTGAGGTTCCACAACATCACTGATTTGAAGTTAGATATTGACTGGGGCGACAGCGGCTTCCAAACGGCCTTGCACGAGATATCGATCCACCAGATCACAAGGGAACGCATCACGAATCAGAAGATCTGCCTCGATCGCCCGTACTACCGCTGGACCATCGAAACCAACTTCCCAAGGCCCGGAAGCATCACCTTTGGAGCGAGTAACTTCACTCAAACTCTGCGAGCAGAACCGGTTATGCAAGATGAACAGAAGCTATCGCGTGAGTCTCGAGTAGCCTACTCCGGCCTGTAGCGGCTGCCGAATCATCGTTGACAGGCCGGGCCACGCGGCCCTTCGCGAGAGCTATTCCTGCCGCCGTTCCGGTTCGGCCAGCGCCGCCGCCGCGCTGAGGATCACGATGTCGACGCGACGATTCGTAGCGCGGCCGGCATCGGTTGTATTTTCCCCGATAGGCCGGTTCTCTCCATATCCGGCAACTGACATACGGGACTCATCCAGGTTGGGATAACGCGCCATGAACTGCATCACCTCGATCGCGCGCGCACTCGACAGCTCCCAATTCGATGGGAAGCGCGAGCTGCGGATGGGAACGTCGTCGGTGTGGCCTTCAAGCCGGATTTCGTAGTCGTCCAGGCCGCCAAGCGCTTTCGCCACGCGGTCGAGAACCTCGGAGGCTCCGACTCGGAACGCCGCCTCTCCGGCTCCGAACACGGCTGCCTCCTTAAGGCTGACGACGAGACCCCGGGCCTCGAGCGACACCGACAGCTTCTGGGCCTCGATCAACTCCTTCAAGCTGTCTTCGATCGATTCCTGGATAGGATGCATTTGCGCTTCGACGGCTTCGAGGGCAAGCTCCTTCGCCGTTTGCGGATTCACCTCGCGTTCCGCCGCCTCGCGCTCCGCCGCTTCAAACTGTGCAGTCACCGACTGAGCCGCCTGCGCACCGCCTTCGAGGTAGGCGGAGTAGGTTTGAGCCATCTGAGCCACTTTCTTGCGGTTCACCTCCGATGAGGCGAACATCACGACGAAGAAAGCAAACAGCAAAGTGATGAAATCCGCGTAGGAGACGAGCCACCGCTCGTGATTTCCCCCCTGATGCCGACGGCGTTTGCTCATAGGGAATCAAGTCGGTTCGACAGCGGGAGCCGGGCTTCGCCGCTCCGCTTCCGGGTCCGGAGGCAAGCCGCAATAGGAAGCCAGCTTCACCCGGATCACGCGCGGATTCTTCTTGGTCACAATGCCCTCGATCCCGTCCAGCAGCATCGTCTTGCGATTGGCTTCCGCATCGGCGAGCAACATGATTTTGCTGGCGGCCGGCAGGAGCACGAGGTTGGCGATCGAGACGCCGTAGATGGTGGCGACAAAGGCGATCGCAATGCCGGTACCGACTTCCTGCATGTCCTCAAGATGCTTCATCACCTGGATCAAGCCGAGCACCGCGCCGATGATCCCGATTGTCGGCGCGAAACCACCGGCTGATTCGAAAACCCTGACCTCGGCTTCCCGCTGGTTCAGCTCACTCTCGATTTGCACCTGGAGCGCTTCCTTGATTTCCTGAATCTCGATGTTGTCAATCGCCATCGACAGACCCTGCCGCAAGAACGGATCTTGTACACCCTCCAGGTCGCGCTCAATCGAGTAGATGCCGCCCCGCCAGCACTTGACTGCCAGAGCGTGGATCTGCTCGATGTCGGGTCCGGGGTCTTTTGCCGGCGAGAGAAACAAGTAACCGAGTTGGCGCACAGCTCCGATGACGTGTGAGAGGGGCTGTGCCAGTAATGTGGCGCCAGCGGTACCGCCAAGGACGATCAAGGCCGCCGACGGCTGAAGCATTTCAGCAATCGAACCGCCTTCGAGAACGAGACCCAACCCGATCCCGCCAAGGGCGCAGATCACACCCAGAATGCTGGCCTTATCGAGTTGCACGTTTCCCGCGGGTGGTAATGGGCCCCCCGGCGTTCCTGGACATTGTGGCTCGTGCCTTATCGGCACGGGCCGCCGGAACGGCGGAACCTGACCTGCCCCTTACACTTATCGGCCAGCGGCCCCGTTTCCTCTGGAGGAACGCAGGCGCAGCCGACCGCATTCCGGCGGACGGGCCACGATGGAGCGCCCTGAAAGAGGAGGGGGATTCAGGCTAGGCAAGCCGTCGGTATCAGATCAGCGGGCTAAAGGAATCGTCATTGGGACCGCAGCGAAGGACTCTTCCGGTCTCGATCTCGTAGACCCAACCGTGCAGACTCAGGCGGCCGGCGGAAACGGCGGCCGCGACTCACTTCGCCGCGCCCGTAGGCAGATCCAACCATGAGCGATTGTCGAAGCGGAAATCTGTTCCATTCACGGTAGGAGGCTGCGACCGTTTGTGCAAATCCAGATCTTGGCCCGCGAGGCCGTTCGCGTGGAAACGGCGCTCTCCAATTGCCAAGGCGCGCAGCTAACTAGGTCATGCTACGATGAGCATTCGTTAGGCTCGTAGCTCAGTCTGGTTAGAGCGCTACCTTGACACGGTAGAGGTCTCGGGTTCGAGTCCCGACGAGCCTACCATTTCTTTCTCCCCTCCTTGTTTCGTGCCACTGCGCTCCCCCCTTGCGC
Organism: Acidobacteriota bacterium; assembly: GCA_027624045.1. Lineage (GTDB taxonomy): Bacteria > Acidobacteriota > Terriglobia > Bryobacterales > UBA6623 > JAPPLB01. The sequence goes on from JAQBUE010000168.1 coordinate 9,285, forward strand.
TCCTCCTCACTGTTGGCTTGCGCTTGGTTTCCTGGCAGCTCGATGCCGCCCGGGCCATGCCCTGGAATCAGGAGACTCCTCCGCAAGCACGAAGGGCCGCTCCCCCGGATCCTACGCTTCACCAAACCCTGATCCGTTGACAAGCCCTCTCGGGGTCGCTACCCTCAGCACTTCGCCCAGCCGTGAAGCGGGCGAACCATCCCGCTTTCCGGGAGAGAAGAGGATCATAGGCATGGACGCAGTTTCCGGTATGTACGCTCTGATCGCGATTCTGCCGATTTTGGCCGTAATGTTTTTCCTGGTCGTGCTTCGTTGGCCGGCGACGCGAGCCATGCCGGTGGCGTACGCGATGACGCTGCTATTCGCGCTGTGGTTCTGGCAAGTGCCGGCCGTGCATGCCATGGCTGCGAGCCTGCGCGGAGTGCTCATCGCTGTCTCCCTGCTCTGGATCATCTTCGGTGCAATCGTCTTGCTTTTTACGCTGCGTGAGAGCGGAGCGGCCGCCACCATTCGAAGGGGTTTTACTGATATTTCCCGTGACCGCCGCGTGCAGGTGATTATCGTCGCCTGGCTTTTCGGGTCGTTCATCGAAGGCGCTTCAGGATTCGGGACACCGGCCGCGGTGGCCGCTCCGCTGCTACTGTCGCTGGGCTTTCCGGCTCTGGCGGCGGTGATGACGACTCTCATCATCCAAAGCACACCGGTCAGTTTCGGAGCGGTGGGAACGCCGATCCTGGTTGGGATGAGGGAGTCGCTGAACGTCGCCCAGGTCGAAGACGCCGTCGCGGCGGCGGGCATGTCGTACACCGAATTCATCCACCAGATTGGGGTCTTCACCGCGATTCCCCACGCCATTGTCGGAACATTGATACCGCTCATCATGGTCACGATGATGACCCGCTTCTTCGGCGCGAACAAGTCGTTCAAGGAGGGACTGGGCGCTTGGAAGTTCGCCCTCTTCGCCGGACTGAGTTTCACCGTGCCGTATTGCGCGGTGGCGATCTTTCTCGGGCCGGAGTTCCCCTCTCTGCTCGGCGGCCTGATCGCGCTCGCGATCGTGGTGACGGCAGCGCGAAAGGGCCTGTTTCTCCCGGTGGGCGAGCCCTGGGATTTTCCTCCCCGCGAGCAGTGGCCGAGTGAATGGGTCGGCGCGTTCACGGGCGAAACCGGCGACGAGCGTCAGGGAATGACGTTGGGCCGCGCTTGGTCGCCGTACGTTATCGTGGCGGCGCTGCTCGTCACCACGCGCCTGCCGTTCCTGCCGTTTAAGGCTTGGCTGTCAGCGGTGCAGATCACTTGGTCGAACATTCTCGGAACGGAATTATCGCAGGGGGTACAGCCCTTGTATCTGCCCGGAACGATCTTCATCGCCGTGTCACTACTCACTGTCTTACTGCACGGCATGAAGGGAGCCGAAGTGAAAAAGGCCTGGGCTGACTCGGCCAAGATGCTTGCCATGCCCGCCCTAGCGCTGCTGTTCGCCGTCGCGCTGGTCCGCGTCTTCATCGACTCCGGCTCGAACGGTTCGGGGCTCGACAGCATGCCAATAGTGCTAGCCGAATACGTTGCCTACGTCGCGGGAGGGTCGTGGCCCTTCTTCGCGCCCATCATCGGAGCGCTCGGTGCGTTCGTGGCCGGAAGTAACACGGTCAGCGATCTGATGTTCAGCTTGTTTCAGTACGGCGTCGCTGACCGCATCGGCGCATCCCATCTCGTCGTGCTGGGTTTGCAGGCTGTGGGTGGAGCCGCCGGCAACATGATCACCGTGCATAACGTCGTCGCCGCCAGCGCGACCGTCGGCCTGGTCGGCCGCGAAGGCCTCCTGATCAGCCGCACGATCTTGCCGATGCTTTACTATGTCGTCTTCGCAGGGGCGCTGGGACTGCTATTCGCCTACGTCCTGTTTCAGAACGCCTTTTAGCCCGAAGCGATCCGCCCGCAAGCGGCCATGCACAATAACGACGAACACTCGTGTTTGCCCTAACACTCCCTGCCTAGGCCTGTAAACCCGGCCAGGTGGGTGGGGTCAGGTGGGGAGCATTTTCCAATCCAAGAATGATCCTGAAATGCGGTAGGTCGAGGCCGGGGACGAAATAGGGTG
>JAQBUE010000169.1 GCA_027624045.1 Acidobacteriota bacterium
GAGTCCGCCCCCGTGAAGATAAGCCGACTAGCGCCGTGACAGCCACAGGTCATACCAGTAGGCGAGAAAGTTCCACTCGCCCCAGTCTTCATAGAGACTGCGAATCTCGCTGTCCGAGGGGACGCGGCCGTCGAAGTGTTTGCGCTTCGTGATGGGCTTGTGGGCTCCGTGGGTCCGCTGGATGTACGGGGTGACCTTCGACCGCCGAACCGAACAGTACGTGGACGCCGCAGGCCTGAAACTGGTCGAGGAGCGCTTCCTGTTCGAGGACATCATCAAGCTCCTCGTCCTGCGAAACCGCTAGCCGGACCGCCCGCGGGACGCGGGCTTCGATGCGAGGCGCTCATGCCACCGCCGTGGCCGAGCGGGCGTTGTGCGCACCGCGAGTGTTTGAGAACGGCTGCGTAAACTCTTCCGAACAGAACCGGCTAACTAAACGCGGGCTACGGGCGAAGAAGTAGAGTAGGGCCAAGAGTTTGTAAAGAGGAAGATGAAAATGATGAAGATGTTTAAGCGTCCGTGGTTGGCCGTCTCTCTGGCTGTGGCGTTGCTGGGCGGGGTTGGAATTTCAGTGTCCCTGGCCCAGAGCGATGCGATGGCGGACCAGATGGAGATGATGAAGAAGATGATGATGAGTCGGCCGAAGGCGATGGCCAAGGCCGATGCTCAGATCCAGAAGGTCAAGGCGAAAGCCGTGGCAGACGGCAAGTACGCCTGTTGCTTGAGGCATTCCTGCGACTCGTGTGCGCTCAAGATGGGGCAGTGCCCGTGCGGGATGAACGCGGCCAACGACAAGCCGGTATGCCACGAGTGCAAGGGTGGCTGGCACGCTGGTGACGGGGCTATTCCGGGCAAGACCGCCGACCAGATCAAGACGATGCCCCCGATGGGCGGAGAGATGTAGTCCTTCACCGCCCGTGCGACAGAGCCCGCCGTATCTTTCGGACTGGGAACCGGAGCGCCAGCAACCAGGGAAGGCTGGCGCTCCCGATGGAGCTGCAATGAGTCAGTGAGAAGGGCGCGCAAAGGACGCGCGGACCTTCTGGACTTGGGTCCAAACCTTTGGCTTCGGTTCTTTCCGGCATGTCCGGGTCGCGGAAGCCAGCACGGCGCTTCCTCTTCATTCCCGAAAGTCAGCGCGAGAGCCTCTATCTTGCGGTCCCCGCCAAGACAACGCCAACTTCGTTTCCCTCGCCGTGAAATCCAAGAGGGTTGGCGCGTGGCTTCTACACTAGCCGACACGGGCGGCGGATCTAGCCAATGATATTGATCCCCAGAGCCGACCGATTCAGGGAAAGAGAGAAGGTTCTCTACCCTTCGGCAGCACTGTTGCTAATGACGGCCTCATTCATCCTGACCAAGACCGGCCGGGATGCTCTGTACTTCCAGAAAGACGGACTCTTTGATCTACCGTGGGCCTACCTTGGAATTGCCACGCTTGCCGTTCCGGTTGCAATGATGACCCTTTCGTTGACGAAGCGGTTCGGACTCCGGCCGATACGCATCGTTCTGCCTCTCACGGTCGCCCTCGTGCAGGCGGTCTTCTACGTCGTGGCCGAACCCGGAGGCGGGGTCGTCATGACTCTTTTCTTCATGTCGATCCCCCTGATTTATGGGGTGATGTTTTCGACGACTTGGCTGTTCGGCGGTGAACTCGTCGAGACTCTCCCCAAAGAACGCCTTTCAGTCGTCTATGGTCGGCTCGGCGCTGCATCGATGGTGGGAGGACTGCTTGGCGCGGGTGTCGCAAAGCTGCTGGCAGCCCGCTTGACGGCATCGGCGTTCATATTGATCGGGGCTGTAGGACTTCTCCTTGCCGTAGCGGTCATTCTTCTAGGACATGCCAAGTTTCCTTTCAGAGTTGCCGGATCGGAAGGGGAGGACCTCCCAGCGGAACCCTCGGAAATGATGCCCGCCTTCAGTGAAATCTTCAACACCCTTCGGTTTGACTATGTCCGCACACTTGTTCTTGTCGCCGGGGCCGCAGCGGTGGTGGGTGTGCTCATCGAATTTCAGTTTTACGTTCTGGCCTCCTTAACCACCACCGGAGCGCGCGCGAGCACTGATTTCTTCGCCAACTTCTACATCGTCGTGACGTTGGTCGCTTTGCTGCTCCAGCTCTTCGCCATGCCTATCTTGCAGCGCAAAATCGGCATTAGGGGTAGCCTGCTGGTGCTGCCGCTCTCGCTACTGAGCGGTGCCCTGCTGCTCGCCGTCAACGCTTCGGGTATTGGCAGAGCTGCACTTCGGGTCGCGGAAGGGGGGCTGAAGTCCTCGATCCATCGCGCCAACTGGGAGCAGGCATTCCTGCCCATTGGCCAGCCCCGACGTCTGGTGGTGAAGGTTTTGGTGGACGGGTTGAGTTCTCGGGTCGCGGAGGGCCTCGCCGCGGGCCTACTCCTCGTGTGGCTTCACGGCTTCGTACAGCAACGCAGCCTCAATTTGCTGGAAATGTCTTGGATCTCTTATCTGATCGCAGGGTCCTGCTTTGCCTGGATTGTGCTCGTCAGTAGGCTCGCCCGTGACCTGAGCCCGGATTGCTGTCCGGAACTCCGAAGAGGGGAGCTGACCAGCGATCTCCCACTTCCCGACAGTTGCTGCGTGACGAAGGCTTTGCTGAAAAGACAATCTGTCTCTAGCATTGCTTTCTAAACAGGTTCTCTGGCCCTGCATCGACCGCCGGGCGAAACGGCCGCTAGCAGCGTTTGGGAGGCGCAATCCGTCGCGACCACTGATCCGGCGAACACTTCCGACATATCCGGTCCGCGGAAGTGTGAGATTCGACAAGACGGGAGCGTTACGCCGCAGCTCGAGCGGCGCTGCCACCGCCAAGGTCAGCCTTGCTAACGGTCGGTGAAGGACGTAATCACCAGCTGGAGCGTCTTGTGGTAGGGGTCGGAGTCTGACGTTTCCGGCGGCGTCCAGTCGTCGCGAGAACCATCGTAGGTAAATCCGGGCGTCGGCGCCATCTGCGTGTTCTCTGGGCTGTACTGGTCGTCCCTGCCGCCCATCTTGAAAACCACCAGATCGAGCGAAGGCACGATGTAGATGCAGAATCCGCCCGAGCCTGTTTTCCAAAAAGCGTCGCGCGGGATGCCGCGCCACTGACCGTTGCCGTTCACGTCGAATTGCAGGCTGTAATCGAAATGCGGGTTGTAGGGCGAGGGGCTTCGGGCGTGGCGTACGAAGGCGGCGGGGACGAGTTGACGGTCGCCCCAGCGGCCTTCCCGCAGCAGCAAGTAAGCGAAGCGCAGCATGTCGGTCGGGCGTGGCGCGATGCCGCCACCGCCGGGGGTGTGATCGGTGATCTGGCTCTTATAGCCCCAGCCCCAGCGTCCCCAGCCCAGCGGCTCGGCCAGCTTGCGGCGGACGTACTCTTCGAGTTCCATCCCGCTGACATGCCGCAGCATGATCGAAGCCAGATGGGCCGAGGCGGTGGCGTAGGAATATCCGCCGCCCGGTTCGACCCAAAGCGTCTTGGTGGTCACTCGCTCACCGCGGTTCTCGGCATCCTCGGCGCCGATGACGATGGGATCGAACATGCCCTGCCATCCGTCAGGGCCAGGCGGATCGAGGATGACCTGCTTGCCGTGAACGATGCCGGGATTGTTGCCGCGAATGCCAGCCGACATGGCCAGCAATTGCCCGAGCTTGATGTCCTTCATGCGCGGGTCGCGTAGCGGAAAGAGCTTCGGCGGAAAGTAGACGGGCGTGAATACTTTTTGGCCGAGGCCGTCGGGGAAGAGCTCGGGCCGTTCGGCCATGAGGATGCCGACGGCGATCGAGATGAAGGACTTGCCGACCGAGGCGTGGTTCGGGGTGGCGTCGCGATGGGCGCGCCCGAAGTAGCGTTCGTAGACGAGACGGCCGCGGCGGGCTACGAGCAGGCCGCCATTCTTGGTGGTGGTTTGGATGTAGTCGAAGGCCTTGTCGAGAGCAAATTGGTCAACGTGGTCGACGCGGAGGGCTTCGGCGGCGTCAGCTGGGGCTCGCCAGCCGCCCTGGCGGTCGGGTGGAGGGAAGTAATCGTCCGCCGCGAAGATGGCGGTGGCGGTAAGCAAGAGGGGCAGTAGGTAGCGCATCATCGAGACTCCCGGCGGCCTGATTCGTTGAGACGTTCGATCAGCCAAGCCGCTGGGTCCGCCGATTCCGCGCTGAGGGTGAGTGAGTCGGCCGATAGGTTGGTTTGATAGGCGCCGGTCGCCCTTCTGCATTCCGTATACAGCTCGGTCTGGGTGAGCTTGACGTTGCGGCCGGTAACCATGGCGTTGAGGAGTTGTGGGCGCGGAGCGAGGGCTTCGGAGACGTCCGCGATGTCACCGACTTGCAGGATGCCGAGGACGGTGATGTCGATGGGCGTGTAGGTGAAAGGGCTCTCCAGGACAGAAAGGTAGGAGGCCAGTCCACCGCGAGCGGCGACGGCTTGGACGTCTGGTTCGTAGAGCGCTGCCAACAGCGCCAAGTGGGCGCCCATGGGCTCGGCCTGGTATTGGATTTGAGGACTGCTGGGCGATTCAATTTCGTCCACAAATAGATCGTCGGGATTCGCCGGTACAAAACTGTCGCCCCACAGGGCTAGCTTTGCGCCCCTCAGGTTGGGTTGGATGCGGAGATAGGCGAGAACGGTGCGGAGGTCCTTGAGTTGAGACCCCAATAGTGAGTTCGCGAGATCGAACTCTCTTTCGGCAAGCGATTGATGGGCGCCGCTGTCACGTCGGTCGGAACTGGACGCGGTCTCGCCGGTCGCGCGGAGATCGGGCAGGCAAACGGCGATGCCGGCGTTAAGCAGCCGTGCGATTTCGGAGGCGCGGTTGGCAAGGAATCTCTCTTTGCCGCCCTGTGCGACGGCGACGACAAGAGAAGACGGTCGGCGGTTTTTGGGCCGCAGAATGAGCAGCGGCACCTGGATTCCCTCTTCGACATCAAGGACGATTCTCTCGACGCCCGCGGCGGACAGTTCCTCGTCGCCGTGCAGCTGTGCCTCGGGTGTTGGATTAGGTTCGATGTCGCCGAGTTTGGCCTGCAGCTCGCGGCGAAGGGCTTGCAGCTTGGCTTGTGGGCGAAGGGACTCGCGGCGAGTGCGTGCGGCGGCTAACTGCTCGACGCCCATTTCATGCGCGATGCCGTGTAGGGGCTTGCGATCGAGGCGCGTTGACACGGCTGGGGAAATACTGAGCAGGTCGGCAATCGGGCGGCGGCGTTGGGCCTCTTGCAGGCGTGCGGCTTCGCGGACCGGGTTGGTGCTGAGTTGGGAATCGGGGAGAATCGCGAGATCTTCCCGCGAGGGAAACGGAATGCCAAACCAGCGTTGGAGACTCGCATAGATTTCCTTGCGCTGTTGCGGGCCGATGCTGAAGCAGTGGCTGACGCGTTCCATGCTGAGGCGGATCAGTCCATAGGCTTGCGAGGTGGCGAGATTGTCGAGCGCGTCGTAGAAGCCCCAGACTTTACGCGATCGTTCGAGGCCGTCGACCCAGAGGTTGGGATAGTCGGATTGCTCGGCTCCCTCCCAGCCGAACTCGAAGGCGCGGATGAACTTGCGCGGCGCTACCGAAGCGGCTACCAGCCAGGGCGAGAACTGTTTGGCGATCTGTCCCGGAGAATCGCCGTGGACGCGCACGTGGCCCTGATCGTAGTTGAACGGCGCGACGGCTGAGATGCGCGGATCGAGGGCGGCGGCCACTCCGGCGGGCTCACCTCCTCCGGCGACGGAGCCGAGGACGATGATCCGCTCGCGGTCGATGTCGGGGCGTTCGTAGAGGTAGTCGACGGAGCGGATGATGTCCCAGGCGACCCAGCCGGAATAACTCTCGCCGACGAGAAATAATTGTTTAGTGAACAAGAAACGTGAGCCGTAGGATTGGCGATACCAAGGCGTTGTTTGGACGCGCTCGCCGTATCCGGGGCGCTCCATGATGAGGACCGCCGTCCCGGTGCGGGCCCAGAGTTCGCCCATGTCGTGAAGCTCACCTTGGGTTTTGGGGTAGTGCTGGCTATGCACGATGATGATGCCTGGGATGCGGCCGGAGTAGTTGGCCGGTAGGTAAAGATTCGCCGGCATGTGGTAGCCTTCGCGGCTTTGGAAGACGAGGTTCTCGAGCCGATAACCGTTGCCTTCATGACGCGCAGTCACTTGGGTGTTCAGAGGCGGACGTTGGGGAGGGAACTTTCCGGCGGATTCCCGCAGGCCGGCGATGCGCTCGTCACGGAAGCGCTCCCAGTCGGCGAGGGTTTCGACTTTCGCCCACGCTTCGCGCTCGGCCCACACCGCGTCGCGGATGCGCCTTTCGAGTTGGCGCGAGACCATCGAACGCACGGACTTGTAGCGCTTTTCGAGCGGTAACCAAACGTTGGGGCCGAGTTGGGCGATCTCGGCGGCCAAGCCTTGTTCGCTAGTGACCGGGTAGGGAATATCGGGCGTGGCTACCTCGTGAGGTTCAGCATCACGCAGGATGAGCGACCGATAGCGGGCCGGGCCGTAGAAGGAAGATGTCACGACGACGGGAAGACTGCTGAGTTCGGCGGCTTCGCCGGGCCGGGCGGCGCGGTAACGAGCAAGCAGCACGCGCCATCCGTTCGGGACGCCGGTTTCGCCGAGTGCGGCAGCGATTTCATCGAGTGGCAGATCGATGCGGGCGATCCAGAAGCCGTGACGGATTTCAGTTTGTACTTCGATGTCACCGTTCCATGGCGAGGACGGGCGCATGACACGCGGACCGCGCACCAAGACGTCGCGAATCGCTCCGGCCGGATTGACGATGACTTCGACGATCGCTGAGCCACTCGTCGCGAGGTAGATCGCGAGATGGTCATCGTTCTGGAGGCTGGCATCGCGCCCGCCGTTGTCGGCCTTGACCGGCTCAGGCTCTTCCATGCGAGCGAGCAGGACCAGCTTTCGCCCGTCATGCATCCATTTGATCTCGGTCGCCCAGCGGGGCTTGCGGGGATAGGGCTCATTGCGCGGCAGAGTGAAAGCCGGAATGTTTCGCCACGCCGGATGGGTCCAGTCGGCAACGACTTCGGGGACGCGCAAGACCATCCCTATTTCGAGCGCCGGCTCGTTGTTTCCGAGTGGTGGCGGATCAAGTAGCGGGGGATCGAGTCGCGGAGCATCGCTACCCGAATCCGGCGACGAGACGCTGAACTCGGCCGCCTCGCTTGACGGCCACGACCAGCGGAACTCCGGCGCTTGCGGGCGCCGCGAGCGAATCCGCTGAGTTCGAAGTTTCAGCGGAGGTCGCTGGCTGGGATCGAAATCGAGATCCTGAACAGAGATTGCAGCTTCGACCGTCCAGCCCTCGGTTGTGACCCGCGCGGCTCGCAGCAGCGAGGTTGTCGATAGGACCCGTCCCTGCTCCTCGAGACGGTATCCGCCCCAGGGGTTGATCTCGATACTGACGTTTCGTTGCTCTCCGCCGAGGCTGATGTACTCGATCTCGAAGCGCACACGATCTTCCACGGGAGGGGATTCGAGAGCGTCCCTTTCCCAGACTGGATTTCGGCCGATTGAGCGCGCCAGGATCTTGCCACCAGGTTCGGGGAGAGTGGCGGCGAAGCAGAGATATTTCCCGCGCAGCCCGAAGCGGGTACTTCCTCCCAACGCTGCCGGCACTCCGGGTTCTCCAGGCGTCATCTCACGCGGCGACGCTCCCTGCCAGAAAGTATCATCAAGGCGGCCGTTGATCGTGAGCGCAGCCGGTGATTGATACAGAGTGTCGGCGGGTACCGCGCTGGAACCGGCCGCCAGTGCCGCAAGCAGCGCAATGATGGTTCGTACGTGAACAATCGTGGCCCTGGTGGCGGAAAAATTCCGAAATCTAGCGCAGCGCATAGTAGTAGTCCCTTTGTCGCAATAGAGTAGCAGCGGCGGGACGCGTTACCAATCAAATGTGCCGCGGCCAACGGCATTGAGGGCGGGGACGCGGCTAGCTAGAAGGCTAATCGCAGCAGGAAGCGGAAGGCGCGGCCGTCGTTGAGGGTGTTGGTGATTTGACCGAAGTCGGGGGAGGTGACGGCGCGGCCGGGTTCGGCGAACTGCGGGGTGTTGAAGAGGTTGACGGATTCAGCGCGTAGCGTGAGGGTCCGATCAGAGCCCAGGGGCCAGTTGCGGGAGATCGCGGCATTGATGTTCGAGATGCCGTCTTTGCGGAACGTGTTGTAGCCGAGGTTGCCGCGTCGTTCGGTGGGCTGGATGAAGCCAAAGGCGCTGACGGGCAGCAGTTGGCGCGACGTGTCGGGGTGACCGATCGTGCGGCCGAGGATGGAAGGATCGAGGATGTTGGGGCGGTCGCTGCTGGCGCCGTCGACGTTCCCGAAGCCGGGCGAGTCAGAGCCTGTGCGGAGCGCGAAGGGTGTTCCCTTTTTGAACAAGGCGACGCTAGAGATTTGCCAGCCGCCGAAAGCAGCTCGGGCCCACTTGCCCGACGACCGCAAGGCCGGTGTTTCGTAGGTCATGCTCCACAGGAAGGCGTGGGGCTGATCGAAAGAACTGAGGCTTTTCATGTCCTGCTGGACGTTGAATTCAGATTGCCCGCGGGAGTCGAACCCGTCGCGTCCGGTGCCGGTGCTGGTGTAGGCCGCGCCCAGGTCGATGGCTTTGCTGAACCAGTAGGAGGCGTCCATCGTCCAGCCATGCCATCGGGGTATGTTGACGACGAGCTTGGCGGCGTCGTAGTAGGCGCGCGAACCGTTGAGGAAGTAGCGGACATCAAGGGTCGACAGGTCGGGGCGGCGTTCGTTGACGGTGGCTGTCACCTGAGGGATGCCGTCGGCCGGGCGGCCGCGGTTGAGATTCCACAGCGAGACGATCTTGTGAGTGCGGCTGCCGATGTACGCCATTTCAAGCGACCAGTCGTTGCGCAGGGGAAGTTCCCAACTGAAGTTGTACTGATGCGAGTAGGGCGAGGCGAGCTCTTTGTCGAGTTCAAAGACAGCGGAGGGCGTGGTGGGATCGAACGACTCCGGGTTGATATCGCCGAGGGGGTTCAGGAGATCGGGCGCTAGAACGGTAAGACGCAGATTGGAGGGCGCATTGTAGCGGGCCTGGCCGTAGGTCACGGGCACGATCGATCCGTAATGGATACCGTAGGCGGCTCGCAGTACACCCCAGCGATTGCTGAGGCGGCGCGCGAACCCGAACGTGGGCGCGAGATTGTTGCAGTCGCAGTCGTAGCCAATGGTTTCGATGCCGTCGACTTCAAAGGGGCTCGTTGAAGGCTGGTAGCGGAGACCGAAGTTAAGGGTCCAGTCGGAACTGACGCGCCAAACATCGCCCACGAAATACTGCATGTCCCAGTTTCGGTAGCCGCGGTGAACGTTCCCGATGGACTGAATGTATTCGCTCGCCGTGCCGAGCAGGAAGTTGTCAATAGCGCTACGGCCGAAGTCATTGCTGAAGATGAAGTGGCCGAGGTGGCTGTTCGATTCGAAACCATTGATCTGGCGGCGAGTCAGTTCGAAACCGGCCGAAATGGTATGGCGCCCCGTGATATGTTGCAGCCGGCCGGCATACTGGAATTCGTTCTGGGCGCGGTCGATGGGAACGGTGTTGGTGCCGCCGACGAGCTCGAAAGCATCGCCGGTAGAAACGCCGACGCCAGGGAAGGAATCGTCGGTAACGAGAACAGAGGAGACGCGGTCGAAGGTAGCCGAGAAGTCGGTGATCGTGGATTGCGTCCACGCCCTGTTCCAGGTGATGCGGGGGCTGTGCGAGCGGGTGGTGGTGTTGGGGTTCTGGCCGCCGACAAGCTGGAAGGCATCGACCTTCTGCACGGTAAAGCGATAGTCCAAAACGAGTTTGTCATCGCTACCCAGTTGCTGGTCGAGGCGGGCTCCGACGCTGTCGTTGTCGATGGATTGCCGGGAGTTGGTGTTGAGGGCGCGTTCGTTGATGTCGGTGCGGTTGGGGAGCTCGTCGGGATAGGCTGCCAGGATGCTTTCGATGAACGCGCGCTCTTGAGGATTGGTCGTAAGTGGCGTTCGCTCGTCGGGACGGGGTACGAGCACGTTGCCGTTGACGCTGCCGCGGATGCGCTGTTGGGAGCCATCGAGCTGAAAGTGTCCGCCTTTCCAGAGGGGGAAGGTAAGGCGCGCCCCATAGTCGTTTTCTCTCGCGGGCAAAACGTCGCCGACCTGAAAAAACGAGCGGGCGGTGAAGATGCTGTTATTGTGCGCTTCCCAAAGTTCGCCGTGAAACTGCGTGGGCGATGAGGGCGCGAGATGGAGAGGCGTCGTGGGACTTCCGCCGTACTCGGCGCCATAGTAGTTGCGCTCGGCTTCAAAGGTGTCCACCGCGGTGGCGGTGACGCCGACACGCTTGTTCAGTTCTCGCAGAACGTTGTTGTCGATGAGATTGATCTGGACGTTTTCGTTTCGCCGGCTTTCACCAGCTTCGACATTCGTTTGGCCGAGCAGATTGAGGTCAGTCCGGTCGGGTTGGCGGGCGGTTGATTCCGGCTCCGGCGCTGGAGCGTTGGCGGCGTCGAGCGGCTGATCGGCTTGCTCAGCCGCGGAGGTTTCGGGAACGGTTTGCCCGGCGGCTGGCGGAAGACAGAAAATGCAAGTCAGCAGTGTGACGGCGATTGTCTGATTCGGTCGCATGGGAAAGTGTTTTCGATGCCGTAGTGAGACCGGGGTCAGCCTTTTGGTTCTTCGCGCATTGATGCTGACCCAGCCCGCACGGCTGATGACCAGCGAGCACCCTTACACCGACCCATCGTTCTGGACCGACCTATTGTTAGGCGCGGAAACAAGCCTAGCGCAGTCAGATCCGCGCTCGGCCTGGTCGCGCTGACGAAGCAGGAGGGAAATCGCAAGCCCCAACCAGGTGTGGCCAAGGCCTACGATCTACTGTTTTGGTGGGCATGGCCGTTTTCGACCACACCCATTCCGGCGTTTAGCCCCCGATGAGGGTAACGTTGACCGCCTGGAGGCCCTTGGGCCCTTGCTCTACGTCGAATTCGACGGCGGCGCCTTCCGCGAGAGTTCTATACCCTTCGCCCTGGATCGCCGAAAAATGTACGAAAACATCTTCTCCATTGGATTGTTGGATGAAACCAAAACCCTTGGATTCGTTAAACCACTTCACTGTACCTTGCTCTGTCATGTTAAAAAAAATCTCCTCGTTGAAAACTAGCTGTTGATCTATCGGTCTGAGTGTTCCTTGGATATGCAGGCGGGGATCAACGGGAGGGTGGAACCTTGTTGCTTTCCGTTCTGCGAAAAAAAAGGTAGGTAGTTCAGGTATCAAAACAACAGTTGATTTATTATCGCACGTTGGAGCCGTTGGGCGCTTGGTGAGAGTTGTCCAATGCAAGATGATCCTGAAAGGAGGGAGTGTTTCCAATACAAGATG
>JAQBUE010000170.1 GCA_027624045.1 Acidobacteriota bacterium
GTCGCCTGCCCCGACCGCTGCGTCTTCAGGATCATCTTGTATTGGAAACACTCCCTCCTTTCAGGATCATCTTGCATTGGACAACTCTGTGGGCAACGACAGAAAATTAGATGATGTAGTATCTATCGGCGAAGACTCATCCTAGCAACATGTTGCCCTCGAAAGCCCGGCGATTCTGGGCGGCCCGTAGATAGCGTAAGGGAAGCTATCGGCCACGGGGCGTTGCCGGAATGATCGAAGAAGCGAATGCTTCTCAGCAGGTCTCGAGGCAGCGGGGAGCAGCATATTTGGCCAAGTGAAGGAAGAGGACTAACAACCCGATGGTAAGATAGGGGCGTATGAGAATCCTGCAAGCTGGCGATCGGCAACTGATCGGCCTTGAGCCTGAACAGGAGATCCTCCAGAACCTGGTGGCGCAGGCGGGGTTCGATTGCGAACTCCAAGAAAGCGGCAGGCAAGTGGTGCTTGAAGTCAAACCGACCGCACCGAGTGACCCGATCTTGTTGTTCGATGCCGGACATGCGGCCAACCTCGGCTGGTTCTCCCGGTGTCAGTTCTATGTCGATGGTTTTTCTGGTGCGGTGCTGCAAACTCCCCTCACCATCGCGAACTGCCGCGACGCCGAAGGGCGTCCCCTGCATCGTGTTCGCATTGCCCTTTCGAAGGAGCTTCCGGCCTCCTTCCGCGTCCCGGGGCACGAGCAGGTCAGCGAACAGATCGTCTACACGGTTCTCTACAACTTCTTAGTGGCACTACGGGAAACCGGAGTAGCCATCTGCGGCGGCGCAGGCGTAGAACCGCTCGCCGGACCCCGTTCCGACAGCTAGCCCGCGTTTCTCACCGCCTGAGGGTCGAAGCACGTCATAGGCCCGTCATTGCTTCGTTGCTCTTGCTCGCCGTGCTCACCGTACTGTTCAAGTACACCTCCGCGCGCCAACCTGCGCCCGCCTCGCACTGACAGGCCTCTCACGCCCTTCGCCTCGCCACGTGGTGAGGAATGCGGGCCAACCTTCTCTCAGAAGCCGGCCGCTGAGCCAGTCCCATTCGCACTTTCGTTTCCGCTGTTTCGCTCTAGTACTTTTTGCCGTCTCCCAACTTCTTATTAACAAAGGAGATAGGCACTAAGCAGCGCCTCAGGGAGAGCTATGTATCCGAGAACCCCGTACTTAAGTACCCCTTCAAAATGAACCCAAACGGCTATTGTTGGAGACTTGCCTCCATGGGAGAATTCAGTTGTACCAGGGACGATTCGCTGGAGTAGCCGGGGGGACATACTTCAGTGAGGTCCAGGCTGGCCTGAGAAATCAGGCCAGCCTTTTTTCTTGCCCAAACAGCCGCGTACGAGAGCAGCAACGGGTGCTGCCACGTGAGCGAACATCAGACAGGCTTAGCCCATTCTTCTCACCACGTAGCGAGGGAACTACCGAAGCGCGAGCAAGATCGAGTTCGTCGCCATGTTGATGAAGGGTTCGGGGTAGAGTCCGATGACGAGGGTGAATACGCCACTGGCCACCAGGGCGAGCTTCGTGCCCAGGCCGGGAGCGATTGTGGCGGGCTCCAACCCGTCGCTGAGGAAGATGGCGCGGATAATGCGGAAGTAGTAGTAGGTCGCGACGGCGACGTACAGCGCGGCGACAATGGCTAGGAAGTACTGTCCGGCCTGCAGCAACCCGAGGAAGATGAAGTACTTCCCGTAGAAGCCCGCCGTTGGGGGAATCCCCGCCAGCGATAGCAGCAGGATCAGCATCAAGATCGCATAACCGGGATGCCGTCCCATCAAACCGCCGAGGTCGTCGATGTCTTCGGCGGCGTGGCCGTCGCGGCGCATCGCGGCGATCAGGGCAAAGACACCGAAGTTCATGAACATGTAGACCAGGATGTAGACGGAGACGCCTTTGAGTCCGGTCTCATTGCCAGCGACCAGTCCGAGCAGGATGTAGCCCGCGTGCGAGATGGAACTGTAAGCTAGCAGGCGTTTCAGGTTGTTCTGGGTGATGGCCGCGATGTTGCCCAGGGTCATGGTCGCGAGCGCCACACCGCCCAGAAGGGGTATCCAAACTTCCTGCGCGCTCACGAGCGGCACCAGGAAGATCCGCATCAGCAGAGCGAATGACGCCGCTTTCGAGGCCACGGAAATATAGGCCGTCACGGGGGTGGGCGCGCCTTCATAAACGTCGGGCGCCCACATGTGGAACGGGACAACGGAAATCTTGAAGAACAAGCCGACCGATGTCGTGACCATCGCCAGGATCAAGATTGGGTCGTGCAGATCACGGCTCGCAACGGCATCGGCGATCTCGCTGAGATTCGTCGACCCGCTGATGCCATAGAGGATCGAGAAACCGTAGGCCAGAAAGCCGCTCGACAGCGCGCCGAGAATCAGGTATTTCATCGCCGCTTCATTGGAGCGCAGCTCGTCGCGCAAGAACCCGACCATCACGTAGAAGCTCAGCGCCATCAATTCCAGGCCGATGAACAACGTAACGAGGTCGTACCCTTGCGCCATGACGGTCATGCCCGCCTGCGCGAAGAGCATCAGCGCGTAGAACTCGCTGCGATTCGACTTCTCGTCCTCCATATAGCGGGCGGAAATGATGATTGCCAAGATCGCCGAGACGACGAAGATGTACCCGAAGAAGACCGAAAAGCCGTCGATCGTCATCGAGTTGCTGAGAGCAAACCGTGGCCCATTGGCCGCCACGTCGGCCGAGTGAACCCACAGCGCGTAGGCCGTCAGGAGCTCCCCGAATAGAGCCACCCAGGCGGCGGCGCCGCGTGAACGGAAGGCCCATTCGGCGAACAGCACGATGCAGCCGACCGAGCACAGCGCAATGGCCGGTTTGAGGGTGAAGAAATCAGCCGCGGTGAAAAGCGGAGTCATCAGTCTTGCACCAGCTTGGCGACCTGAGCGCCTTCGTTGAGGGGGTTGGGTATGCCGTTGCGGCTGTAGTACTCAGGATCGACGCGCTCGACGATCCGCGCGACCGGCTTATCGAGAATCTCGAAGTGCTGCTTGGGGTAGAGCCCGATCCAGAAGCACCACGCGATGAGCGGCAGCATGACGCAGATCTCGCGCGGATTCATATCGCGCAGAGTCTCGTTCTTGGGATTTGTCAGCGGGCCCAGCATCGTGCGTTGGAACAGCCACAGCAGGTAGGCCGCGCCGAGTACGATGCCCAGCACGGCGAAGGCCGCCCACATCGGATCGTGCTCAAATACGCCGCGCAAGATGGTGAACTCGCCGATAAACCCGTTCAGCCCCGGCATGCCCATCGAGGCCAGCATGGAGATCAGGAAGATAACCGTGTAGACCGGCATGCGGTTCGCCAGTCCGCCGTAGTCAGCGATCTCAAGCGCGTGCCTCTGTTCATACACGATGCCGATGACCAAGAAGAGTAGAGGTGTCGAGAGGCCGTGATTGATGCCTTGGAGTATGCCGCCCGCGATGCCGTTCGGATTCAGAGCGATGATGCCCAGAGTGCAGAAGCCCAAGTGACTGACCGACGAGTATGCAATGAGCTTCTTCCAGTTTTTCTGCATCAGCGAGACAAGCGCGCCATAGACGATCCCGATAATCGAAAGCGCCGCGATGAGCTGCACGGTAGAAGGGTCGCTGGCCGCCTCCGGCAGCAGCGGAATCGAGAATCGCACCATCCCGTAGATCCCCATTTTCAGCAGAACGCCGGCCAGAATCACCGAACCCGCCGTCGGAGCTTCCGTATGCGCATCGGGCAGCCAGGTGTGCAGCGGGAACATTGGAACCTTGATCGCAAACGCGATGAAGAAGCCCCAGAACATCCAGATTTGCATATCGAGCGGGACCTGAGTCCGCATCAGGTCTTCTATCGCAAAGCTGTAGACCCCGAACTGCTCGGCGTGCTTGAAGTAAAGAGCCAGCATGGCCAGCAGCAAAAGGACCGAACCGGCCAGCGTATAGAGGAAGAACTTAATGGCCGCGTAGAGCCGCCGCGCATGCCCCCAGATGCCGATGATGAAGTACATCGGCACGAGCATGATTTCCCAGAAAACGTAGAACAGGAACAGGTCGAGCGCCATGAAAACGGCCAGCATCGCCGCCTGTAGGAACAAGAAGAACGAGTAGTACTCTTTGACGCGGTTGTCAATCGCCGTCCACGACGAGAGGATCGAGAGGAACCCGACGACCGTCGTCAGCATGATCAGCAACAGCGAGATGCCATCAATGCCCATGTAATACTCGGCGCCGAGCGACGGTATCCACGACATGCGTTCGACGAACTGGTACTCCGCGGTGCTGGCGTTGTCAAACCAAAACACCAGCGGCAGCGAGACCAGAAAGCCGACGAACGCCGCGACATTCGCGACAAGGCGAATGAGATTCTTGGCCTCCTTGGGCAATAGAAGCAGGATGAACATCCCGACCAGCGGGGTCAGCCAGACGATGCTGAGTATGTGCTCTTTCATGGCTCTTCTTTGGTTCCCGTCGAGGAGTCGCCTTCGCTCGGCCTCACTGGAACATGTAGTAACCCAAAATGACTAATACACCCGCGACCGTGAACAAGGCATAGTTCTGCACCATACCCGTCTCCACCATTCGCATTGGGTAGGAAGCGAACTTCACGAGAAACGCCGTCAGACGGACCGCGCCGTCCACGATCCAGGTATCCCACCAGATGCTGACCGTCGATATCGCGCGCGTCAGCCATCCAGCCCCATTGACGCCGCCGTCAATGACTTTGGTGTCGAAACTCGAAAGCGCAGCACCACCGCCCTTCGCGAAACCATCCACGAACAGCCAGCCGTAGATTTCGTCGACGTAGTACTTGTTGTAGAGCAGGCGATGCAGGCCGGAACCGAGGCTCTTCTCCATGGCGTCGCCGTCGCGTTTGCGGGCGAACATCGACTTGGCAAGGAAGATACCGGCGAACGCGAGGCCCACCGAGGCCGCCATCAGAAGCCATTCCATGCCGGTATCGTGATGCTCGCCACCACCATGCGCGTTCGGCATGGCCACGACAGGCTCAAGCATGTGCTCGAAAGCAGTTATGTGTAGTCCAATATCGGCGAACGCCGCCGGCGTCGCCGCCCAACCTGCGAACACGCTGGCCACCGCCAATACGACGAGCGGGATGATCATCGTCTTCGGCGATTCGTGGACATGGGTGCTCGGGTCCACGCGGTTATCGCCGTGGAACGTCAGGAAGATCAACCGGAACATGTAGAAGGACGTGAAGCCGGCGGTGATGAATCCCATGACCCACAGTCCCTGATGCTGAGTCGACCAGACCTGCCAGAGGATTTCGTCCTTCGAAAAGAAGCCCGCGAGTCCGGGTACGCCCGCGATCGCGATCGCACCGACAAGCATGGTGCGGTAGGTCCAGGGAATCTTGTCCTTGAGAGCGCCCATCTTGCGCATATCCTGCTCGCCGCCCACGGCGTGAATCACCGAGCCCGAGCACAGGAACAACAGGGCTTTGAAGAAAGCATGCGTATAGAGGTGGAACACGCCCACCCAAAACGCACCCACCCCGCACGCCAGGAACATGTAGCCAAGCTGGCTGACCGTGGAGTAGGCGAGGACGCGTTTGATATCGTGCTGCACGAGGCCGATCGTCGCCGCGAAGATGGCTGTCAAGCCGCCAACGACCGCGACAATCATCATCGTCTTGGGCGCGAGCACATAAATGGCGCTTGACCGCGCCACCATGTAGACACCGGCGGTCACCATCGTGGCGGCATGAATCAGGGCCGAGACCGGCGTCGGGCCTTCCATGGCGTCCGGCAACCAGACGAAGAGTGGAAGCTGCGCCGATTTACCTGTTGCGCCGATGAAGAACAGCAACGTCATCACGCTGAGCGCGCCGAACGTGGCTGTCTCAGCCTGGAAGCCGCCGGCGGCGAGCGCCGGGCCTATCTCACGGAACGTGATCGTTCCCAGCGTCGAGAACATCAGGAGCATGCCCAGCACGAACGCCGCGTCACCGATGCGGTTGACGAGGAACGCTTTGTTCGCGGCATTCGAAGCCGACTGCTTATGAAAGTAGAAACCGATCAGCAGGTAGCTGCACAGGCCGACACCTTCCCACCCGACGAAGAGCAACAAGTAGTTGTTCGCCAGAACCAGCGTCAGCATGAAGAAGATGAAGAGGTTCAAGTAGCCGAAGAAGCGGTAGTAGCCGCCGTCATGCGCCATGTATCCGATCGAGTAGATATGGATCAGAAAGCCGACGCCCGTGACGACCATGATCATCACGCTGCTGAGGGGATCGAGCAAATATCCCCACTCGGCCGTGAAGTCGACCAAGGGGCCCGCTGAGGTGGCGGTCTTCAGTCCCGCGAGCCAGGTGAACTTGACGACCTCGTAGGCGTGTCCCTCGACGCCCTGCAACTGCACGATGGCACCGGCCGAGAAGATGAACGAAAGCAGCACCATCCCAGGACAAAGCACGCTGATGAGCTTTTTGCCCGGCGAATCGTGATGATCACCGTGCCCGTGATCTGCATGGCCGTGGGCGGTCTGCGGGTCCAGACGCTGCCCGAAGAACAGCATCAGCGCCGCTCCAACGAGCGGGAACAGGGGAATGAGCCAGATGCTATCGAGGAAGAACATTCGGGTTTAGCTTCGTGTCAAACTCTTAGGCGTTTCAAACTTTTCGGCACAACTACCATCGCAAGATATCGATCTCATCCGCGTGAACGGTTTCTTTGTTCCGGAACAGCGCGATCAGGATTCCCAAACCCACCGCCGCTTCGGCCGCCGCGGCCGTGATGACAAAAATCGTGAACACCTGTCCGTTAACGTTTTGCAGATGATGGGAAAACGCCACCAGATTGATATTCACGGCGTTGAGGATCAGCTCGATCGACATCATGATGACGATGATATTGCGGCGCGTCAAAACGCCGACCGTCCCAATGATCAACAGCGCCATGCTGAGCGCCAAATAGTGTGCTGTCGTTACCGGCATCATTCGGCTCCGGGCCTCACCTTCGCCATAACAATCGCTCCGATCATCGCGACCAGCAGCAGGATGGAAGCCAGCTCAAACGGCAGAAGATATTCCGAGAACAGAACCTGGGCGACCTGCTCGGTGTTCGTCGTGACGACGCCGATCTCCGGCGGAGGCGTGGGATCAGCGATCCGAAACTCGCCCGAGCCCTTCGAAAAGAAGTAGCCCAACTGGCCCGTCAGCACCACGATCACGGCCAACACCACCCACTTCTGCGATGCGAACCGGCGCTGTTTGCTCTCCTCCGAAATCGGCACAAGCATGATCACGAACAGAAACAGCACCATGATGCCGCCGATGTAGACGATCACCTGCACGCCGGCCAGGAATTCCGCGCCCTGCAGCAGATAGATGCCCGCCACGCCCAGCAGCGCGCCGATCAGCCAGACGGCCGAATGCACCACGTTGCGACGGGTGATCGTCATCAAGGCGCTGAACAGAATCTGAACCGCGAAGAGATAAAACAGAATGCTATCGAGCTGCATGACCGAACCGAAGCCGCGTGGCTTCCCAAAAAACAAGTTACCCAGGATACATCAAAACATCCGGCGGCGCGTCGCTATCTTCGCCGCCACAACAAGAGACCGGCCGGCAGTCCGGCGATCCGGTGAATCTAGTGCTTGTACTCCGTGGGGAGGGGACCCTCTTCGAGCATTTGGCGATCCCAGACCGCCCCTTCCCGTGTGTAAGAGGCCAACTCGAAATCCTGAGTTAGCTCGAGGGCATCCACCGGACAGGCATCCTCGCACAAACCACAAAACATGCAGCGCGAGGTGTCATAGGTGAACGTCGTCAGCTCTTTGCGGCGCGTCTCTTCGTTGCGCTCGGCCCCCACGACGATCAACTCTTCGGGGCAAGCCAGCGCACACAAGTTGCACGCGATGCAGAGCGTCTCGTCCGTATCCGGATGGACGTTCAGACGCGGCGCGCCGCGATACCGCTCGGCCACGGAAGGCCGCTCTTTCGGGTACTGCTCAGTGTAGATCAAAGAAGGTTTCTGATTGCGAAATGTCACCCACAGCCCTTGCAGCAGGTCGACGAGAAAAATCGTTTTCAGAAACTGCTTCATGTCTCCATTATCCCCAGTACTTACGAAGTTAACAACAACACGACGCCGTTGACGACCAGCCCCCCCATGCTAATGGGGATCAAGTATCTCCAGCCCAGCTGCATCAACTGATCGTAACGGAAGCGCGGAAAAGTCCCGCGAAACCAAATGAACATGTAAATAAGAATCAGCACTTTGAACAGGAACCAGAAGAAGCCGATGATCAGCACATTGACCGCCGGGATCGCGAACAGCGCCGCGACCAGCAGCATCGCGAGCGTCAGCACGGCCATGATTCCTTTCTCATAGGCCTGCGATACGCGCATAGTGCCAACCCCGCACCCGCCGCCAATCAGCAGGAACAACAAGATCGGGAAGATGACATTGAGCGGCACTTCCAAGAAGCCGACGTTCGCGAACGGCCGCAGCCAGCCGCCGAAGAAGACCGTGACCGCGACTCCGCACAGCACAAAGATGCTGGCGTACTCAGCCAGGAAGTAGAGCGCGAAGCGGAAGCCGCTGTACTCGGTGTGGAACCCGGCAACGATCTCCGACTCGGCTTCCGGCAGGTCAAACGGGGCACGATTGGTCTCGGCGACCCCGGCGATGATGAACAGTGCGGTCGGAATCAGCATCAGCCCGTAGTTTGAGAATGCGATCCAGATGCCCTTGTCGTATTGCGCCTGCACGATGCCCTGCATGCTCAGCGTCTGGGCCACCATCAGCGCGGTGACGATCGCGAATCCGAGGGGCACTTCGTAGCTCACCATCTGCGCCGCCGAGCGCAGGGCACCGAGCAGCGAGTATTTGCTGTTCGACGACCAGCCGCCCAGGATCAGTCCCAGGATGCCGATCGACGACATCGCCAGAATGAACAGGATGCCGATGTTGACGTCGGCGACATAGAACCTGTCGCTGAACGGCATCACGGCGAAGGCCGTCAACGCCGTGAACGTCGACAGCACCGGCGCGCCCCAGAAGATCCACGTGTCGGCCGCCGCAGGAATGATGTCCTCTTTCAGGAGCAGCTTGACCGCATCGGCGAGCGGCTGCAGGAATCCATAAGGTCCGACGCGCATCGGCCCCAGGCGCACCTGAAAATCGGCCAGCACCTTGCGCTCGGCCAGCACGATGTAGCCCGCGACCAGCGGGAACACCGCGATGATCAGCGCCGTGGCGATGGCCGGAAATACGTAAGGGCTATTGAGGATCTCTTCCATCAGAGTGATTTTCGCGGTTTCAGCGGTCAACCTCGCCGAGCACAATATCAATCGTACCGATAATGGCAACGACGTCGGCGATCAGCGCGCCGCGGCACATTTCATCCAGCGCCTGCAGGTTCACGAACGAGGGTGGGCGGACCCGCACGCGGTAGGGCTGCACGGAACCGTCTGAAACGATGTAGTAGCCGAGTTCGCCCTTCGGCGCCTCGATCGAAACGTACGCCTCGCCGATCGGCGGTTTGAATACTTTCGAAACCTTACCCTTGATCGGCCCGCTGGGCAGGCTGTCCACGGCTTGACGGATGATGCGCGTCGACTGCCGGAACTCCGCCATCCGCACAATATAGCGGTCGTAGGTGTCACCGTTCTGGCAGGTGGGTATGTCAAAGTCGTACTTTTCGTAGCCGCAATACGGTTGCGCCTTGCGCAGGTCCCACGCGACGCCGGCGGCGCGCAGCACCGGCCCGGTCACGCCATAGGCCTTGCAGGCCTCGGCGTCCAGAATCCCGACACCCTTCGTTCGGCCCACCCAGATGCGGTTCGTCGTCAGCAATTCTTCGTATTCGTCGACCTTCTTGTCGAGCCAATCGCAGAACGTATGGCAGTCTTTCTCGAAGTTGTCGTACGTTTCGTATTGCAGACCGCCGATGCGGAACGAGTGGGTGGTGAGCCGGGCGCCACAGTATTTCTCAAAGATTTTGAGCACTTCCTCGCGCTCGCGAAAACAGTAGAACACGGGCGTCATCGCGCCGATATCGAGAGCGTGGGTGCCCAGCCAAAGCAGATGGCTCGCGATGCGGTTCAGTTCCGTGAGGATGACGCGGACACACTGGGCGCGCTCGGGAACCTCGATTCCACCCAGAACTTCCGCCGCCATGCAGTAGCCAAGCCCGTTCGAGACGGCGGCGACGTAGTCCATGCGGTCGACGTACGGAGCGAACTGCTGATACGTACGGTTCTCGGCGATCTTCTCGACGCCGCGGTGCAGGTAACCGATGACGCACTCAGTGCCCAGCACTCTCTCGCCGTCGAGCTTGAGGATCACCCGCAGGACTCCGTGGGTCGAGGGGTGCTGCGGTCCCATGTTGAGGACCAGCTCGTTTGTGTCGAGGAACGTCGTCTGGGTCGCCATTACTGTCCGCTCTCGATCTGAAGATTCTCGCGGACCCAGTCCTGGTCCTGCTGAATGATGGAGTATTCCTTGCGCAGCGGATATCCCTTCCAGTCTTCGGGAAGCAAAATCCGCGTCATGTTCGGATGCCCTTCGAACTCAATGCCGAACATGTCGAACACTTCCCGCTCGAGCCAATCCGCGGCCTTGTGAACCGTGCAGGCCGTAGCGGGCTTCTCGCCGTCGCCGACGACCGCCTTGACCCGGATGCGCACGTTCTTGGCAAAGGAGTAGAGGATCCAAACCACCTCGAAGCGCTTTTCTTTCTTCGGATAGTCAACGGCCGTGATGTCAACCAGGTAGTCGAAGTCTTCTTCGAGTTTTAGGAACTCGAGAATCGGGATGACCGCGGCCGTGTCGGCGATCAGGAAGGCCTGCTCCCGAAAGACAGCGAACTGCTTGATCTCATCCCCGAAACGGGCTTTGAGAGAATCGACCAGCGGACCCTCCCAGGGCTCGACCTCCATCTCGTCCGAAGGCTTTTTTGGGGTCGGCTTCTCGGCGGGGGGCTTCGCCGCGGCGGCCGGCTTTTCGGCAGCAGCTTCAGCCGGAGCCGCCTTCTCCGTCCCTTTGGGCTGGTCAGCCTTTTCGGGCGTAGCGGTGGATACCGCCTTCTCCGGCTTCGCAGGTTTGGCCGCGGACGATCCTGCCGCCTCTACCGGTGCGGCGGGCGCTTCGGACTTGGGCTGCTCTGTTTCGGGTGGAGCGGCACCCTCGGGCTTCTTCTCTTCGTCCATCTTGTGCGGATCCCGACGTCTGTGAACGAGACGACGGAGGGCGCTCCCCTATGAAGCGAACACTAAGTGGTATCACAGGGCTCAATTGAGTGTCAACAAAACGGGAGGCGGTGTCGGCGCAATGTGAAAAGATCCCCTACTGAGCAAAGTAGAACGATCCCCTTGGGGCGAGAGATGC
>JAQBUE010000171.1 GCA_027624045.1 Acidobacteriota bacterium
TCATTCTCGCGCTCCTCGTCTGCCGCACCTTTACCGCGGCTGCCAAGACCGTCGGCGTCGATCGCACTACGGTCTACCGCTGGATTCGGCAGGACAAAACCTTTCGCCGCGAACTAAGCAAGGCGCGCCTTCAGGCACTCGCGGAGACGACCGCGCGCCTGCAGCGCCTTGCAAAAACCGCGGTGATTCAACTCAGCAAGATCATCAAAGACGACGAAGCCCCCGCCGCCAGTCGCGTCAGCGGCATCCGGACCACCCTCGACTTTGCTTACCGCGCCGTCGAACTGGAAGAACTCGAAGTGCGTCTCGCCGAGGTCGAAGACGCCCTGAAACAGCACGGCTCCCAGCGATAGGGCTAACGCTCCTGCCCCGCCATCAAGCCGGCTAGAAGGCGTGGCATCTTCGTCTGCGCGGCATTACCGCAGCCTTCGAATGAGGCCCCCAGAGCCCGCAGGCTGCGGTATCTTTTCGTCCCATCCCCCGGACGTTCGTTGACACCACCGTGAGGGAGGACTATCTTTGAAGTAATTTCTCCCTTCGCTCCCGGCTTTTGAGGAGCTGAGAAGTTTTGACTCCAGGATGATACCGCTGCGTTTCTCTCGGGCTTGTCTGTTACTGGCTGCCGCGCTGACGGGCGTCGTAACATCGCCGTTGTACGCCCAATCGCCGGACACGGCGGGTCAACGGCTGTATAGCAATCACATCAAACCGCTTTTCGCGGCGAGTTGTCAGGCCTGCCACAACCCCGAATCAGCGCAGGGCGGCCTGGATCTCACCTCGAAAGAAGCTCTCGTGAAAGGCGGCGGCAGGGGCCCGGTCGTCATCGAGGGTGATGCGCGGCAAAGCCTTCTTTACAAAGTCGTCGCGCACGAAACCGATCCCAAGATGCCCTTCCAGGCGGACAAGCTTTCGCCGGAAGCCCTCGGTTTGATCGCCACCTGGATCGATCTCGGCGCACCGTATACCGAGGCTCCCAAAGCAACTCACAACGCGGCGGCGCTGTTTGAAGACGTCCGTCCGATCCTCGAAACCAAGTGCCTGGTGTGCCACGGCGGGAAGTTCAAGCAGGCGGGTCTCGACATCTCGACGCGCGAAAATCTGATCAAGGGCAGCGACGAGCACAAAGATATAGTCATCGCGGGGGACACCGCCAATAGCCGGCTCATGAAGAAGGTTCGGCACGAGAATGATCCGGGCATGCCGTACCAGTCCGACAAGCTGCCGCCAGATGCTATCGCAAAGCTCGAAGCCTGGATCAGCGCGGAGGCGCCTTACACGGCGGCCTTGACGCTACCGGCTGAACTCGGCGAGAAGGCGTTTTCCCACGGCCGAGATCATTGGGCCTATCAGAAGCCCGTCAAAGCGCCCGTGCCAGAAGTGCGTGACCGCGAGTGGGTCCGCAATCCGATCGACGCCTTCATAGCGGCCGAGCGTGACAAGCGCGATCTACAGCCCGTTGAGGAAGTCTCCAGCAGGACGCTCGTCCGGCGTGTCTATCTGGACCTGATAGGGCTACCGCCCACACCCGAGCAAGTCACACAGTTCTTGTCCGACCCGGATCCGCAGGCATACGAACAACTCGTTGACCGGCTGCTCGATAGTCCGCGGTATGGCGAGCGTTGGGGCCGGCACTGGATGGACATTTGGCGCTACAGCGACTGGTACGGGCGGCGCTCGGCCGGAGATCTCCGCAACAGCCAGCCTTTCATTTGGCATTGGCGCGACTGGATCATCGAGTCGCTCACAGCCGATAAGCCCTACGACCGCATGATCCAGGAAATGCTCGCCGCCGATGAAATCGCGCCAACTGATACCAATGCCCTGCGCGCGACCGGCTACCTGGCGCGCAACTGGTTCCGCTTTAACCGCAACGTGTGGGTACGCGATACGGTTGAGTACACGGCGGCCGGCTTCCTGGGTGTGACGATCAAGTGCGCCCGCTGCCATGACCACAAGTTCGACCCGATCGCGCAGGAGGAGTACTACAAGCTGCGCGCCTTCTTCGAGCCGCACGATGTCCGCACTGACCGCGTTCCCGGGGAGCCCGATCTCCAGAAAGATGGGCTGGCGCGGACTTACGATGCCGAGCCGAGGGAAGATCTGGCGGAGGCCCCGTTCTTCCCGGGCATCTTTGAGAAGACCTACCGTTTCATCGGAGGGAGCGAGACCAATCCGGACACTGAGCATCCGCTCGCTCCCGATGTCCCGGAGATTCTCGCGAGCGCGTCGAACCCCATCGCGATTACGCAGGTGGACCTGCCGCTCGAATCGTACTATCCGGATTTGCGGCCCGCTGTTCATGATGATTTGATCTCCGAGGCCGGCAGGGAGATTGATCGCGCCGAGGCAGCGCTCACGAAAGCTCGACAGGATCTGGCGGCAGCGGAACAGGCGTCCGGAGGCAGCGCCCAGACTGACGACGCGACGGTCTCCGACGCCAAAGTCGATTTCAAGGCAGACGTGCAGCCGATTCTGGAAACTCACTGCACGTCTTGCCATAGCGGGGCAAGCCTCAAGAGCGGCTTGAGCCTACAATCCGCCGATGCGATCGCCGCGGGTGGAGTCATCAGCGGTCCCGCCATCATACCCGGCAAGAGCGCCGAGAGCCCACTGATTCGATTCCTGACAGGCGAGGCCGAGCCGCGCATGCCCTATCGCCAAGCGTCGCTGTCAAAATCGAAGATCATGGTGATCGCTCAGTGGATCGACCAGCTTCCGCCTGAAGATCCGCGAATCACGTTGCGCCGCGCAAAGGACCGCGTCGCGGTTGGCGAGCGTAAGGTCGAGTGGGCGCGCGCAAATCTGCCTGCCGTTCAAGCACGCATCGCTGCGGAGAAGGCGAAGTACGCCCAGCCTGCTGCTCCGAATGCTGATGAACTCGCCCAGGCGGCCGTGGATGCCGAGCGTCACGCACACCTACTGAACGGGCGCATGGAAATCCTGGATGCTCAGCGGCGTCTCGACGAAGCCCTCGGCGGCCCGCAAGCCGACGATGATGACGGCCGCAAGGCGCGCGACAAACAAGTCGCCGCTTCCAGCAAGCGCTTGAAGCAGGCTCAGGAGGCTCTCGGCAAGGCCGCCACCGAATACACGCCGCTCGGGAAAACCTATCCCAAACACAGTACGGGACGCCGCACGGCGCTCGCCCGCTGGATTACGGGGCGTGACAATCCGCTCACGGCGCGGGTCGCCGTGAATCATATCTGGATGCGCCATTTTGGCGAACCGTTCGTCTCAACGGTCGCGAACTTCGGCCTCAACGGCAAGCCACCTACGCATCCCGAGCTACTCGATTGGCTCGCGGTAGACTTCATGGAGTCGGGTTGGAGCATGAATCATCTGCATCGTTTGATGCTGATGAGCAGCACCTACCGCATGCGGTCCGCCGCAGCCGACGACGCCGTATCGAATATTGCCGAGGATGCCACGAACACCTGGTACTGGCGCATGAACGCCCGGCGGATGGAGGCGGAAGCGGTCCGTGACAGCATTCTGCACGTCGCGGGCGAGCTCGATACGACGATGGGCGGTCCTGAACTCGATGAAGCGATGGGCGAGGTTTCGGGGCGGCGCAGCCTCTATTTCACGCATACACCGAACTCGCAGATGCTGCTGCTGACGTTGTTCGATGGAGGGAACGCGTCAGAATGCTATGAGCGCTATGAAAGCATCGTGCCGCAACAGGCGCTCGCTCTATCGAACAGCAAGCTGAGCCTGAGGATGGCGAGAGCGTTGACCGCAAAGCTCGTTAACGAGACCGGCCGAAACAATGACCAGAAGTTTATTGACGCCGCGTTTGAACGGATTCTAGCGCGGCCTCCCTCAGATGAAGAGCGGCGGATGAGTATCGGGTTCCTGGGCAAGCAAGAGAACATGTTCCAAAACTCTTCAAGCCTGACCCGGTTCAGGGCGGCGGAGAAGAGTGAGCTGCCGCCGGCGGACGATCCGGCGATACACGCACGGGAAAATCTAGTGCACGTATTGATGAATCGGAATGAGTTTGTGGTGATACGATAGGGCAGCCGCGCCTTCGGATAGGCGCGGCTGGGTTGCCAAACATGAAACGCATATCGACTGCCGTCTGTAATTGCCATCAAGTAGGCCGGCGTACGTTTCTGGCTGACCTTGGAATGGGGTTCACCGGACTTGCCCTGGGCGCGATGCTCCATCGCGATGGCATCGGAAGAGCCGCGACTCCACACGACGTGGGCGCCTGGAGCCCCCCGAACGGCTTACCTCATTTCGCGCCAAAAGCGAAGAGCGTGATTTGGCTCTTCATGCAGGGCGGCACAAGTCATCTCGAAAGCTTTGATCCCAAACCCGAGCTCAATAAGTACGCCGGGAAGACCATCTCGGATACGCCGCACGCCGGTGTCCTTGATTCGCCCAATCTAAAGGCCAACGTCGTCGAATTCACCGCCGCTACGCGGAAGATGATGAAGACGATTTACCCGCTCCAAGTCGGCTTTAGCAAGCGCGGTCAGAGCGGTATCGAAGTAAGTGACTGGTGGCCGCACATGGGCGACATGATTGACGATGTCGCCGTGATTCGCTCGGTCTGGACGACGGATAACGACCACGCCGCCCAGCTTCAGTTCCACACCGGCCGGCACATCTTTCAAGGCTACTTTCCGTCGATCGGCTCCTGGGTTCACTACGGACTCGGCACCCTCAACGAGAACCTGCCGCAGTTCGTTGTCTTGGGCGGAGGCGTGCCACCGCAGTTGGGCGGACCGGCGGCCGTCGGCGGCGATTACCTCGGCCCAGAGCACAATGGCGTGAACCTGAACGTCGATCCGAACGACCCGCTGCCCTTCGCGCGGCCCGGTGATGTCTATCGCGAGGAGCAGGCCGCCGAATTCGAGTTCCTCCAGCAGCTCAACCGAATTGAGGCTGTCCAGTACCCGAACGACCCGGCGCTGAAGGCGCGCATCAAATCCTACGAAATGGCGTTTCGGATGCAGACCTCTGTGCCGGAACTCTTCCAGTTCTCAGGCGAGTCAGACGCTACGAAGAAGCTTTACGGTATCGGCGAAGAACCGACTGACTACTGGGGTCAGATCCTGCTCACGTCGCGGCGTCTGGTCGAGCGCGGCACACGTTTTGTGCAATGCTTCCACGGCTACCACGATGGCGGCGGCGGGGGCTGGGACGCTCATTCCGAACTCAAGAAGAATCATTCGAAACTGTCGCTCGAAGCCGACAAACCGATAGCCGGTTTGCTCAAAGACCTCAAGTCCAGGGGATTGCTGGATGAGACTCTCGTGGTCTGGGGAACGGAGTTCGGCCGCACGCCCGGAGTCGAAGGGGACCGCGGCGGGCGCGATCACCATCCCTTCGGCTTTTCTTGCTGGATGGCGGGCGGCGGCATCAAGGGTGGTGTCGTGAACGGCGCGACGGATGAGCTTGGATTTCACGCCGTCGAAGACCGTCACTATGTGACCGACATCCATGCGACGGTTTTGCATCAGCTCGGTCTCGATCCGAGGAGATTGGATATCCCGGGGCAAAAACGCCTCGATATCGATTACGGGAACCCAATCCGCGGCATCATCGCCTAGCAATGCGCGCGCACAGCCGCCTAGCGGGGACCGATCCCGGGTTCCCGTGATACGCGAGGACAAACCGATGAGAGCAGTCTGGCGCATGCCTGTCACGATGGCAGCCTGTTTGCTAGCTCTTTACTGCGGACAGCGCGATTACGGAATGCCTGATTTGCCCATGCCTCCCACGACCACGGGGAGGGCGGGTTTGCATGCCGTACGGAACGAGCAGTTGCGCGAGGCAATGAGCGGCTTGCGGGGAGTTTCGTTCGACCGTCTGCCGCAAGAACTTGACGACCCGGGCGGTCAACGGGCGCGCCTCCAGGAGGCAAGTTTGCTGGCTGAAGGCTTGGCTCAGACCGCTGGCCGAATTGCCGATATTGCCGGAGAGGTGGGCCTGTCAGAGGACGAGCAGCAAGTATTCTTGAATCTTGCTGAGCAATTGCGTAGTCGAGCACTGCAACTTGGCGGACAGGCCGAACGCCGCCAGACGAGACTTATCGGCGGAACGATGAACGAGATTGAGGACACCTGCGCGGCGTGCCACACCCTGTTCCGCGATTTGCCCCAGCCGTCCGGACCCGGGGCGCTCTGACTCGCCCAGAACCTCATCCGATGCCGAGCACTTTAGGACGGCCCGTTCGTCGTCTACTCAGGCGGACTCTCACCTCCGCAGTCCTGTTGTGCGTCATCGCCTGTACGCCAGCCTTCCCTCAGGTAGCGCACCAGCATTGGTTTCCGACCGCCGATCAGGTGACCGGTAACTGGGGTGGAGCGCGCCCCTATCTGGAAAACAAAGGGGTCCGATTCAGCCTCTACTACATTCAATACTACGGTCACAAGAACAGCGGCGGCCTAGATGCAACAAGCCGCGGGCGCC
This sequence comes from Acidobacteriota bacterium, assembly GCA_027624045.1. Classification (GTDB taxonomy): domain Bacteria; phylum Acidobacteriota; class Terriglobia; order Bryobacterales; family UBA6623; genus JAPPLB01. The sequence goes on from JAQBUE010000171.1 coordinate 6,424, forward strand.
ACAGTGGAAGCGTAGATCTATTCGGCCAGTTTGACTTCGGAAAGATGGGCATGATCCCTGGCGGGGAAGCCCTCATCCACCTGAAGAATAACTGGGGCGGGAACATCAACACCGGGGTGGGGAGTTTGGGCGACCCCATCGACGACGCGGACGGCTATCACGCCATCTACATCGATCAACTCTGGTATCAGCAAACAAGCCCCAGCCGAAAACTTCAGGTCCGCCTGGGTTATCTCGACCAGCAGACGATCCTCGACCGAAACGCGTTCGCCAATAACGAAGACCAGCAGTTCATGAGCACTTACCTGGACAACAATAACGCCATCGTTCCGCTTGCGATCGGCCCGGGCGCGGCCGTCTTCATTAACCCAACTGACTGGCTCAGCTTTGTCGTGACCGCATCGGATGCCGAGTCACGCCCGCCTCACTTCAGTTTCGCTACGGCTTTCGATGGCGACCTGGATTACTTTACGTACTTTGAAACGGATCTGAGGGCCCGACTGTCTTCGCGGAGCGGCCAGCTTGTTGGAAACTACCGGTTTGGTTTCTTTCTGGATCCGCGCGACCGAAGCGTTTTCGGCGAGGACCGAATTGATAAGAGCAACGAAGGGTTCTACGTCAGTTTCGATCAGATGCTCTATGCGGAACCGAGCGGGGACGAACAGGGAGCCGGCATCTTCTTTCGCTACGGCCGGCGGCCGGGAGAGGTGAACCGTATCGCGCACTTCTGGTCCGCCGGCGCGGAATACCGCGGGCTGCTGCCACGGGCTCCGGCTCACAGAATCGGTGTCGGAATATACTCGGCGATCGGCTCGACGCCCTATCGCGTTCACGTCGATCCGGATTTCGATCGCGAGACGGCTTACGAACTCTACTGCGCGGCGCAATTGACGCCGGCCTTTGCCCTGACTCCCGGTATTCAGTACGTCAAGCAACCAGGGGCGCTCAAGACGCGCGAGAATGTATTCGTGTTCGCGCTCCGTGCTCGAATCCGCTTCTAGCGAGACAGACGGAGCAAACCTTCCGACGCGCCTCGCATAGTATAGGATCCCGTTTCCGCAATGCGCTCACTCGAAGACGCTGCAAGTGTTCGGTCGGTCCCCGAGCGGATTATTGGGTTTCTGCGCCCGACGGTCCGCTATCTGTTCACGATCGAGAGCCATGTTTACGCGATGGCGATCGCGGCCAGCCTATTGCTCGCGTTCTTTCCATTCCTCGTTCTCATCCTTTCGCTGACGCGCGCGCTTCTTCCGGGATCGGATGTCGGGGAGATGGTGCTCATCGGGGTGGAGGACTTTCTGCCGAAAGACCCCGGGCTGGTGAGTTTTGTCAAACGGAATGTTAGCTTTGCCGCGTCGCTACGGGGGCAGGTCGAAGTAGTCTCGACCATCGCTCTTGTGATCAGCAGTCAGGGGATCTTCATGCCGCTGGAGGTCGCGCTGAACCGCCTGTGGCGATTCCCAGATGACCGCAGCTATTGGGCGAATCAACTGGCGAGCTTCCTGTTCGCCATGGCCTGCGGGGTCCTGGCGCTCGGAGCGGCTGTCTTTAGTTCAGCGAATGTGAACCTCGTTCGGACCGCATTCGACAACCTGCCTGTTGTTCCTGAGTTTTGGAAGGTTGTTGTACTAAAGCTGGCGTCGCTGCCGTTCGTGACCACGATCTTTCTGCTGATCTATTGGAAACTGCCGCATGGCCCAGTGCGGTTTCGGACTGTCGCTCCCGTCGCGCTCTGGACGGCGATCGCTGTTGAGGTCGCACACGCGCTGTATCTGTGGGCTTGGCCGCTACTCAAGGTGAGGGAGGCGTATGGCCCATTTTTCGTTTCGGTGACTGTACTGCTGGGCGGGTTTGTCGGAGCCATGATTGTGCTGGCGGGCGGAGAATTCTGTGTTCGCCGCGGCCACAAACTCGCGCGGTCTTGACGCAAGTCAGGACACGCGGTCTCGCTCAGCGTTCTGCGCTAGAGTAACGGGCATGACCCGCCTACTCGGACTTCTGCTGTTGATTTCACTCGCTCTGCAGGCCGAGAACTGGCCACAGTGGCGCGGTCCTTCCGCTAACGGAATCTCGGCCGAAAAGAATCTGCCGGTGCGATGGAGCGCTACGGAGAATGTCGCCTGGAAAGCGCCGCTCAAGGGGATGGGCACTTCGACACCCATCGTCTGGGACGACCGGATCTTTCTTACGTCACAACGAGGGAACGGGCCCGACGCGGGCGGGAGAGATTTCGCGAACGCCCAAACGGCAAAGAACACCGGAACCAGCGGCGGTGTTCAGTTCGTCGTGCAGGCCTTTGCACGAAGCGATGGAAGAGCGCTCTGGGAACAGGTCTTTGACGCCGGCGAGCATCTTCCGGCCGTTCATCTCAAGCACAATCTTGCGAGCCCCAGTTGCGTTACCGACGGCGAACGCGTCTACGCCTGGTTTGGCACCGGACTCACGGCGGCTTTGACGCTCAATGGTGAGTTGCTCTGGAAACGGCACCTGGGCGAGGAGCGCTCAGCATTCGATATTCGCTGGGGACATGGTAGCTCTCCCACGCTTTACGACGATGCCGTGCTGCTGCTTGTCGATCATCCGGATGATTCTTACTTGCTCGCCGTGGACCGAAGGTCGGGTAAGGATCTGTGGAAGATTGAGCGCGGAAAGGGTAAGCGGTCGTACACGACTCCGTTTATTTTGCGCCGGGAGCGCGGAGACCAGCTCATCATCAATACCAGCGACCGTATCGAGTCGATCGAACCGAAGTCAGGAAAGGTCCTCTGGCATGTGGGTGAGGTAAATCGCGTCCCGATATCGATGCCCGTGTATCACGACGGCATTCTCTATTCGAGCCGGGGTTACAACAGCGGGCCTTACTTGGCGGTCGGAGTCGACGGGAGTGGCGACGTTACCGAGTCGAAGCTGAGGTGGCGGACGCCGACGGGGGCACCCTACGTCTCTTCGTTGCTGCTTGAGCAGGGCGTCATCTACATGGCGAACGAGATGGGAATTGGAACGGCCGTTGACGCCGAAACCGGCGAGACTCTCTGGAAGCATCGCTTCGGAGGTGTGTTCAGCGCATCGCCGGTCGCGGCGGCGGGCAAGGTCTACCTCAGCGAAGAGAGCGGGAAAACGTTTGTGCTCGAAGCAGGTAGGGAACTGAAGATCGTAGCCGAGAACGATATGGAGGAACGGACGCTGGCGTCGCTAGCCCTTTCCGGCGGCTACATCTTTGTGCGAACCGACGATCACCTTTTCGCGGTTCGACAGCGCTGAGGTGCTACGCTCTTACCCGCGCCGCCAACCGAACATCGCGTCCGGGTTCCCGTGCAGGATCATCTCGGCGATCCGGAGCGCTTCCTCATCGGTACAGAACCCTTCTTCCACTTTCTCCGCCATGACGCGCGCCACGTTGCGGCGGGCCATCTTCGCGTGGGCGTAGCTTAGCTCCGGGTAGCGGTAGTCGCCACCATACCCGAAGATCTTGTTGGCCGGCACCGTCTCAAGCATCTCGTGCATAGCGCGCCGCGACAAGCTTCCCGAGATGATATGCGCCCAGCAGAAATCTACGTAAACATTCGGGAAGGTCTTCGCCAGCACCGACAGCTCTCCTTGATACGGGTAGCTGATGTGAAACAGATCGAACTTCACATTGGGATACAGGAAAAATAGGTTCGTCAGATGTGTAGGCTTGGAGTTTTCAATAAAGTTTCCGTTTCCAGCATGCAAGCCGGTGTGAATCTGCACCGGAATCTTATGTGCATCGGCTAGCTGAATCAGGTGATGGAACATGTGGTCCTCCATCGCCCGATAAGGCCGCTCGACGCGGTTGCGAAATCCTTCGGGCACGTGCCGCCCATCCTTGAGCAGCATCTGGACCTCTAACTCGGCGCGCGATTCGGAAACTTCGGAGTAGTGAATCTCCCGCGAGTACGCGAGCGTCGACTTGACGTTCACCATGCCCGCTTCCAAACTCTGTTCGAAGCTGCGCTCCATGGCCTGCTTGAGGCCCCGCAGGCTTGCGATAGAAACGTCAGTCAGCTTCTCGAGTTCTCGAATGTTCGCCGCCGACTGCGGGGCAACGAAGCGATCAAACTTGCGGGCGTAAACGAAGAACCGAGGGTCGGGCTTAACGGGCGCGGCGTTCCAATAATCATCGAGCACGGAGTAAGCAATGTTCGACCGCTTGCGAAGCACGTCCTCGTATAACCCCGGCTTGTTTGCGGCGCGAATGCGGTCGTTAATCCCGTCAATCGTCTGCCCCGAGATTTCAGCGGCGCCATAGATGTCCTCGATGGCAATTCGCAGCGCCTGCCCGTAGCCCGTGAACCGCGCATTGTTCCAATGCGGCTCGAATGCGGCCCAGCGGGCGCGGGCCGAAGCACTCTCATCTCGCACGAGCCGCAACTCGTCCCCGGCGAGGCCCGCCGAGATCACGTCGTTGATTGCGTAGTGTCCCGCGAGTGTAAAGAAATCGACGTTCAGGCTGACGCGCTCTTCCTCGGGGATAATGTGTTCGTGCGTATTGACGAGCGGGATCTTGTTAATCGCCGCCAGCAGATCGCCTTCAAGCGAACCGCTTTGCGGAGGAGTGGGCTGGGGAGACGCGGGCATCGCGGCGGCCGGGGCGGCGGCAATCCCGGAGAGGGAACCTAGAAAACTTCGCCGATCGAAGGGCAGTCGATTCAGGGGCATGATGCCATGGATTCTCTCGCAACATAGCTAGGCATGTAAACCCCGCGCACTTCCTGACGCATCGATCGAAGCATTTTCCAATCCAAGAATGATCCTGAAATGCGGTAGGTCGAGGCCGGGGACGAAATAGGGTGTG
>JAQBUE010000172.1 GCA_027624045.1 Acidobacteriota bacterium
CACACCCTATTTCGTCCCCGGCCTCGACCTACCGCATTTCAGGATCATTCTTGGATTGGAAAATGCTGAGGGCCGCGACACGATTTTCGCGTGCGCCTTTCTCCGTGGGGTGAATGTCATCCGAAGCGAATGTTATTCTGAGTCTACGTTGGCCGGTCGTCCAATGGTAGGACACGGGCCTTTGGAGCCTGGTATGGAGGTTCGAATCCTCCCCGGCCAGCCAACGAACGACAGGCCAATCGAAGGTAGCGAGACGCCGGCGGAGATCGACTTCAGCAGAGGCGTTCGCGGGCTCCATCACATCCCGGCGCACGCCAAGGTCTTTTTGCCCGTTTCGATTGAGCGAAGCGTGTGGGAATACTTCTCCGATAAAGCCGAGCGCCGGGGAGTTGAACTGTCGGAACTCTTGACCGATGTCTTGAAGAGCGATATCGAAATCAACGAGGCGTTGAAGTAATTCGAAACCTGTCCATGATGGCCAGGAGCGGCCACCCCTTCACCGCTAATCCAATTCGCGGTCGTCGCCCGCCAATCTTCCCGTCTTGGCGAAAACCAGGAAGGCGTGCATGAAGGGATCGAGATCCCCGTCGAGTACGCGGTCAACGTTTCCCTGCTCAAGCTTCGTGCGGACGTCTTTGACGAGCCGATAGGGCGCCAAGACATAGTTGCGGATCTGGCTGCCGAAGTTGATATCGGACTTCGAAGCTTCGAGTTTGTCGGTCTCCACCTGCCTCTTGCGCATCTCGAAGTCATAGAGACGCGACTTGAGCATCTTCATCGCGGTCGCCTTGTTCTTGTGCTGCGAGCGTTCGTTCTGACACTGCACGACGATGCCGGTGGGCCCGTGCGTGATACGCACGGCCGAATCGGTCATATTGACGTGCTGTCCGCCGGCGCCGCCGGCACGATAGGTATCGATGCGGAGGTCGTCGGGGCGGATCTCGACAATGATCTGGTCATCAATCTCGGGATAGACGAAGACCGAGGCGAACGTGGTGTGCCGACGCGCGGCCGAGTCAAAGGGTGAAATTCTGACCAGCCGGTGAACACCGATTTCCGAGCGCATCAAGCCGTACACATTCTCGCCCGCGATCGTGAACGTGGCTGACTTTAGGCCCGCTTCATCACCGGGCAGCGAATCCGTTAGCTCCGCCTTGAAGCCCTTGCGCTCAACCCAGCGCAGGTACATACGTAGCAGCATCTCGGTCCAATCCTGCGACTCGGTGCCGCCGGCGCCCGAATGAAGCACGACGATGGCGTTGCAGTGATCGTTCTCGCCGGAGAGCAACGCTTCCGTCTCGATCTCGTCGGCGCGTTCCTCGAGCGATTTCATTTCGGACTCGATCTCGTCCTCGACGGTTTCGCCTTCGCGGCCGAGCTCGAAAAACGCCTCGAGATCAGCGACTCGCCGCGAGAGCTCTTTCTCGGCGTCGATCGATTCGACCAGACGCTTGCGCTGGCGCATGATCGGCTGGCTCTTCGAGGAGTCGTTCCAGAAATCAGGGGCGGCGAGCAGTGGCTCTATCTTTTCCAGTTCAGACTTCTTGGCGGCCGAGTCAAAGATACCCCCGAATGCCACGGATGCGGGCGCGGAGGTTGCTGAAGTCGCGATCGAGTTCGTCTAACGTCATCACTTTTCTCTCTTCTCAAGATAGCCCAGGCGGCGGGACACCAAGATCGCGGCCAGCGACGCCGCGGCGCACAGCGTCAGAAACCATTGGCCGAAACGCGTGAACCAGGTCAGTTCGCCGCGGTAGCCAAAGCGAGCGCTCATGACGTTCTGCTCGAACGACGGCAGCGAGGCACTCACGCGCCCGGCCGGATCGATGACGGACGTGATGCCGTCGTTCGTCGCGCGCAGCAGCCAGCGGCTGTTCTCGAGCGCTCTCATGCGGGCGATGAGCAAGTGTTGATGGCGCGCTGCGCTGCGCCCGTACCAACTGTCGTTCGAAATATTGACGAGTACCTCGGCGCCGCGATAAACAAACTCGCGCACACCCCTGAGGAAGACCGATTCGTAACAGATGAACGTCCCGATGCGGTGTCCGCCGGCTTCGGTCACGACGACTTCGGCGCCGGGAAAGAAATTGCCGGCTTCGAGTGTGATCTTGTCAATAAAATGCGAGAACGGCCAAGGCACGAATTCGCCGAACGGCACCAGGAACATCTTCGAGTATTGCGAAAGGAGCTCGCCGTGTTCGTTGACGACCAGCGCGCTATTGAGGGGTTGGCGTCCCCCGGGGCCGCCCCGCTCGATGGAGTTGAAGATGATTGGCGCACCGACCTGGATGGCGAGTTGGCTCATGTATTCGCGGAATTTCTCGTCATCGGAGTAGTAGGCGGGTACAGGGTATTCCGGCCAGATGACGAGCGCCGGCGGGGCGGCATCGGCCCCCTCGGAGAGATAGGCCATCCGCTCTAAGTGCTGAGCGTGGCGGGTGTAGTTCCAACGGCCCTCGCGAAGCTCATCCGGATGAATGTTCGGTTGTACAAGGCGGGCCGTCTCGGCTGCTGGAAACGCGGCGGGGGGCGTGGGGAGGAAGAACAGCAGCACGAGCGGCGACAGCCACACCAGCTCCCGAAAGCCACGCCTCACGATTAGGACGGCGAGAGCCACATTGATGAGCGCCAGGGCGACGGATGGCCCGTAGATTCCCGTGAAGGGGGCGAGCCGCGGCAGTAAAGGCAAGTCGATGCCGGCGTTTCCCAACTGCAGCCAGGTGAAGGCCAGATACTGGTGCAAACCCTCGAACGAGACCCAGGTGGCAGCCACGGCGGGAATCGCCCAGGTTTGTCTCATTAGTGGGCCGGCCACTATCGAGAACACCGCCAGGTAAAGACCCTTGGCAAGAAAGAAGGCCGCGAAGATGGCCCCAGCCCCGACGGCGGAGAGACCCGCGTAACTGTGCATGACGTCGTAAATCCAGTAGCAGACGCCTGCCCAGTAAATCGCGCCGGCCAGCCAGCCGACCACGAACCGCGCTCGAGCGGAATCCTCACGCGCGCAAGCGATCAGCAGAGGAGCAACCGCGACCAGCGCCAGCGGTGTGATGCCAAAGCGGGGAAAGATCAGGACTTGCAGCAACCCGCTCAGAGCGGCCAGGAGCAGCGACGTGTTTTGAGGCCGCACTTCTTTCTCGCTTCGCGCGGTCGGCTTCACGAGACTTCGCCGGCTGTTGCTTCCAGCTGCTCGGCCATGTAGGAACTGCGCACGAGGGGGCCGCTGAACACCGCGCGAAGCCCGATCGACTCACCATACTCTCGATAGGTGTCGAACACCTCGGGGCGGATGAACTCCTCGACCGGGAGCCGGCGGCGGGTTGGCTGAAGGTATTGGCCGATGGTTGCGACGTCGGTCTTGTGGCTGCGAAGGTCCCGCAAGAGTTGCCGCACCTCGGATTGCGATTCGCCGAGTCCGACCATGAGGCCGGACTTCGTCAGAACATCGGGGCGATAGAGTTTCGCGAAGCGCAGAACATCCAACGAGCGCTGGTAGACCGCTTGTGGCCTGACGCGGTGATAGAGACGAGCAACGGTTTCCATGTTGTGGTTGAAAACGTCGGGACCGGCGTCGAGCACGCGCGCCACTGCATCCGTATCACCGAGGAAATCGGGCGTGAGCACTTCGATGCGAGCGGCGGGCAGCGAGCGGCGGACTTCCGTGACAGCTCGGGCGAAGTGGCGGCTGCCGCCGTCGGGCAGTTCGTCGCGGTTCACGCTCGTGATGACCACATACCGCAATCCCATGCGAGCGGCCATCTCGGCGACGTGGCGAGGCTCATCGGCGTCGAGGGCTTCGGGCGCGCCCTGAGGCACTGAGCAAAAACCGCAGCGCCGCGTGCAGATGTTCCCCAGGATCATGAACGTCGCGGCTTTACGTGAGAAGCATTCGTGAATATTGGGGCAGCGAGCGGACTCACAGACCGTATGCAGATTGCGACTCCGCAGTTCGGCTTTAAGGTCGTGGAGCGCCCGGTAGTCGGTTGTTCCGCTGCGTAGCCATTCCGGCAGGCGCGCGCGGGGTGGATCTGGCAAGTTGCTGATTCGGATGAGATCCACGGGCTATCGCGGCCTTACAGACTTCTATTCTGCCACTTGTGTTGGGGGGCTGGGGCGAAGGTTAGGGCCGACGGAGGATGGTCTTGAGACCGTCTGACTGAAGCTTCTTCTGGGTGGCCTTGGCGGCGTCGTCGTTAGCAAAGGGACCGACGATGACACGGTTCCAGCCGTCGCTGCCCTGGCTGTAGAGCGCTACGGGATATTTTTTGGCCTGCAGCTTGCTCACAAGCAACTGCGCGTCGGATCGTACGCGCAACGCGGCTACTTGGATGTGAATACCGCGGGCGATCTGAGCTCCGTTGGGTCCTGCTGAAGCGGCTGTGGCCGGAGCGGGCGCGGCCGCTTTCGCGGTAGACGCGGCCTTCGGGGGCGTGGGTTCCGGCCTTTTGGGCTGAGCAATCGGTTCAGGCTTGGGCGGTTCGGCCTTGGCCACGGTGGGTTGCGGCGCCAGCGCAAGGTCAACGGCGGGCTTGGGCGCCTCTTCGAGCAAAGCGTCCGGAATGCGAACGTCCGTGGCGGGTGGATCGGGCGGGCGGCTGCTCGCGATGGCAACCACGCGGTCCTGTTGGCCTTGCGTAAAGCCGACCGAGTATCCAAACGTGAAGAAAATCGCGAACAGGGCGACGACCACGAAGAACAAGCTCAACAGTTGCTTGTTTCCGAGGACAAGTTCATACTCTTCATCTTGCCGTGCGGCCATAACAGTACCTATTCTACCCTAAAACAAGAAGAGTCCTAAATGTTTTGCGTACTCATCTACGTTGATTGGCGGGGCGTCGAGACAGAGGCGTCCCCGTCCCGCGGCTCTTGCTCGATGGGGCCCACCCACTTGGCCAAGCCCCGGAACAGATCAATCGGGAGCGGGAAAACCACCGTCGTATTCTTCTCGGTGCCGATTTCGGTGAGCGTCTGGAGGTAGCGCAGGGTAATGGATGTGGGCTGCGTCGCGAGGAGCTGTCCTGCTTCGGTCAGCTTTTTGGCGGCTTGCAGTTCGCCTTCGGCGTGGATCACCTTGGCGCGGCGCTCGCGCTCGGCTTCGGCTTGGCGCGCAATGGCCCGGATCATTTGCTCGGGAAGGTCGACGTTCTTGACTTCGACGGCCTGCACCTTAATGCCCCACGGTCCGGTGTGCTCGTCGAGGGTCGCCTGAAGTTGCGCATTGAGCTTTTCGCGCTGGCTCAGCAGTTCATCAAGGTCGGCCTCGCCGAGCACCGAGCGCAGGCGCGTCTGCGCTAACTGTGAGGTCGCGTGGACGTAGTGCGCCACTTCGACCACCGCCCTGCTGGGATCGATGACGCGAAAGAACAGCACCGCGCTAACTTTTACTGTCACGTTGTCGCGCGTAATGACATCCTGTGGCGGCACGTCGAGCGTTTCGACGCGCAGTGACATGCGAACGATGCGGTCGATCGGAGCGAAGATGAGCACCAGACCCGGCCCCTTCGGTTGCGGCAGCAGACGGCCTAATCGGAAGACCACACCGCGCTCGTATTCGGGCAGAATCTTGATGCAATTAATCACGTAGAGAACAACAATGAAAACGAAGATGTAACCCAGACTGAATCCCATGGTGATCCGCTCCTTTTATTGCTCTACGGGCTCCGAAGTATGTGGCCTGTTCGAACGCTGCTCCACTTGTAGCTTTAGGTCTTTGACGCCCACGACACGCACCGGAACGCCGGCCGGAATCGGTTGCTCCGATGACGCGTTCCACCACTCGCTGTGCACGAAAACGCGGCCCGCGGCGTGGATGTCGGTCTTCGCGACGCCGATCTCGCCGACCATGCCTTCGCTGCCGGTGGCGACCTTCAGGCGAAACGAGCGGACAGCGAGCTGCAACAGAAAAACCGTAATTACGGCGAAGGGCAGCGTTACGCCAATCGCCGTTGGCCAGTTGATCGAGAGCTCGGGAATATCGGTGTCAATCAGCATCACCGAGCCCAACACCATGGCGATGACCCCTCCGGCGGCGAGGATGCCGTTTGTTGTTGTCGTCGCTTCGAGAATGAAGAAAACCAGTCCGAGAATGACCAACGCGGCGGCCGCCCAATTGATAGGCAACACGGTCAACGCCATCGCGCCCACGATCACCAGGATGGCGCCGGCGACTCCGGGAAAGATCAATCCAGGGTTTGTGAATTCGACATAGACTCCCACCAGCCCCAGTACGAGAAGGATGAAGGCCAGATTGGGGTCAATCAGCGTCAGCAGAATCGTCTGGCGGTAACTCAACTCAAATGGGATGACCTCGGCCTGGGCGAGATCCATGCTCTGCTCGGTTCCATCGAAGCGCTTAATGGTCTTACCGTCGAGTTCGCGCAACAGGGTGGCGACATCGGGCGCAACGATGTCGATGAGTTTCGCTTCAAGGGCCTCGTTTTCAGTAAAGGCCTTGCTCTCAAGTACAGCCTTCTCGGCGAGTTCGGGATTGCGGCCGCGCTTGCTGGTGATGGAGCGCACCGAGGCGGCCGCGTCATTGCTGACCTTCTCGTTCATTACCTCGTCCATCTCGCCGCCCATCATGACCGGGTGCGCCGCGCCGGTGTTGGTACCGGGGGCCATGGCGGCGATGTCCGCTGACACCAGAATCATGAAGCCAGCGGAGGCGGCACGGCCTCCGCTGGGCGCGACATAGACAATCACAGGCGTCTTCGAGGCTACGATGGCCTGAATGACTTCCTTGGTGGCGGAGAGCAGGCCCCCGGGCGTGTTCATGCGAAGCAAGACGGCGGCGGCGTCTTCTTCGCCGGCTTGCCGGATTGCTTGCTGAACAATTTCAACCGTAAGGGGATGGATGACGTGCTCGACTTCGACTTGAATAACGTGGGCCGAAGCAGCTCGTAGAGGAAAGAAACACAGACCGAACACCAAAATAATTACAGGGAACCAGCCTAAGGGGCTTTTTTTCATGCGTTTCTGTTCTATATTGTAGTACGCGCACGTGGCGGCCTGTCGGCTGGGCCACGGTGCTTTAATGGCCCCATGAAAGCCGTCGGCATCATACCTGCCCGTTACGCTTCCAGCCGCTTCGAAGGCAAGATGCTGGCGCGATTGGGGGACCGCCCGCTGATCCAGCATGTTTATGAGCGGGCGGCGCAGGCCGAAAGCCTGTCGCTGGTCGTGGTCGCCACCGACGATGAACGAATCGCCGCGGCGGTTAAGCAGTTCGGCGGCAAGGTGATCATGACTTCGCCCCGGCATCCTTCCGGCACCGACCGCGTGGCCGAGGCGGCGCGCGATCTCGAAGTGGACGTCATCGTCAACATCCAGGGGGACGAACCTTTCGTATCGCCGCAGGTGATCGATCAAGCCGTTGCGCCGTTCCGGTCGCGGCCCGACCTGCTGATGACGACGCTGAGCCACCGCATCTCGGACGAGCGTTCTCTCCATGATCCGAACGTAGTGAAGGTCGTCACCGATCGCAGAGGATACGCCCTGTATTTCTCGCGATCATTGATTCCTCATCCTCGACACGGCCAGAGCGAAGAAGCGTTCGCGCACATCGGCCTCTATGCTTACCGCAAGGATTTTCTGCAGCGTTTCGCCGCGATGCCACCCGGACATTTGGAGCAGATCGAAGCGCTTGAACAACTGCGCGTGCTCGAAAACGGAGAACGTATCCTGGTCGTGCCGACGGAAGACTACTTTGGCATCGGCGTTGACGTGCCCGCCGATCTCGAGCGTGCCGAGGAATTCCTGAAGCGGAATGGTCACGGGTAGGGCTATACAGCGAACCCTTCGCCTGCCGATAGTGTATGTTGGTTTCATCGCCCGTCGCGGCAAAGGCAGTCACGGAACGCTGTACTACGGACAGCGGTTCACCGTCGTGCCGGATCGCAAGAAGGAATTGCCGTTGGGCACTCTGCGCGCAATGCTGGAACAACTCAGTCTCAAACAATCGGACTTGAACTAACATGACTGACTTTCGATATCCCGCAGTTTTCAGTTCCGAACCGGAAGGAGGATTCACCGTCCGGTTCCGAGACCTGCCCGAGGCCATCACTCATGGTGACGACCGTGCCGACGCTCTCGCGCAGGGCGCCGATTGCCTGGAAGAGGCTGTTGCCAATCGCATAGCGGCGGAGCTGGAGATTCCGCCGCCGTCACCGGGCCGGCGCGGAACTGTGATTCCGCTCGCACCGGCAATGGCGGCCAAGGCGGCGTTGTACCTGGCGGTACGCGATGCGGGGGTATCGAATGTGGAGCTGGCTCGGCGCCTCGGCGTGGACGAAAAAGAAGTACGCCGGATGCTGAATCCTCGTCATGCGACTAAACTGGCGCGGATCCAGGCAGCCCTCGCCCTAATGGGGAAGCGGCTTGTTGTGGGCGTCGAAGAGGCCGCTTGAGACCCTCCCCGATCGGTTGCAAGCCCTCACTCCCAAAACCAGCCGCGCTCGAACGAGCGGTGATACAATAACGACCCTTCAGAAGGCACACTCATGGCCGTCCGACTTCTGCTCGCAATTCTCTTCCTCGTCATTGTTTTGCCGTTCTCTCTCGTTGCTCAGGGGGCGAAGAGCATCGTCGTCGTCACGGCGGCAAGTGGCGACTATCTGTTCGGTTGTGGCGGGACGCTAGCCAATTTCATCGACGCAGGCTACAAGGTGTACGTCGTACAGATTGGCAACGACGAGAAGGATTCGGTGGACCTGGGGCCGGCCGAGACGCGACTCGTCAACACCGAGGATGCCGAGAAGGCGGCGCGTATGCTGGGCGTCAGCGACATCCTGAATATCAACGACAAGAGCGGCGAGCTCGGTGGGATTTCACCCAACGAGATGCGCAATCACATCTCGATCATGATCCGTCATTGGAAGCCGGAGAAGCTTTTCCTGCCCGATCCCTACATGCACTATGAACCGGACTGGGATCAATACTTCACGGGCCGGGGCGCCGAGGAAACGAACTACAGCAATAGCGGGTACTTCCTTCCCGAGGCGACCAAGGCCGGCCTGACGGGCGGGAGCCCGCGCGAGACCTATTACTATGGAACATACCGCCCGTACCGGCCTGGCGAAGGCGGCCACAACGCGGCGAAGTTCATGCCGGTTGACATCACCAAGAACTTCAACAAGAAGGTAGCGGCGATCCAGGCCCTGCGGAATCGCAACCACCGCTACGCTGTCCACAGCAAAGCTCGGCTCGAGATGGCCGGAAAGCCCTTGGGCCTGCTCAACGAGATCACCGAGTCTTCGACGCGCAGCCTCATCCGGGCCTTCGTTAAGGAACTGGCTGAGGCGATCGGCGGCAAGCACGGCTTCGAGTACGGCGAGGAGTTCAACTACCACGGCAGCGCGCCCGGCGAGGAAGCGCCTCTTCCGCCCTGGATCGAAGAGCGCGTCAAGCCGATTCCCAAGTAACCCGCCGACCTGGCATGCAAGGCGAGTTGGGGAGGACACGCGAATGATTCTCCGTTTCTATGTCATTCTGCTGGCGGCGATTCTCGCGTTCCCGGCAACCCGCGGGCTAGCGGGTCAGATCTCGCTCGACAATCTGATCCTGGAGCCCGTCGCCGCCGGCCTCTCAGCCGTGACTGTCATTACAAACGCGGGTGATGGTTCCGGCAGGCTTTTCATCGCGCAGCAGGGTGGACGGATTCGGGTTCGCGATGGGCAGGGTCTTCTGGAGACGCCCTTTTTGGATCTATCCGGGCGCGTTGGCTGCTGCGGCGAGATGGGCTTGCTGGGATTGGCCTTCCATCCTGACTTCGCAGGGAACGGGCAGTTTTTCGTCAACTACACGGACAAGAACGGGGATACGAACGTTTCCCGATTTACCGTTTTGGCGGACCCGAATCGAGCTGAAGCTGATTCGGAAGAACTGATTCTCAAGATCAGCCAGCCCGACCCCAGCCATAACGCCGGACAGATCGAGTTCGGTCCCAGTGGCCGGCTCTACATCGCAACCGGTGACGGCGGACCCGCCGGCGACCCCGGCGAGCGGGCGCAGGACCTCTCTTCGCTGTTGGGAAAAATGCTCAGAATCGATGTAGACGGCGAACCGCCCTACAGCATTCCCGAAGACAATCCTTTCGCCGGCCGCCAGGACGCGCGGGGGGAAATCTGGGCGCTCGGGCTTCGTAACCCCTGGCGCTTTAGTTTCGACCGGTTAACCGGAGATATGTTCATCGGCGATGTGGGCCAGGACGCCCGGGAGGAGATCAACTACCTGCCGGCGAGCAGCCACGGCGGCCAGAACTACGGTTGGAGCGGGATGGAAGGCAGCGCCTGCTTTGACCGCGGCACGGGTCTGCCCTTGCCGCCGGAAACGCCGCCGAAGGTGTGCAACGACGGTTCTTTGGTGCCGCCGGTGCTTGAGCACTTTCACTACGGCCGCTGCGGGGGAGCGGTCATCGGAGGTTACGTTTATCGTGGCGCCGAGTCGGCCATGCTGGAAGGACGCTACCTCTACGGCGACTTCTGTAACGGAGAATTGAGGGTCGCGGCCCCGGATGGTGCGGGCGGCTGGACGGTCGTGGGTATCCGTGACACGGGCTTTTCCATCACGAGCTTCGGTCAAGATGAAGCGGGAGAGATTTACTTAGCCGATCTGATCTCAAGTACGGTCTTTAGGATCAGGGAGAGTGCTCCCGCACCTGCAGTGTCGTTCGTTACGCCGAACGGCCACGTCAGCGGCGGAGGTGATTTCGAGATCGTCGCGCAGGGAAGCTTCGGGCCGGATTCGGTGATTCTCTGGAATGGTGAGCCGCGCCCGACATACATGTTCGATACGAGCAAGCTGCGGGCTACCATCGCGGCTGACGACATCGCCGTGGCCGGCGCCGCGGAGATCACCGTGTTCACCCCACCTCCCGGAGGCGGGGTTTCCGGTCCAATCGAGTTCCCCTTTCCAGCGCCGCCGGACATCTCGCCCGGCATCTTCGTCGTCGGCGTGACCCATGCTGCTACATTCCGTCTCGGGCAGCCTCTCACGGCGGGTTCGTTGATCTCTGTGTTTGGCACCGAACTCAGCGCCTTCGTTCAATCGTTGGGGAGCAGCTTGGCACCGACGGGTCTAGGCGGTGCCGTGCTGACGTTCGAAGTCGAGGACAAGGCCGCCACGAAGGGCGTAGCGCCGGCTGAGTTTGACGGACAGATTCGCGCACCCCTGCTCTATCAGCCTGTGGCAGAATACCCTGTTTTCAGGCGGCGAGAAGCAGCGGGGTGGCCAGCGGCGCGC
>JAQBUE010000173.1 GCA_027624045.1 Acidobacteriota bacterium
TCCCATTGCCATAGAACAAGTTTATCGACTCTTGTTTCAATGTGGGACTTCCACCACAGGCTGCTAGGGTCAAGATTGCCGCACTCGTCACCGCAACACGTCCCGTGATGCAGTGGTGACCGGCCCACGTTCCATCGTCGTTCTGCAGCCGCACCAGCTTCGACTGGACATTACCGTTCCACTCATCCCACTCCTGGCCGCCCGCGCGCCGCAGGCTGTCGCTAATGTTGAGATACGAGAAGAACTCTTCGCCGCCGACCGATCCGAAGCCCTCGACGAACCGAGCATTCCGAAGTTCGCTCGTCACGGCCGCGATCTCATCCTTGTTCGCCTCACGATCCCCTTCCGAACGGCTGAGTTGTTCGATGACCTGCGCGCCTTTGTAGAGCGCAACACCGGCTGACGAAGCATCAACGGGGCCGGACATGAAGGTTCCGCCGGGAACGCCGCCCACGACACCACCGCCCGAACCGCCGGCCTGCGCGGAATCTTTCGTGTAGTCATCCACGCGCGCCAGCACCATCTCGTTCACATCGACGCCTTTCTTCTTCGCATCAAACAGGCTGCGCGAGGCCATTGAAGTTCCGAGAATCGGCGCCCATCCACCGGCTAGATTCCACGAACCGTCTTCCTGCTGGTTACTCTCAATCTTGTTCACCGTTTTTTGAAGAGCCAGCCGCACCCGCTGGTCGGCTTTCGGGTCATTCATCTCGCCATCGATCTCGCTGAGCAACATCGAAGTAAGAAACGTGTCGATATGAGAGCCCAGCTTGCGCTGGATCTGCGATCCCGTGACCGTCAATAGCGCCAAGCCTTCATCCGGACTCGCTTCGACGCGCTTCAGAATGAAATCCAAGCCTTTGCGGACGGCTTCCTTGTACTTCCCCTGCGTCGGCGTATGACCCGAGCGAATCAACGCCAGCGTTGCTACAGCCGTGTTCGCTACATCGTTACCGCTCGATTCGAGGTTTTCGCCTTCGCGGACATCGGTGTTGTGACCGCCGTCCTGCCCCCAGCCGCCGTCATTACCCTGCGCGGCCACCAGCCACTCCAACCCGACCTCAATTGCTTCCGCGGGCTTGCGTACCGGCTTATCGGGTGTCTCTTCCGGCTGCTTGACCGCGGGATCGTTGTCTACCGGAACCGGAGCTTCGAGCTTCACCGGCCGCTCTTTGCCGCGCACCGGGTCCGGCTGAACAATACTCCACGTAACTAGCAGCGCCGCCACCGCGAGCGCACCAATCCATACTGATCTCATCGTGATCTCCTTCTAGGAACTGCGAATAGGAGGCGGCCGCCTTTGGGTCTACACTCGTTAATGACGCCCGAGTCTCACGATTTGTTCAGTTGATTACGTAACGGGAAGTGATAAATGTTACGCGCGGCAGCGCGGCTAGCGAGCGCACGCTACCGTCTTCCGGCCTTTTCCCGCGGTTGTGCGCAGGCCCTAGAAGAGGTCTTCTTTGGTAATGCGGAGGCTGTACTCAGGGAGTTCAAATGACGGCACTTCTCGCATCCCCTCGGCAGCCATGACGTGCAGCCTCTCGCTATACGGATCGGCAAGCCAGACGTGCGGAACTCCCCAGTTCAAATACTCTTCGAGCTTTTCGATGATTTCCGTGAGGCGATCGTCGCGAGATACGATCTCGAGAACGACCAGTGGAGGCGTTGAAGGGACCTCTTCTGCCGGCTCCTCTGAGAATACCGCCACATCGGCGATCCGGTACCGAGTTTTCAAAACGCGCATCCGCAACTCCGGGAAGAGTTGCAGTGGATGCGGTTCCACCACGCGATCGATAAGGCGCATGAACTGCGCTTGTACCTTGCTGTGTCGTTTTCCGCCCACGTTCCTCTCCACAACCTCCCCATCCAGATACTCGCGATCTGGTCCCTCGAAACTCATTCGAAGGTATTCTTCAACGGGAAGCTGCGTCGAAGTCGCCATTTGCCTCAGCCTACCATGCTTTCCTGCCTATCCCCTACTGATCTTTCATCCGCACGCGGCCGCAATCCGGCAGCGGCTGGCCATCCACTGAGCGGTCATCGCCCAACTCATCGCGCATCTTCTCCAACTCGTTCCGCATCTCGGTCACGCGGGACTTTTGAGCCGGGTCGTCATACAGATTCTTCATCTCTTGCGGGTCGTTATCGAGGTCAAACAACTCAAACCCTTCCGGCTCCTGAATGTAGTGAGTGAACTTCCAGCGGTTTGTCCGTCCGCCGCGAATCTGCCCCACGCAGTGATACCCCGGATACTCGAAGTACTCATACATCCATGACTTCCGCCAGTTCGGCGCATTGCCCTCGAAGATTGGCCGCCAGCTCTCCCCATGCCCCTCCATCGCACGCGGCCGCCGCACGCCGGCATAGTCGAGAATCGTGTGGCACACATCGTTGTTCAAAACCATGTGCTCGCTATCCACCTGCCCCGGACGTATGCCCGCCGGATAGCGCGCCAGCATCGGCACGCGAATCGACGGTTCATACATCAATCGCTTATCGAACATCCCGAGCTCGCCGAGGAAGAACCCGTTATCGCCCGTATAGATCACCAGCGTGTTTTCGGCCAAGCCCGACTCATCCAGATAGTCGAGAACCCGCCCCACGTTATCGTCCACACCCAAGATCGTCCTGTAATAGTTCTTCAAGAAAATCTGATAGTTCCGCTTCTTCTTCTCTTCCGGTGACAGGCTGCGCGGCGCTCCCCGCTCGAAGAAGTCAGGCATATCGCCGATCTGCATATCCGTGTTTTGAACCGCGAACGGCCGATCGTCCAATGGCGTATTAAACGTCGCGGGCTCGGGAATCTCGATGTCGTCGTAGGCGTGCTCGTGGCGCTTAGCCGGTTCCCAGGCGCGGTGCGGCGCCTTGAACTGCATCTGCACACAGAACGGCTTGTCCCTCGGACGCGTCTTCAATACCTCCAAACACTGGTCCCCGATTACGTCATCGACATAGCCGCGAAACTGCACCGGCCCGTCGTTCACAATCATTTGCGGATCGTGATAGCGACCCTGGCCCGGCAAAATCGCCCAGTGATCGTACCCGACGGGATTCGACTTCGTGTGCCACTTCCCGACCATCGCCGTGTAATAGCCCGCACGCTGCAACAGCATCGGGAACGTCGCCACATTCGACCGCAGCACGCTTGACGGATTCAGTGTCAGCGTGTCGGTCATCTCGCGGCCGCCGCGCCGGCTATTGAAGATCATGTGCGAATCCGCAGTCGGCCCGCCGTCATTCGTCATCACGCCATGGGCGTGCGAGTAGAGCCCGGTGAGAATTGTTCCACGGCTTGGCGCGCAGAGCGAGTTCGTCACGAACGCTTCGGTAAACCGCACGCCACCCGCGGCCAAACGGTCGAGGTTCGGCGTCTTGAGGATCTTGTTCCCGGCGCAACTCATGGCGTCCCAGCGCTGATCGTCCGTCATGATGAACAGGATGTTCGGCCTGCTGTTCTGCGCCTGCCCGATGTGAGGGAAGCCGGCGGTGGCGCTTGCGGCGGTTAGGGTCTTGAGGGCGTCGCGTCGAGTCATGCGCCCAATTATAGGCAAGACGGCGTCGAGTCAGCTGTTGGGGCTGCAAGGCGGCGCGAATCGGACTCGCGCCCACTGTGTTTGACACCACCGGGTTTGAGTATTGACTCCGGTGTCTCACCGCCGTAGACTCATCGCCATGAAACTCGCTCTTCGCATTCTGGTCGGATCCGCCATTGCGCTGTCACTGTTGTGGGCCCAGTCGGACCCGAAGACGTTCCTGCCGCACCGCGTCGTTAAGGATTGGGCGCAGTTGCCGGCAGGATCGAATTTCGGCATGACCAGCGGCGTCTCGGTCGATCGGGACGATAACGTGTGGGTGTTTCACCGCGGCAAGAATCCGATCATGCAGTTCAATGAAGACGGACGTTTGCTGCGGAGCTGGGGCGACGGCATCATCAATTCGTCCCACGGTATTGCGGTCGGTCCTGACGGCGGGATCTGGGCGGTGGATGTGGGCGCGCACATGGTTTTGAAGTTTTCGCCGGAAGGCCGCATCCAGATCGTGCTCGGCAATGCCGGCGGACAGCCCGGAACGAATGACGACAAGTATGCCTTCAATAAGCCGACCGGCGTGGCGTTCGACAGCGAGGGCAACGTCTACGTTTCGGACGGCTACGAGAATACGCGCGTTGTCAAGTACAGCCCGGCGGGTGAGTACATCATGCACTGGGGCCGGCCCGGGACGGGCGATGGTGAGTTCAACCTGGTACACGACGTGGCGATTGATTCGAAGGACCGGGTCTACGTGGCGGACCGCACGAACAATCGTGTTCAGATCTTCGATACGAAAGGCAAGTTTCTGGCCAAGTGGACCGATGTTGGGACGCCGTGGGGCCTCGATTACGACGCTCGCGAGGACGTCATCTACATGGCCGACGGGGTGAATAATCAGATCTCAAAACTGAATCTCGACGGACAGGTATTGGGCACGCTGGGATCATTTGGCAAGGCACCGGGCCAGCTCGATTTCGCTCACCACATTGAGGTGGACAGCAAGGGTTCGATCTACGTGGCGGAGATCAAGAACTGGCGAGTTCAGAAGTTTGTGCAGTAGCGGCCGGTATTTAAATCCTATGCCGAAACCAGCTTGGTCGCCGTAGCCGCTGCCGGCTTCAGGTGCGTATCCATCCAGGCATACATCAGGGCGCGGGATTCGTTCTCCACCGAGTGTGCTCGGCCGTGGACGTAGAAGGCAAAGTTGGCGGGCTTGCTCTCGAGCTCGTAAACGTCCATCACCTTCATCAGCATCAGCACCCGTTGGCGCTGCGTGAGCGGGTCGCCGTCATTGAGGGCCGACAGGTCGAGGAACGCGCGCGGGGCGATGAGCGCCATGATCTCGTGAAAGTCGATTGGCGGCAGCTTGCCGGCGAGCAGTCCGGGGCGGATGTGTTTGAAGTAGACGTACCAACGGTCGCGTGACCAGGCTTCGACCTTGGAGTTGTGGCGAAAGAATGACGCGCTGCAATTGCCGGCTGAAGCCTTGACGCGCTCGTCGTAGGCGGCGAGAAACATCGTGCCGTGACCGCCGAGTGAATGTCCCAGAACACCGATATTCTCGGCATCGACTTCGTTCATCGACTGCAAGACATCAATGGCGATCGAGTGTTCGTAGGTGAACTTGCCGACGGAAGTCCACTCGGGGTGTTTCTGGTGGAAGCGGCCGGTTTCGTAAGGGCCTTCGGGCGGGATACGATGTCCGGCGACGAAGTGGTCGGGCGCGATCACGACGTAGCCGCGGCGGCAGAGGTGGTCGAGATAAGCCTTGTTGGGTTCGTCGACGAGACCGGCGGTCCGTTCTTTGCCTTTTGGAAACGTGCCGTGGAGGGCCACGACGGCGGGCGTTCGCCCTTCGCTCTTCAGAGGCAGGCCGAGATAGGCGTGGGTGCGTTCATCAGCCTCGACGTTATAGCTGACGAGGCGGCGCTCGTACAGGCCGTCGACTTTGACGGATTCATGAACCTGAAGATTGTGGGCGGGTTTTTCAGGCTTGTACTCGTCGCGCAGCAGATCGAGATAGCGTTGCCGCAGGACCGGCTCGCGTTTCCGCCAGTCGGCGGCTGTTGAGACGCCGTCGAGAAGGTCGTCCCATGAGGAGTGGATGACGGGCGGGTCGGAGCGCGTACGGTCAGCGGCGGAAGCTTGAGTGGAAGTTGCGGTGGCGGCGAGCGCGGCAAGCAGGGTTCGACGTTTCATATAGGTTACGGAGAAGGGCGTTCACAGTTTACTACCTGCTGTTAGCCCCTGACCGAGTTGCGGCAAGTTCGGATTCGCGCCGCCCGCAACGATACCGCCAAAAGAAAAAAGCTCTACCGGAGCCCGGCTAAGCCTGACCCCGGTAGAGCTGGCTCGATGGACCCCGCGTCGCCATCGAACCGAACTGGAAGCCGCTTTAACGTGGCGTCATGGCGGCGATATGTTCGCTCCCGTGCTTTGCCTTGCTGACGTAGCCGTTCACACGGTCTTTCTGGACCGAAGTTACGACGATTTCATAAGGCTGCTCGGAACCCAGCAGGTAGAACCGCATCGCTTCGTGGACGCTCTTCTTCTTCTGCTCGATCTTCTTGTCGTCGGCCATGAGTTCCATGGTGAAGCGGTTGTTCTTTGGGCTGGTATCTTTGAGCCGCAGATAGATGTCCGCCACGCGCTCCATGTGGTCGGATTTCTTCAGCGAGAAGGCCACTCTCTGACGCTCAGCCAGCTTGCGGAGTTCTTGGATGTTGCCGGCGTTGCCGATGACCTCTGAATCGAGATCGATCAACTGATTCTGGGTGGAGCGTACCGCCGCGTCGGTCTCGTTGAGATCGAGGCGGGTTTGCTGTGCATCGGTCTTGATTGTCAGCACATCGCCGCGCACCTCATCGACACCCTCTTGGGCCACGCCGGCTTTACCGGAGACGGTTTGAATTTCACCGAGCAGCTGCTCCTGCTGCTCGCGCTGCTTCTTCGTAACCGCGTCGGCTAGACGTTGGGTGTGTGCCCGGGCGTTGGCGTCGGTCTTCCGCGTGATCTGCGTTTGGGCTTTGTTGACTTGGTCGCGCAGTTCTTCGAACTCGCGGCGAGCTTGCGTCGTGCGGTATGCGGAAGACTCATTCGCCTTTGCGAGTTCAGTTTCGAGTTGCTGACGTATGGTGTGCGACTCAACTTCGAGGCGCTTCACGCGTGAGAAGAAGTAGACGTTCGTGGCGGCCGCGAAGACCAGCACGAGCGCGAAAACAATGACCGGTGTGGAAGAAGTTTCCTTTTCCGGTTTCGGATCGATTGTGGTGATGCTCATTTGGCTCTCCTTTGCCGACAAAAGTTTGCGGGCCGATCACGGCATCTGGCGTTGAAGCTTGATCGGCGGTTGCCGCTATGAATGCAAGAGTCGTGCCAAACCCCGCCCGGTGATCAGCGGCGTTCAGTAAGTCATGTGGAATCAGAGGTCTGGAGGTTGAATGTCAAAAGGCGCGGGCAGACCGCCTTCGTCTCCGAGCGTGTAAGTTTGATGCGCAAACAGGAAAGAATTGCGTGCTTTCGTCCCTTGGCGATGCGGGCCGGTCAATCAGGCGTACAGCAGGGTCGGGCCAGCCCTCGCCAGGGGCTTTGAAACGGGCCTTGGTACAATCCCATCATGCGAACGCGCCCTTGGCTGCTTGGAGCGGTATTACTGGCGGCGCATGCGTGGCCGGCTCTCGGTCAGGACGCCCCGATCAAAGTCGGGATTGCACTCTTTCCACCAAACGTAGCTCAGGGGGAAGGAAGCGAAGGCTACACAGGATTTGACATTGAGTTGTGGGAAGAGATTCGCGGCAGCTTGAAGATCGAGTCCGAGTACGAACTATTCCCCTTGGAGCGGTTACTGGAAGCGATCAAAGAGGGTGAGGTCGACGCCGCCATGGCAGGCATCACGATCAGGGCCGATCGTGATGCGGTCATGGATTTTAGCTACTCGTACCTGCGGTCGGGCCTGCGAATTCTCACGAAGGCGGACGAGGGCGGGCCAGCCTTGTTTCGCCTGCTGGAATCGCTACCGGCATCGGGTATCTTTAAGCCGATCGGCTATTTGGTTGCGTTCTTGCTCGTTTGCTCACACGTTCTCTTCTTCGTGGAGCGGGGAAGCGCTGCCGTCAACCGCAATTACGTGCCTGGCATCTTCGAGGCGGCATGGTGCATCATCGCCACGATGACGACCGTGGGTTATGGTGATATTACACCTCACCGCTGGTTGGGACGGTTGGTGGCATTTGTGGTGATGGTGACCGGTATCGGGTTGTTCGGTATCATCATCGCGGAGCTGTCGGCCGGTATGACGATGGTGCAGCTCAGTTCTGACATCCGGGGCCCGGAGGATTTGAGAGACCGCAGGGTGGCGACTGTCGCCGGCTCTACGAGCGTCGATTTGATCCGCCGCTACGGAGCCCGTCTCGTCGAAGTCGAGGGGATTGAAGACGCCTATGGACTGCTGCAGGCGGGAGGCGTCGATGCGGTGGTATTCGACGGGCCGCCGCTTTCACAATATGCAAAAGAGAACACCGAAGGCGACGTCATCCTGGTGGGGCCGCTGTTGAACACCGAATCCTATGGCATTGCTTTTCCCGAGGGCAGTCCGTTGCGCGAAGATGTAAACCGCGCCTTGCTCAAGGTCCAAGAGGACGGAACGTATGACAAGCTCTACAGCAAGTGGTTCGGCGACCAACCCTGAACATCCTTAACCCTTTGAATACCCTTAACAGCGACGAAGGCGAGCCTCCCGAATCGAGCCCCATGGGCCTGCGTTGGGTAGCGAAATTTCGCTGTGTAATAGCACCGTTAGTCCACGTACGTTCCGCACGAGCGGGCAGGGCGTGGGAGGAATCTCAATGACACTTCTGCTGTTGGTGGCGGTCACCACCGTCATCATCTCAGGCATGTGTTCGCTTTTCGAGGCGACGTTATATTCGACCCGGCTGGCGACGCTGGAAGCCGAGCGGGCGCGCGGCAAGCACAAGAGCCTCGCTCAGCGCTTCCTCCGAATGAAGGCTGACATCGCCAAACCGACCGCGGCGATCCTGATCCTAAACACGACCGCCAACACGGCCGGGGCGACGATTTGCGGGATGTACGCCACGACCGTGCTCGGTGCGAGTTGGGTGCCGTTGTTCTCGGTCCTGTTAACGCTGACGATCCTGTGCATAGGTGAGATTCTGCCGAAAACCTTCGGCGCGACGAAATGGAAGAGCATTTGGCCGTTCATCGTGTGGCCGTTGGCGCTGATGGAAAAGATCTTTGCTCCCCTCATTTACGTCAGTCGAGGTTTCGCGAGGTTCTTTCGTGCCGACGGGGCGGGGCCGGAGATCACTGAGGTGGAGATCCAAGCGATGATTCAAGTGGGCGGCAAGTCAGGCGAACTGACGCCGGCGGAGCTTCAACTGCTCAGCGCCGTGTTTCACTTTGATGAGCTCGTCGTGCGCCAGATCATGGTGTCGCGGCGCTCGGTCGTGGTCTTCGAGCGCGGCAATACTCTTGCCCAGTGTATAGAGATTGCTCAACGTACCAAGCACACTCGCTATCCGGTGTGCCAAACAAGTCTAGACGACGCAATTGGACTGGTGCATATCAAGGATCTGCTGGGAGTTCCGCGGGACGAGGAGTTCAAGCTGGAATCAATCGTCCGGCCCATGAAAACGGTGCCGGAAACCATGCCCATCAGCCGTCTGCTGCGCCAGATGCAGAGCACTCATCAGCACATGGCCTCCGTGATTGACGAGTTCGGTACGGCGGTGGGAATCGTAACGCTCGAGAATGTGCTTGAGCAGATCGTCGGGGCTGTGCAAGACGAGTTCGACACCGAGATGCCGGAGATCGTCCCCGAGGGCGAAGGGCAATTCATGGTGCTTGGGCAGTTGCCGATTGAGCGGCTCAACCGCGAGTTGAAACTCGACCTGGACGACACCGAAGTAGACACGATTTCCGGACTGCTCGTGAGCCGCCTGGGTAGGCTGTTGCGTGTGGGCGATGTGGTGCAGTTGAAGGGCGCCGAGGCCGAGGTCCTGGAAGTTCAGGCCGGCCGCGCCACCAGTATTCGCTTGACGCCCTACAACGCGCAGCAAGATGGCGACGAGGAGTCATTGGAAGAGGGCGATGAAACGTCGTCGTAGCGGCACCCGGCGGCAGAGTTTCAGCCTGCCAAAGGTGCTGTGAAGGCGTCCAGCGCGGCTTCCTCGAAACCGTCGAGGTTGTTGCTAAAGAAGTGATCGGTTGTCTCGATCCAGGTGATCCGCTTTGGTTCGGCGGCGGCGGCAAAGACCGCCTCCATGGCGTCGCGAGGGCCATGTTCATCGTTCGTGCCGTGCAGGAAGTGTTTCGCGCAGCCACAGCGATTCAGGTATGACCAGTCGCCGCGAGCGACCGGCGTGCCCGCGGCTACGATCCGCTCGACACGCGCATCTTCGCAGGCCACCTTCAGCCCGACACGGGCGCCAAACGAGAATCCCGCGGCCAATAGTGGCAGCCCGGGATAGCGGCTGTTCATGTAGCTGAGCGCGGCCCGCAAATCATCCTGTTCGCCTTCACCTTCGTCGAACGAGCCGGAGCTTTGCCCTACGCCGCGAAAGTTGAACCGCAGAACGGCTGCCCCGGCCCGCCGCGCCGCCCGCGCCAGGCGAAAAGCGACCTTGTTGTGCAGAGTTCCCCCATGCAGAGGGTGTGGATGGCAAACCACGACGGCTCGCTCGATACGCACGCTGTCATCGGGACCTTCGTGGAGTGCTTCGAGACGCCCGGCCGGTCCCTGCACAAAAGTCGTCTCGAGTAGTCTTGCCATATCCGATGGGGCGTCCGCGCCTAGTTGCTCCGGTAGTTGGAAAATTGCATGTCGATGCCGAGGTCCTGCTCCTTGAGCATCGCGATGACCTCTTGTAAATCATCGCGTTTACTGCCTGTGACGCGAACTTGATCACCTTGGATCGACGATTGGACTTTCAATTTGCGGTTCTTGATCAACTTAACGATCTCACGGGCTTTCTCAATTGGGATGCCCTGTTGCAGCTCGATCTCCAGCAGGACAGTCGACCCGCCGGCTTCTTTAACAGGCCCATACGCGAGCCCCTTGAGCGGAATGCCGCGGCGGATGAGTTTCTGGTCGAGGACATCCACGACCTGCTTGATCGTGAAGTCGTCGCTGCTGCGGATGACGATCTTGCTGTCATCGGCCTCGAGCTCGATCGTGCTTTTGGAGTTCTTCAGGTCGTAGCGATTGAGGACTTCCTTGACGGCTTGCTGGATGGCGTTATTCACTTCCTGCAAGTCGATACGAGAGACGATGTCAAAACTATTGGCGGCCATCTTTGATTGGGGGTTTGAAAAGACTATCCTTTCTGGAGTTGTTGTAAAACGCGATCGGTGATACGGTCAGCCAGAGCCGGTACGGCAGCCTCGAGTACCTCGATCGCAACGGTATGGATCTGGCCGCGCAGCCGCTGTTCGCTGTCGGGTCCGGCGAGCGCTTCCGCTACTGCTTCAGCAAAAGGATCGGCGGGGTGCGGCGGCAGTACCTGGTGGGCGGCGGGAGCTTTGATTTCGTACTTGGGGATGGGAGGTGGTTGAGGCGCCTTGGGTTTTACCGGATTCGCGCCGTTGAGTCCCAGTAGAGACGACACGGTCTCGATCAGGGCGCGGGCATCGAGCGGCTTGTGCAGAACGCCATCGGCCCCGACTTCCCCGGCCCG
>JAQBUE010000174.1 GCA_027624045.1 Acidobacteriota bacterium
CCGAGCCGCGCGCAAAGCAAGCGGTGCAAGCCCCGCCCCATCCGCGGACCCGCCCAAAACGCCGCCAACTCCCACACTCAATCCAACCCCGAACCGCCAGTGAGGCCTCTTCACACGCCCGCACCGCTCGCCACCAGCTCAACCGATCAAAGGGTCTCACGAATCACGAGACAAGAAACACAAAACACGAGCGACAGCCAGTCACAAGCCCCGCAAGTTTATTCCGCCCATCCCCACAACAACTTAGCGCCCCATCATCCCCGAACCACCCCGGAAAACGTGACACCCCATGCTACTCTCCAACCAAGGCCGGTACGGATTGCTCATCCAACCAACCCGCCGCGCCTGGCCAGGACAGTTCGAGGTTGCTCTTGCGGTGAGGATGCCCTCCGCGGAAACGATTCAAAGCCGAGTGCCGACACACGAATGACGCCAGGGGGTGTCGCCGTGAAACAAATCTGCGGGAGTACTACGCCCGCATCGTCGGACGAGGCGAAGAGTCACATCCGCTCAACCTTCATCTGAAGCGTCTGCTGAGGTGAAGCCCCTGAGGTCCTGATAGCAGCGCAAAGCTGAGGCGCCTCAGCACTCTTTTCCCGAGTCGTGACGGCAGGCCAGCCGTTGGACGGCTGGTTTCGCTGCTCACCTCGCGGCAATCTAGGCCGGTTTAGCGGCCTTACGCCAACAGGCTTGAGCCGTTCACGATTGGACGATGGCCCTTGAGGGAGGCAAATTCAACATGAAGAGCGAGTGCAACACAGCAAAGGCGGCCATAAGCCGTCCCTCGACCTCAAGTCGTTACAAACACGGCAGTTCCCCAATCTCCCGAGAGAACCGCATAACCCATACATGTTGCAAAGTGATGCAAAGTGTGGCATCCCCACTCCCGCCCCGGCGACATCCGAAGCCCCAATCACCTTTTTTACCAAACGAACCCACCAGTGGACGAACGAGGCGCCCCTACAATTAGGTCCGTGGCCGACTACGAAATCCTCGAGCACACGGCCGACATCGGTTTTCGCGCCACAGCGGCGACGCCCGCCGAGCTGTTTCGCAATGCGGCGCGCGCCATGATGGCGATCGCGGTTGACCCCGAGACGCTCAGCGGCGACCAAGAGAGGACGGTCACCGTCACGGGAGACGGCTATCCCGACCTGATGGTGAACTGGCTCAGCGAGGTGCTTTACTTTTTTGATTCCGACGAGTTCGCGGGACGGGATTTTCGCGTAGACGAAATCACCGAAAACCGTCTGTGCGCTACCATCATCGGCGAGCCGCGCGACCCGCAACGGCATACCTGGGAGCTGATCATCAAAGCAATCACCTATCACCAGTTGAAGGTCGAAGAAGTAAACGGCCGCTGGCAGGCCGAAGTATTCTTGGATATATGAG
This sequence comes from Acidobacteriota bacterium, assembly GCA_027624045.1. Lineage (GTDB taxonomy): Bacteria > Acidobacteriota > Terriglobia > Bryobacterales > UBA6623 > JAPPLB01. Next base: position 1,393 of record JAQBUE010000174.1, read on the forward strand.
CGTTTCGCATCTCATCGAGCAGATTGACGATTACCGCTGGCGCATTCCGCGGGTCGAGAGTGCCGGTATGCGCACCGATGTTCGTGTGTATGCGAGCCGCGCGATCCTCGATAAAGTTGTCAAGGATAGCTCTCTCGATCAAGCCGTCAACGTAGCGTGCTTGCCCGGGATCGTGGGGTCGAGCCTGGCGATGCCCGATATTCATCAGGGCTATGGCTTCCCGATCGGGGGCGTGGCCGCGACGGACTTCTCAAGCGGTGTCGTATCGCCCGGCGGCGTCGGGTTCGACATCAACTGCGGCGTGCGCCTGCTCGGCTCGAACCTCAACCGCGGCGAAGTTCGCCCTCGCCTCAAGGAACTCGTCGATCAAATCTTTCGCGACGTTCCCTGCGGAACCGGCGGGTCGGGCTTCATCAAGATCAACCAGAAAGAGCTCGACGACGTGCTCGTCGAAGGCGCGCGCTGGATGGTCCGCCACGGCTACGGCGAAAAGCACGATGCCGACTATGCGGAAGCCGGCGGCGCTCTTGCCGATGCCGACCCCGATAAGGTGTCCGCTCGCGCCAAAGAACGCGGCCGGCCGCAGATCGGAACGCTCGGCAGCGGCAACCATTTTCTGGAACTGCAATACGTGGAGCGTATCGAGGATGAGGAAGCCGCCCAGGCCTTTGGTCTCCATCAGGGCCAAGTCGTCGTTCTGATCCATTCCGGCTCGCGCGGGCTCGGTCATCAAGTCTGCACCGACTTCTTGCGTGACATGGGTCCGGCCATGAGAAAGTACGGCATCGAGCTGCCGGACCGCCAACTCGCCTGCGTCCCCATCACGTCAAACGAAGGTCAAAACTACCTCGGCGCGATGCGTGCCGCGGCCAACTTCGCCTGGGCGAATCGTCAGGGCATGACCCACTTCGTGCGCCAGGCCTTCCAGCGCATCTTCAGCGACGACGCGCGTTTGAAGGTCATCTACGACGTATGCCATAACATCGCCAAGCACGAGCGGTACGAGGTCGACGGCAAGATGCGCGACGTGCTCGTCCACCGCAAGGGGGCGACGCGCGCCTTCCCGCCGGGGCATCCCGACGTCGCACCGGCCTACCAGAAAGTCGGTCAACCCGTCTTCGTTCCGGGCAGCATGGGGACGGCATCGTGGGTGCTCGCCGGACAAGCCGGATCGGTCACGGAAACATTTGGCACCTGCTGCCACGGTGCCGGCCGTCTGCTCAGCCGCACCGCCGCGAAGAAAGGCCGCGACGTCAAGAGCGTCATCAAAGACCTCGAGCGCGAAGGCATCCTGATTCGCAGCGGCAGCAAGAAGGGCATCCTCGAAGAGGTCCCCGAGGCCTACAAAGATGTGGACGAAGTCATCGAAGTCGTCCACAACGCCGGCCTCGCGAAGAAGGTCGCCCGCCTCCGTCCCATGGGCGTCATCAAGGGCTGATTTCGCACCGCCGGCACCGTGATGCGGCGTGTTACATATGCATGCCGCCGTTGACGCTCAACACCTGGCCGGTGATGTAAGAGGCGTCGTCGCCAGCGAGAAAGCCGACGGCCTTGGCGATCTCCTCCGGCCGGCCGAGGCGGCGCAGCGGAATGCGCGTCAGTGTCTGTTCGCGAACGTTTTCAGGCAGAATGTCGGTCATCGGCGTTTCGATGAACCCGGGCGCGACGGCGTTGACCGTGATGTTGCGCGATCCGAGTTCGAGCGCCAGCGCCTTGGTGAGTCCGATCAGACCGGCTTTGGATGAAACGTAATTCGCTTGCCCAGCATTGCCGGATAGGCCGACGACCGAGGCAACGTTGATGATCCGTCCCCAGCGCTGCTTCATCATTCCCTGCAGCACCTTCTGAATACACACGAATCCGCCGGTCAGGTTGGTATCGAGCACCTTCTGCCAGTTATCAAGAGACATCCTGACGGCCAATCCATCGTGCGTGATACCCGCGTTATTAACGAGGATCGAGACGACGCCCGCCTGCTTCACTGTTTCGAAAGCGGCGTCAATCGACTCCCCCGAAGTGACATCGAGCGCGACGGCGTCGCACCGCCCGCCTTCCGCTCTGATTTCGTCAACAAGACTGGCAAGCTTATCCTGCTGCCGGGCGGCGGCAAAAACGTGCGCCCCCGAGCGGGCGAGTTCCAGCGCGCAGGCCCGCCCGATCCCCTGGCTGGCGCCCGTAACGAATGCGATTCGGTCGGTCATGTTGATAGCGCCTCCAGTGATTGCAGGTTTTCGACATTCGCTCCCTTGAGCGATGGGTCGATGGCGCGCAGCAGGCCGGTCAGCACCTTGCCCGGGCCCACTTCAATAAACTGCTCGACGCCCTGAGCCGCGAGCCGGCGGATCGATTCTTCCCAGCGCACCGGGTTGGGAACTTGATCCTTCAAACCTTGCCGCGCCTCTTCTGCCGTGTGAATCTCTCTCGCCTCAACGTTGTTCACGAGAGGCGTTTTCAGATCGTTGAACGTCGTCGCGTCGAGGTCGAGGGCCAGACGGTCCTGGGCGGGCTTCATCAGCGCACAGTGGAACGGCGCGCTCACCGGCAGGCGAACGACCTTGCGGGCGCCCGCCGTCTTGGCGAGTTCCATGGCGCGCTCGACCGCGCCGGCGTTCCCTGCGATCACAACCTGAGTCGGCGAGTTGAGATTCGCGGTGCTCACGATCTCGCCCTGCGCGGCATCCGTCAGGATGGCGTCAAGCTTGTCGGGCGGCAGCATCACAAAGGCGGCCATCGCGCCCACGCCCTCAGGCACGGCCTCTTGCATGTAGCCCCCCCGCTTCCTGACGAGGCGCACCGCATCCGCAAAGTCGAGCGCGCCCGCCGCGACTAGCGCGGAATATTCACCCAGACTGTGGCCGGCGACGTAGTCCGCCGTGATACCGCGCTCGCGCAGCACCGCCAGCACGGCGATCGAACAGGTCAGAATCGCCGGCTGGGTATTCTCGGTGAGTTTGAGGGCCTCTTCGGGCCCTTCGAAACAGAGCCGCGAGATCGGGAACTGAAGCGCTTCGTCCGCTTGCGCGAAGACCCGCCGGGCGGATTCGAAGTGATCGGCCAGCTCTCGGCCCATGCCGGGTTTCTGCGAGCCTTGGCCGGGAAACAGGAATGCAACTTTCGACATAAAGCCTAACCCTATCGCCACAAGCGAACCAGGCGCAAGCTCCTCGACGCGAATGCCTAGAGGGTGAACTCGATAAACACGTATCCGAACGAGCTATCCGCCGCCGGCGTCGTCTCCGCCAGGAACGCGCCGGGGAATAAGCGCGCATAGCCGCCCCCAAACCTGTACTCCGGCGAGAATGTGTACACCACCTGAGCATCAAACTCGTTTCCGACGTAGCTGCTCGCCGCACCGCCGGCCACGCGCGGCACGAGCACGCTGCCCGAGTGGCGGTAGTAGGCGTCGTTGCGGCTGGCCAGCCAGATCAGCAGGTGATCGAGTTGCACAACCGTCCTACTGTTCGGCTTGAAGTGTAAACCCGACTTGAAGTTTCTTGTGTTGCGGCGGCCGAGCAGGTCGGCGATGCCGTCGTGCCGATGAAAATCGTGGAAGTAGGTGTCGTACGTGCCCCTGACACCGTCGCCGAAAGTTTGGTCGCCGCTCGCATAGTTGAACTCGCCGTAAGTACGCGGCTTCCATGCGGCGTCTTGGAATGTATAGCCCGTTACCAGGGTCGTGACCCAGGCCTGGACGTCGTCAGCCCCGTAGCTGCCGAACTGGCGGGCGTAGTCGGCCTCGAATTCCCAGCCCGAAGGCATCTTGACCTCTGCTCGGGCACCGGCCGTGTAGATGTCGGCGTCGCCCACCGCGCCGCGTTCACCTGTTACCCGGTTGAACGTGCGCTGCGTGAAGTACGGTTCGATCTTGGTATGGGGAATGATCGAACCGAGCGAGCCGTAAATGCCGTGGTAGTTGTTGCCGTCGACGTGCTTGTCGAACGCATCGTCGTCAATGATCACGTTGCTCGACGCGAAAATATCCACGCGGTTCTCGCCCTTGTGCAGGGCTAGTTTGACGACATCGTGGGTCGGCGTGGTATTGCTCCAGTCCCTGTTGCCGAGCAGGCGCTCGTTGCCGAGGCTCATGCGCATGCGGCCGACCTTCAAATCCCATAGGCCATCTTCGTCGCCGATGCGGACGTACCCCTGACGAATGTCGAAGACATTCCGCTGGCTATTGCGGCGGGCATTGTCGAGCTTGACGCCCCGCGAGTCTTGCCCTTGCACGTAGACACCGAAATAGCGGCTCGGCTCGATGCCGAGGTTGATGCGGAAACGCGAAACGAGATAGCCGTCGTTGTCAGCGGGATCAAAGCGCAGGCCGCGGCGATCTTCCCAGCGGAAGCGCAGCTCAGTGCCGAGAGTGAACCACTCGGGAAGCTCACGGCTCAGCACGCCCCGACTTGGCTTCCAGTCCTGTGCCTGAACTGGACTTAGCGCTACCAAGCAAAGGCACAAAACTCCGGTGACCTTCCCGATTCCTGACATTGGTCCTAGTGGCATCCCATACACCCAAAGTTCCTGCCGTGGCAAGGCAGGCAGGTCTGCTTGTCGAATTCGAGTTTCCCCGTTGGATGCAGATCAACGAACTCGCGGGTATGATCCGCCGGCCGCAGATTGATCCCTTCGAGATGGCACTTCTCACAACTGAAAGGATTGTCGACCTTGGAATGGCACACCAGGCAGTCGGACATGCGCGGAAGATGCGCGGCTGTCGCGAGGCCGGTTTCTTCGACGCCGCGATGGCACGCCTGGCAGGCATCGTTCGTATCGAGATGCTTGCGCGCGTCGCCGGCCTTGCCCAGGTAGCTGCCGTTATCGATCGCGGCGGCAATGAGGGTCGCCACGTTTCCGAGCTGGAGATGGAATTGATGGTTGAAACGGTAGGAACGCGGCGGGGATGCGATCATGTCGAGTCCAGCCGTATCAACGGGCGTGGCGGCACCGCCTTCATGGCATACGGCACACTTCTGTCTTGACGGCAGCAGCCTATCCGTCGCAGCTTGGCTGTCTTTCGCCGCGCTGTGGCAGTCGCCGCAGGTGGCGCCCGCTTGCTCTAAATGGAGCTTATGCGAGAACTTCAATTCCTGCGCGGCGGCATGGCGCCCAGCGAAACAAACGAACAGTACCGCAATCACCAAGCCGCGAAGACGCGCCGGCCTGATTGAATCGCTGGATCGGTAAGAAAGCAACGCAAAGGTTCCGGCTACCCCTCGTGGGAAATGCGCCAGAGTTTCTTGCCGCCGTCGTCGGATACGAGCAGCGAACCATCCCGCATCTGAAGCAGGCCTACGGGCCGTCCCCAAACGCGGCGGTCATCCGGGCTGATCCGCCAGCCGGTCAGGAAGTCCTGTGGGCCCGATGTCGGCTTGCCATCCTTGAAAGGAATGAAAGCGATCTGATAGCCGACCCGTTTCGACCGATTCCAGGAACCGTGGAAAGCGAGAAAGAGACCTTCTTTGTACTTGCTGGGGAACTGATCGCCTGTGTAGAAAAGAATATCCAGTACCGCCACATGCGCACCGAGCAGCACGTCGGGGTAGAGCGTCTTCTTGACCATGTCGGGAGCCGCTCCTTTGTGCCGGGGCTCTTCGTGAGGCCCGCTATAGGCATACGGCCAGCCATAGAAACCGCCATCTTTGATCTGCGCAAGGTAGTCCGACACCAAGTCGTCACCCAGGCCATCGCGCTCTTGGACCGCCGCCCATAGGTCATCGCTGCCCGGCCGCCAGCGCAGGCCGATCGTATTGCGCAGGCCGCTCGCCACCATCTCATGACCGCTTCCATCCGGGTTGTAGCGGTGCAGCGCCGCGCGGGCCGGCGGCTCGTTGAGATCAACGTTCGAGCCGGAGCCGACCGTCACGTATAGCTTCTTGTGATCACGGTCAAAAAGGATGGAACGCGTCCAATGGCCTTTGCCGTAGTCGTGCAGGGGAACGACTTCCTCGCCAGGCATCGCCACGGTCATTGCCTGCTTGTCGTATTTGTAGCGCTTCACCGATGTCGTCTCGGCCACGTACAGCCAGTCCTCATGGAGGGCCATGCCAAAGGGGCGATCCAGGTTCTCGAGAATCTTCTTTTTCGTTTTGTTCTTGAGGACGGAAACCGAACCGCTGGCTGCGTCGCGCGCGCCGCTGTCGGTGATGAGAATCTCATTACTCGGCCCCAACAGCATAAACCTTGGGCGCTCGTCAAAGCCGGTCATATACTCTTCGACTTTGAAACCGGAGGGGACCTCAAGTGGCGGCGTGCCATCCGGCCGGTCGACGACCTCCGGGCGGTTGCTCGCCGACGGTGTGTGGAACGGGTCGGGCAAACCGTTCCAGTTCACAGGCATCTTGCCTGTCTGCGAAAGTGCCACAGTAACAAGCAAAATACCGCCAAAAGCAATGAGGATGAGGCTTCGAGAGCGCGTCATAGCTTGCAGTATCGTACATTCCCCGCCGCAACGCCAAACGGTCGCTCGTGTGAACGCTCTAGAGCAATCTCCCCTTTGATTTGCAACCTGGCTCGATCGACGTAGGTGGGTTGTCGCCAGCTTTTCCTCCCAAACCACCGGACCAGCAAATCCACATCCGGAGGGTTGAGCTATCGGCTTCCAGTGAATCTCAGAACCACGAGCGAGTTGAAGTAAGCATTGGGCGGAGTAAACGCGAGGGCCGTGCGCGCTGCCTGCCTATTCCCCGGTCTCTTCAGCTAGCGGTGTCACCTTCTTACGGGTGCCTACTGCTTCAAGCCACGCTTCACTCAGCGAGACTAGCAGTTCGATCGCCGAATGCTCGACGGGACGTTCTTCATCACCATCCGCGCAGAGCACGGCCAGTACCCGCTCGCGCAGCACGATCGGGAACAGGTACACCCGGTCGTCCGCAGTGGTGGCGAGAATTTCAGCTAGTTGCGGACTCAGCTCCCCAGGGCCGCCCCCACAAACGACCGCATCGCTGGTTTCGACCGCGTGAGCAAGTCCAGATGCGTTGGCGATAGGAATGTCGAGTTGTTCGAGGGCGCGTCGCTTGTCGGCGTCGGCCACTCCCATTAAACGGAACCCCAGCAGGCGGTTTTCTTTCTGAATGAACAGGGCGGTCCGTTTGGCGAAGGCAAGCGCGGTTTCGACGAGCGCGACGGCGATGCCGGTTACGGATTGTTCGAGGCGAATACGGCGGGCGGCTTCGAGCAGCGACGCAGCGGCGGCGGCGCGCGCCCTATGCTCGCTGTCGCGTTGCTGTTCGCGAAACTGTTGCTGGGCCAAAGAGGCACACTTGGCTTCAAGTTGTGCCTCAATGTCGCGGCGGAGATTCTCGATAGCAGGGTCCAGCAAAGACTTCAGATTCGCGGAGTCGGTCGAGTCGGTCTCGTCAGGCACGGTTTCAGTCGGCGTCAAGGATTGATATTGTAGCGGGAGCGCGTCAGCCATGTTACGCCGAAGGCCGCGCGGCCCAGCGCGTCGCCCTACCATTACGAAAGACATTACGAGGGAAATAGACGATGAGTTCTCAACTCAATGAGCGTGTGGCGCTCGTCACCGGCGGCAGCCGCGGCATCGGACTGGCTGTCGCGAAGGCATTGCTCGCCGAGGGCGCTTCGGTGGTGATCTGCGCGCGCCGGCAAGAATCGCTGGACGAGGCGCTCGATGAATTGCGGCCCCTCGGAAGGGTCGAAGGGCGGGTATGTGACGTCGGCCGTTTCGCGGAGGTCGCCGAGCTGTTCCAGTTCATGGATGAAACCTTTGGCCGTATTGATTTCTTGATCAATAACGCTGGTGTCGGCCGCTTCGCACCCATCGGAGAGATCGATCCGGCGACGTGGGATGAAGTTATCGCCACCAACCTCAGCGGCGTTTTCTACTGTTGCCACCAAGCCATACCGCTCATGAAGAAGGGTGGTGGCGGATTCATCATCAACATCGGAAGCTTGGCGGGAAAACACGCCTTCGCCGGCGCCTCGGCCTACTGCGCCTCGAAGTTCGGCTTGGGAGGTCTCAGTGAAGCAATGATGCTCGACTTGCGCCACGACAAGATCCGCGTCAGCACGATCATGCCGGGCAGCGTCGATACGAAGTTCGGCGGCGCGGACCGCCCGGCGGCTGATTGGAAGATCGCGCCGGAGCACATCGCGGAGACGGTGCTGCACTTGCTGATGATGCCCGAGCGAAGTTTGGTGAGCCAGGTGGAGATGCGTCCCAGCCGCCCCCCTAAGAAATGAACGGCATGCTCGAGGAAAGGAATCCATGACCACTCGAAGAGGTTTCATCGGTTCTCTCATGACCGTCGCGGCAACGGCATCGGCGGCTCCGCCGGTCTCGGACGACGGCCGGAAGAAAATCCGTATCGCCGTTCTCGGCGGTGGGTTCGGAACAAACTTTCAGTGGCATGAGCACCCGAACTGCGAAGTGGTCGCCGCGACCGATCTTTACCCGCTACGCCGGCAACGGCTGCGCGATACGTACCGTTGTGACAGCGTCTACAACTCGTTTGAGGAACTGCTGCGCACCCGCGCCAACGACATTGACGCCGTGGCGGTCTTCAGCGGCGCGCCCGACCACGTCAAGCACGCCTTGATGTGTTTCGACCGCGGGCTGCATGTGATCTCGGCGGTACCGGCCTGCCTGACGCTTGAGGACGCCGAGAAATTGCGGGACGCCAAGGAGAAAACCGGCCTGAGGTATATGATGGCCGAGACAAGCTACTACCGACAGGCCTGTATCTACGCGCGGCGGAAGTTTCAGGCCGGCGAATTCGGGAAGATCTTCTACAGCGAACTCGAGTATTACCACGACGGTGAACGCGACAAGATGGTCGCCGACAAGACATCTCTCTACTACAACCCGGATGGCTCAAACAGTTGGCGACAGGGCTTTCCGCCGATGCTCTATCCGACGCACTCGCTTGGGCTGATCGTGGGCGTAACGGGCGAGCGCATAGCCAGCGTGTCGTCACTCGGGTGGGGCGACCCGGCCTTGATGGAGAAGCTTCGGGCGAATGCCTACGACAATCCGTTCTCAAACGAATTCGCTTCGATGCGGACCGCTGGCGGCAACATGGTGCGCTGCAATGTGTTCTGACAGATCGCGGCCGGCGGCGAGCGTGCGCAATGGTTCGGCGAAAAGGGATCGCTCTATATGGCCAAGCAGGGCTTTCATCCCGACATGTGGCATCCGAGACACGGCACGCCTCGGCCGGAGCTGATCCCTGACTATTGGAACAGCGACATACTACCCGAGGCAATGCGGCACTCGACCGGTCACGGCGGCAGCCATGCCTTTCTGACGACAGAATTTGTAAGCGCTCTGGCCGAAGACCGCGAGCCGGTGATCGATGTTTACGAATCGCTGGCGATGACCGTACCTGGCATCGTGGCGCATGAATCGTCGCGGCGTAACGGCGAGCAGCTTACCGTTCCGAGTTTTGATCGGACTTAACTCGCACCCGCCGCTGATCACGGGGCGCTCTACGACGTACTACGACTATCGTCCTATGGACCGTTCAGCGAACCGCTGATACGATTCAATAGAGACGCTTCGCTTCCTCCCCGCCGTCTCGAATCTTATTGTCTTTGATAAATGAAGTTGGGTGAATAAAGGTGAACAAGATGGAGAAGTTCTCTCGTCGAGGCTGCGTCTCTTTCTATCTGATCGTTCTCTCCGTGTTGCTCGGCGGGTTTTCACAAGCGCCGGCTCAGTCAGTAACCCGTGGACCGTATCTTCAGACCGGCACGCCCAGCGGCGTCATTGTTAAACCCGCATTTCCAATTTGATTTCGTCATCCCGACCTTCCAGCGGCCTTCAGCGTCTTTATTCATAGG
>JAQBUE010000175.1 GCA_027624045.1 Acidobacteriota bacterium
GTTCTACTTTGCTCAATCAGGGGATCTTTCTAAATTGCGTTGACAACAGCTCCGCGACCTTTGCTACTCGTAGTGCGCCTTAGCAGTCCGTGCCGGAGGTGGGCGCCTTCGCTTGGGCCTCCAGCCAGGGGGCCTTGAAGGACGGAGTTTGAGGCGAAGACGCAAGGCCGCGTCTCCTACAATGTGACTTCACGCAAAGGCTCGCTCTTGCCAACGCCCACGACCACACCCGCCCACAGCCAAGCCGTCGAACTCTCCGGGCGAGCCATCGTGCTCGGCCTGCTGATCGGCACGGTCATGACGGCCGCGAACACCTACCTGGGCCTCTACGCGGGCATGACGGTGTCGGCCAGCATTCCCGCAGCGATCGTCTCGATGGGCATTCTGCGCGGGGTGATGCGGCGGGGAACAGTTCTCGAGAACAACATTGTGCAGACGATGGCATCCGCCGGAGAATCGGTGGCGGCGGGCATCATTTTCACGGTTCCGGCGCTCATCATCAGCGGCGTGTGGACGCACTTCCACTACTGGCAAGTCACGATGATCGGCTTGCTGGGTGGCGTGCTTGGCGTCCTGTTCATGATTCCCCTGCGCCGCACGCTGATCGTCAACGAAGACGACAAAGACCTCGTCTACCCGGAAGGCGTGGCCTGCGCCCAGGTTCTCGAAGCCGGCGAAGAAGGTGGCCGTTCGCTCATCCAGATCCTGATCGCGGTCATTGTCGGAGCCTTGTTCAAGGCAGGCATCGGCGTCGTGGCGCTGATGCGGGCGGTGGTGGAGGGCGCGATCCGTGTCGGCGGCACACTGCTCTACTTCGGGACGGATGTCTCGGTGGCTCTGCTGGGCGTGGGCGTGATCGTGGGTCTTGAGGTCGCGGCGCTGGTGTTCGCGGGCGGTGCGATCGGCTGGATCGTATCGATTCCGCTGTACTATTCCGTGAACGCGCTGCCCGAAGGCGATGTGCTCGATGCCGCCTGGGACGCCTGGAGCGGGCAGATCCGCTACATGGGCGTCGGAGCGATGATTATCGGCGGGCTGTGGTCAATGATCCGGATTCGCAGCGGGATCATGAAGGGCGTCCGCGAAGCGTTCAGTGGTTTTCGCTCCCAGGCGTCCGCGGCGCGCGAGCGAACCGATCAGGACCTGCCGACATCAGTAAGCGCGGTGATTCTGGTGCTCGCCGCGGTTGCGACGATAGGGCTGTACCGCGTGATTACCGGTTCGATGACCGTGGCGATTGTCGCGGGTGTGGTGATGGTCATCGCGGCATTCTTCTTTGTTGCGGTGTCGAGCTATATCGTCGGCTTGGTCGGCAGCTCGAACAATCCCATCTCGGGCATGACGATTTGCGCGCTGATCTTCTCATCCGTCGTGCTGCTACTGCTGGGGATGACGGGCACAACGGGAATCCTGGCCGCGCTGGGCGTGGCGGGGGTGGTTTGCTGCGCCGCGGCGACGGCCGGTGATACGTCGCAGGATCTCAAAACCGGATTTCTGTTGAAGGCCACCCCCTGGCGGCAGCAGGTGGCTCAGTTCATCGGCGTCCTGCTTCCGTCGTTGATCATCGCCCCGATTCTAACGCTGTTGCATCAAGGTTACGGCATCGGGACGGGCGTGGAAGGCTCGCTGCGCGCACCGCAGGCAACGCTGTTCGCCAGCATCGCGCAGGCGCTTTTCGGCGGAGGCGTGATGCCCTGGACGATGATCGTCATCGGCATGGGCATCGGCGTCGCGCTGATCGTAGCCGACGAGATGCTGCGCAAGAGCGGCAGCCGCTTTCGCGCCCATGTGATGCCGGTTGCCGTGGGAATCTATCTGCCGCTTTCTCTCTCGACGCCCATCTTTGCCGGAGGCCTGCTCAGTTGGGGTCTCGCGCGGTCTCTCGCCAAGCAAGGCCCGAAGGCCGTCGCGGCGGCCAACCATACCGCCATTCTCATCAGCTCCGGTTTCATCGCCGGTGAAGCCATTGCCGGGATTGTGATCGCCGTGCCACGAACCGCGGGATTCAACCTGCCGATTCCCCTGCTTGACAGCAACGCGCTCTCGGTAGCCGCGCTCGCGGCAGTCATGGCCTGGATCTACATTGCGGCAAAACGCAGCGCCGCCGCGGAATGACTATTTCTTAGCGCGCAACATCCCGAATCACTGAGCCGAATCACTGAGTCGAGCAGCCGTTCAATGAGAACACGACGATTGCGTCGTCCTCGAAGCGAGGGTCGCCACAACTCGCGCTCAGCTCATTGCGCAGCCGTTCGTAGATCTCGTCGGGCATATCGCCAAGCCGCGACTGGGTTCTCGTCAGCACGATGTCGTTGCGGTCGGCTGTGGCCAGAATACGATCCCGATAGCTGTTCAGGCGGGACTTATGGATCACGACGAACTCGAAGCCCAGGCGATTCAGCGCGGCTGTATCCACAGGCCCTTCGAGCTTCGGGATGCCGTCCAGATCGGCTAGCGCGGGATGGCTGTCGATGAATGCTTGCGCGCGTGGCGCGGACGTTGAAACGTAGCCGCCATTGATGGCACGCCCATGAACGGTCTGCGCCACCAGATTATGGCCTGAGCGGCTGCGCTGGTTCGACGGGATGTTGAAGATCGCTCCGTCATCGGCACCGCCAATGAGCTGCTCGTAGACCGGGGACGTTTCCACGCGCCGGGTCGGATACGGCCACCAGGAATATTCAAAAAGAATCGCGCACGCCAGGACAGCGAACCTCCAATCCGCCTTCTTGCGAATCGCTGACCAGCCCAGGCCCGTCAGGACAGCGAGTCCGACAGAGGCAAGGATCATGAAACGATTCGCTACGCGCATCAAGTCAAAGACCGGGAGTTGTTCGAGGAGATAGAAGGGCAGAGTGATGCTTTCCACCACTTCCCCGCCCCAAAAAGGATGGCGGCCCAAAGCTATGACAATCGCGCCCAGAACAAAGAGTGACCAATACACCGACCCCGACTTACGGCGGAGCAGCGCCCACAGACCGAGCGCGAGCGGCACGAATCCCAAGTAGCAAACGTAACCCGGCGCCGCATAAGGCCGATCAACATAGGCCGCCGAGACAGCGCCGCCCCACAACGGATGCCCATAGTGTGGAACAAAGACATACGGCGCTTCAACGCCGAGATTCTGTGGAGGCTTGCGATAGTAGTCGTCCTCGACGCTGGCCATCTCGACCACGACCGGCGCCAGCAACGGCAGCATGAAGAGAAGTGCGAGCAAGCCCGCCAGCGTCCAGTCCCGCAAAAGCACGCGCCGCGGCCGGACGGGCCGGGCGAGGTGCAGGATGGCAAGCGGCAGCAATACGAGCGTCAGCTTCAGGCCGAGGTGCCAGCCACACAGGGCGTTGAGAGCGAAGCATATTCCAGTGCCCGCAAGATTCCGCACGCCTCCGCGCCGCGTCAGACGAATGAAGAAGAACATCGTGAGCGGAATGAACTGCAGCGTGATCAGATTCAGGTGCTCGAAAATCTGCTCCATCGTCTGCGGAAAGAATGCGAACACCAATCCGCCCAGGAATGCGCCCCGCGCCTCCGCCGTCAGCTCGCGCAGCAGCAAATACATCCCAAAGCCTGACAGCCACAGCGCCAGCAGAATACAGAAGTTGTAAGCGGCCGCCGGCCCGAGCGTAGCCGTGATCGGCAGCGCGACCAGCATGTTGAAGGCGGAATGCGTATGGAAGATCAGCTTGCCGCCGGTCGGAAAGAAGATCAGCGGACAGTAGTAAGGGTGCTGCCCCATCTCGAGCAGCGCGGTCTTCCACCACCAGAAGTTCCAATAGTTCTGCCACAGATCGCCCGCCCCAGCCGGTACCGAGCCCGCGAAGTCGGCGGCAAGCGGCCACGTCATCGCGACCGCCAGGCCCAAATAGATGAGAGCAACTAGTGGCGTGCGGCGCAGAAAGCGTTCGGCACGACTGCCCGCGGGAGTGTCTTGCATCAGTAAAACCAGGAATCGACGCCGCGTTCGCGCAGCGGCTGGAAGGGTGGAAAATCGTGAATTTGCGTTGCTATTTTGCCCGTACTTGCTCGTACGATCATAACAGCGAAGACGCAGCCCACAGCCCGCCCTGCGTATCGTTCACCAGGTCAGGGCATGGCCGTCTCGGCGCGGGTCGGCGCCGCCGGCAAGTGACCCTGTCTCGGGATCGACGTAGATGCCTTGGACGCCGCCGGCATTGCCGGGTGCAACTAGATTGTGCCCCATGGCGCGCAGTTCATCGAAGACGTTCGCCGGGAAGCCAACTTCGAGATAGCTCTGCGAATCGGTTGGGATGGGCGCGCGACCGCCGCTGCGGTTGATCAACATACGGGGCGAAGCGATGGCGTGCTGAATATTCATGCCATAGCCCAGAACTTTCGTGATCACCTGCCCGACAGTCTGCGGAATCGTATAGCCGCCCGCCGCCCCGACGGCCATCACAAGCTTGTCGCCCTTCATCACGAGCGCCGGTGTCATCACACCCTTGGCATGCTTGCCGGGCTCGAGCAGATTTACGTGGTCGCTCGGGCTGAGGACGAAGCCGTAGCGGTGTCCGTTATTGAGAAAGATACCCGTGTCCCCCGCGATCACACCGCTGCCGAATCCGCTCACGAGTGATTGCGTGAACGCGACGGCATTGCCCCAACGGTCGGCGGCGGCGAGGCTCGTCGTTCCAACGGTTGACAGCGGCGTTCCGTGAAACGCCGCAACCTTGCGCGGATCGATCTTCTTGCGCTGTTCAGCGGCATAGGCTTTCGAGATGAGTCGCTCCACGGGAACGCCGGCATCTTCCTTGCCGCTGTTGTAGCGGTCATCGTCAGTGAGGGCCAGCTTCGCCGCTTCGAGCCAGCGATGCGCGAACTCGGTCGAATAGAGATCCATCTTGTCGAGTCCAAAGCCCTCCATGATGTTCAGGATTTGGAACATCGTCAGGCCGCAGGACCCCGGCGGCATGGCGTAGATTTTGTGTCCCTGGAAGTCGGTCGTGATCGGCTCGCGCCAACGGACATCGAAGTTCTCGAAGTCGCTCTTGAGAAGGATGCCTCCGTTGCGCTGGAAGAAACCGGTGATTTCGCTCGCGAGCTCGCCCTTGTAGAAATCATCCGCTCCGTGCAGTGCGACGCGCCGAAAGCTGCGTGCAAGGTCTTTCTGTTTGATGACTTCTCCCATGCGAGGCGGACGTCCGTGAGGCAGAAACACCCGCGCGGAAGTCGGGAAGGCGCCGATCTTGGAGGCCATGCCTCGAATGGACAACTCGTCGTACTGCGAGACGACGAAGCCGCGTTCGGCCAGTTCAATGGCGGGCTCAAAGCAGTCGCCGAGGCTTTTCGTTCCGTAGCGGTCGAGCGCCGCCGCCCAGCCCTTCAAGGCGCCGGGAACGATCGGGGCGAGATAGCCCTGGTCACAAGCCGCTTCGGTAAACATGTCGAGCCGCGCGGCGGAGGGGCTCTTGCCCATCAGGTCGAGTCCGACGACTTTGTTTTCGGCAGCCAGGTAGATCAGCATGAAGCCGCCAAAACCGCCCATGCCCGACATGTATGGCTCGACGACATTCAGGGCTGCCGCCGCCGCGACGATGGCGTCGATCGCATTGCCGCCATTCATGAGCATGCGCAGCCCGGCGAGAGAAGCGTGCTGATCGGCGGTCGCCACCGCTCCGTTGCGCCCCCAGACAACGCGGTGCGCCGTCCCTTCCAGTTGCGGATGATTGAAACGGATCGTGTCTCCGACCTGCTGCGCGGGAGCGAGCGAAGACGCGGCGAGTCCGAGTCCGGCGGATGTGAGGAATTGGCGACGGTTCATGATGTGGATCTCCGGGCGGCGAGTGAGCGGCGAGCGAGATGGTTAGTGAGGATGATACGGCACCGGAGAGCGTAGATTCAAGGACCGTCAAGCTCCGTTGCCCGATAGCCTCAGCCCTTTCGGCCCCTGCGATCATACGCAAAGCAACACGGATAACCCATCAAAATCCCTGCCCCCGGCAACACTACACGCTAAACCCGTCACTGGCGTTCTGGGCTCGGAGGGCGCTACTTTGCCGGTCCGATTGCCTCCCAAGGTTCCGGATTGCGGTAAACGGCCATCGGCCGACCCTGCTGATTGACGCGGCTGCCAGAGATATCTCGTACTGCCGTGTACGTGGTTCGAACGGACGTGCGAGGCGGGCAAATGTTATGAGGTAAGCCGTCGGGCCATCACCGGGCCGCTCAGGCGCTAAGGCATCTGTCAAGACTCGCCATCAAGTATATCCGCATCGTCTTCGCCGAAGCGCCCTCCGAGCCCCGAACGCAAGTGACGAGTTGGGCCTCCAAAACCTCAACCCAGGCAACTAAACCAGCCGCATCGCCGGCCCCCCGGAACCATACCCAAAGCAACAGGGCAAACGGGGGTCAGTACTTCGGGACGCTGGGGTCGACTTGATCGCTCCAGGCTAGGATGCCGCCGGCGAGGTTCTTCACCTTGCGGAAGCCGGCCGTCCGCAGGAAGCCCACCGCCTTGGCGCTGCGCATGCCCGACTTGCAATGGACGACGATCTCATCGGCCGAGTTCAGTTCGTTGACGCGGCTCAGGAGCTGGCCCAGCGGGATCAACGTCGAACCGTCGAGACGGCAGATGTCGAACTCGTGGGTCTCGCGCACGTCGAGCACGAAGATGTTCTCACCGGCGTCAAGTTTCGACTTCAACTCGGTCGGTGAGATTTCCGGAATTCCGCCCTGGGCGGCGGCCTCCGCTTTCTGCTGCTGCGGGATGCCGCAGAACTGCTGATAGTCGATCAGTTCGGTGACGGTCGGGTTGTCGCCGCAGACCGGGCACTCCGGGTTCCGGCGGAGCTTGAGCTCGCGGAAGCGCATCGTCAGAGCATCGTAGAGAATCAGCCGCCCGCTGAGCGTCTCGCCCTTGCCCAGGATCAGCTTGACCGTTTCGGTGGCTTGGATGAGGCCGACGAGGCCCGGCAGGATGCCCAGCACACCGCCCTCGGCGCAACTGGGGACGAGCCCCGGCGGCGGCGGTTCGGGATAGAGGCAACGGTAGCAGGGGCCGCCGTCGTGATGGAAGACGGTCGCCTGGCCTTCAAAGCGGAAGATCGAGCCATAGGCGTTCGGCTTGTTGAGCAGAACGCAGGCATCGTTGACAAGATAACGGGTCGGAAAATTGTCGGTGCCATCGACGACGACATCGTAATCCTTGATGATGTCGAGGGCATTGGCGCTGCTGAGCGCGACCTCGTACTTGACGATCTCGACGTTGGGATTGATGTCGTGCATGCGGTCGGCGGCGGAGTCGATCTTAGGCCGGCCGATGTCTTTGGTGCCGTGGATGACTTGGCGCTGCAGGTTGGATGCGTCGACGACGTCGAAGTCGACGATACCCATCTTGCCGACACCCGCGGCGGCGAGATAGAGCCCGAGCGGCGCGCCGAGGCCTCCGGTGCCGATCATCAGCACCTTGGCCTGCTTCAGCTTGAGCTGCCCTTCCATGCCGACTTCGGGCATGATCAGGTGGCGGCTGTAGCGCTGGATCTCTTCGTTCGTGAGGGCGACGGCAGGGGGCGCGGCTACGGCGCTACCGCCCGCGATCGACGGCACGATGCTGACGGTTGTGTCGGCGGAAAGCTTGGTCTTCTCTTTATCGAGATAGCGGATGTCTTCGTCGTCGACGTAAACGTTGACGAAGCTGCGCAGCTTGCCTTCGTCATTGAACAGATGCCGGCGCAGCTCGGCGTGCTCGGCCGTGAGCTTGTCGAGGGCTTCGCCCACGGTGGCGGCTTCGACTTCGACGGCGTCATGGCCGCCGGCATACTGGCGAAGCGGTGTAGGAATGAGAATCTTAGCCATTACTGTCTCCGTATTCAAGATCTTCTTTTGCGGCGGACGTCTGGTCCGGGTCGGGCAGCCAACTGTTGGCGTGATCGAATGCGCCACCCTTGATCGAGAGGACCACGAACGAGTACCAGGGGCACGAGTTCTTTAGATCCGTCTCGGAAAAATACGCATCGCAATCGGGATGCGAATGATAGATGCCGATCATTTCGAGCTTGCGGGCGCGGGCCTCGGAGTCGGCGGCCAGCAAGGCCTTCTGGTCGAGCACATACCGCGCCGACTGCGGGCCATCATGCACATTCTCCATGCGCAGCGCCTCGGTCACGGTCTTGGTGCCGTCCTGGCTGCGACCGAGCATGACGCCGACGCACTCGTTGGGATAGATCTGCTGTGCGTGAGCGACCATCTCGGTCCAGGGCTGCTGCTTGATCTGAATCATTCTTCGTCCCAAAAGTGCTCGCTGAGATACTTATCCGCCGCATCGCAAAGGACGGTGACGATGACGCCTTCACCGATCCGCGCAGCCACCTTCAACGCGGCCGCAACGTTCGCTCCCGACGAGATGCCCACCAGCAAACCTTCTTCTTTGGCGAGCCGCTTAACGAGCTTGTAGGCATCCTCGGTTTCGATGCCTATGTTTTCGTTGGCAAGCTCTTCATCATAAATGCCCGGCACGATGGCGGTCTCCATATGCTTGAGACCTTCGAGACCGTGGAAGCCGGTGGCGGGCTGCATCGATATGAGCTTGACGCCGGGCGAATACTCGCGCAGCCGCCTGCCGACGCCCATAAAGGTGCCGCTGGTTCCCAGACCGGTGACGAAATGCGTGACGCGTCCGCGGGTCTGGTTCCAGATTTCAACACCGGTCCCCTCGTAATGCGCCAGCCAGTTGGCCGGGTTGTTGTACTGATCCGGGTAGAAATATTTGTCGGGGTGTTGGCGATACTCTTCGCGGCAGGCTCGGATGGCGCCGTCGGAGCCCTCGGCGGCTTCGGTCAAAACGACTTCGGCGCCATAGGCCTTGAGGATGCGCTTCCGCTCGGGCGAGGCGTTCGCGGGCAGATACAGCTTGACGTGGTAGCCCTTGGCCGCCGCGATCATGGCATAGGCGATTCCGGTATTGCCGCTGGTGGAGTCAACGAGCGTACCGCCGGGCTTGAGCTTTCCGGTGCGCTCGCCGTCGCGGATCATGCTGAGGGCTGGACGGTCTTTGACCGAGCCGCCGGGGTTAAATCCTTCGCCCTTGGCATAGATCTCGACGCCAGGGAAGTCCTTGCCGATGCGGCGCAGGCGTATCAGGGGGGTGTTGCCGACGTGGCTGAGCACCGACATGGCGTCGGCGTCATCCAGGTCATTCTCCGCCCTGATCGCTTCCCTCGACATTGCAAGACCTCGTGCCATTGTAGACAACTCTACCCGCGGACATCGGACGCGACGCCCTCGAAGAGCGAATTCCGACTGTTTTGAGCCCCTCGTCTTGATCGTAGGGAATCCCTACTATTTCAGTCAAGAAAGGGGTGATTCTTCCTTCTTAGATGCACGAGAACCGCAGGGGTCGCAAGATTCCCAAGGTTTGAAGTTGGAGATGACCGACCGCGGTAACTGGGCGGCGTCGGTTGGGGCTCGGGAACAGCATACTGTGCCCCCACCTTTCCCGCAGGGTGAATCCGCTGTCGTGGCCAATTCCGCCGGACGGACTCCTAGCCGAGGTTAATGTGCTTGACGCGGATCTTTTCGTCGTCGAACTCGCCGAGGCCAAAATTGCCGGCGAGCTCGATGTGTTCAACGTGGCAGTTGAGCCAGCGGCTATCTTCGTCGGGCTTCAGCAGCGCGATCGAAGGAACACCGACTTCAGCGCGCTTGGCATCAATCGCCTTCCAGCCCGTCTTGTCAAGAGCGACAGGGTCGGTGGCGAAGTACATTGTCTTGTGTTCCCAGGAATACTTGCCGACCGAGCCGCCGGGCCCGCCGTGATACGCCGCCTTAACGCCGTCGAGGATGTTCAAAACGACCTTCTCGCGCACGATCGGCAGGTCGACGACGGCGGGAATAAAGATTCCGCAGGCGTTCGCCGTGGTCGAGGCATGGCTACGGTTCACGTTGTTGACCAGACCGTGGGAGAGGTTTTTCAGCGCCAGTGTTACCCCCGCCGACTGGTGATGCTTCAGCACGCAGAGGTTGACCATCTTGTTGATCTCTTTACTGAAGAAGTTCGAGACGTAGGAACGCCGCACATGAGGATCGTTGAGGCTGTACTCGGCTTTGCACTCCGGATTGACGAGCGGCATCTCCATGTAGACGTCGCGGTCGTAGCCCTCCATATCCATCTGGATGTTGAGGAATTTCTCCGATGCCGACATCCAGCGGACGCCCTCGGGGAGCCATTTATCGAAACCGGCACTGAGGAATTGGTCGTGGTAGCGGTCGTAGACGATGATATCTTTGCGCTTGATGCCCGCTTGTTCCAGGCCGTCAATGATGGGGTGCAAGACCTCGGGGGCGGACATGACGTGCGGCTGGCCGACGGGGTTGACCTTGATGCCGACGACGTCGCCGGGCTCGAAAAACTGGCGCCAAGAATCGGCCCAATTCTCCGCATGGGTTAACTCCAGCATGCCGCGCTCCATCATCTGGCGGACTGGTTCGGCCTGATATGCGCCGGAGATGATGCTGCCGGGATGCTCGATGGCGACCACGCGGCCAGGATAGGGACCGGGGATACCGTGCTTGAGGCCTGACGAGCTTGCGGCGGAAGCGGCCGCTTGCTTGTCTTCGACCTTCTGACTACAGGCGACCGTTGCAGCCGCTACTCCGGCGGCAAGGAACTCACGTCGATCAAAGGGCATTGGGGCCTCCTAGGGCACTCGCCCACCATTCTAGCAACAAGATCTATGAAAAATGGAATATTTTGCTCAGCGCCCATTCTTGGCGGGACGTTGGCGGGTTACCTGGCCCGCAGCTGCAGGACGCTGATCTCCGGCGGAACGCCGAAGCGCACGGGCAGAATGCTCGTTCCCAGTCACGATACTCACGAAGAGATCGCGCCCCTGCTCAACGATGTGCCCCGCGGCGTACCGCTCACCAAAACGGGGCGTTTCGGCGCTACCACCTGGAAGGACGGGCAGCGCTTGGGGGCACGGCGCGTGCCCAAATACCTCTTCGCCGTCCGCCACTCAAAGCCGTACCCCGCCGGCATCCCTTGCCCCACACCTATGCGGCGACCACGAGACACCTACTCAGGACGGGCTAACAGCCTGTGGCAGAATACCCTGTTTTCAGGCGGCGAGAAGCAGCGGGGTGGCCAGCG
>JAQBUE010000176.1 GCA_027624045.1 Acidobacteriota bacterium
AGTTTATCGACTCTTGTTTCAATGTGGGACTTCCACCACAGGCTGTTAGCCATGGCCAGCCGGCAATCTTCTTCTGTTTATCGACGGTTGCCTTGCTCTGCTACCTCAGGGAGCAGAGCGTGACTGCCTCCGCTCTCGCCCTGGGCCTGTTGATGATTAAGCCCTCTTTCGGCGTGCCCGCCGTATGGATCGCTCTCGTCCGAGGCGGCTGGCGTGTCCCGGCCCTCGCGGCCGTGGTCGCCGTCATCACCTGGCTTCCTTTTCTGTCGCGATACGGGGTGATCGAGGGTAGCCAGCACTACGTCAGCGCCATTCGCGACGTGCAGGTACCTGGCGGTGATGCCGATGACAGCCGCCAGAATCCCCTGCGTTTCGATCTCATCAACCTCAGGTCCTGGTTGCATTCGTGGAATGGCCCGCCGCTGCTGACCGATGGCTTGAACGGCCTGCTGCTTCTCTTTATGGCGTGGGCTCTGTACCACTTTCGTGGAAGGATTGGGCGTGATCCAGGGGAAGCTTACTATTGGGTTCTGGCCATTGTCTTCCCGTGTCTGGCGGTTTATCACCGCATTTATGACGCATCGATCTTGCTCGTGGCAGTCGCCGCCGCGATCCATCTCTGGGAAATCCAGCGGAGGGCCGCCGTCACAATCGGGTTCCTGCTGCTTCCGTTCGCATTTCCTGGCACCGCCTATCTCAATCAGACTCTTGACGCGGGCGGTGTAAGCCCCTGGTTCGAGGCACTTGTGGTTCGGCACCAGGCGCTGCTCATTTTGCTGGTCGCGTTCTGGAGCATATTCGAATTGAGCCGAACACACCCGCCGGAGTCGAAGGTCGAAGGTCTGAATCCGCGATACTGATGGAACTGATCGAGAGGGTTCCGGTCGAAGGCGCGTACGAAGGCATGAATCAAACAGCGCGCTTGGCGGTGATCGCCGTCGCATTCGCCCCTTATCGGGAACCTTTTTTCGCGCGTCTGGCGGCAACCAGCGGCATCGAGTTGCGCGTCTTCTATCTGCACTCGCGAGATTCGTTGCGTAGCTGGGCGAAAGACGGAGAGTACCAAGGCGAGGCCGTTCCCTGTCTCACGCCCGAAGCCCTTTATTCCCTTCCCGTTTTCGGAGCGGTGAACCTGTCGCTACAGGCCCGCTTGGAGGAATTTCGCCCCACCTGCATAATCGTGTGCGGGCACAGCTATTTCTCGCAGTTTGTCGCGATGCGTTGGGCCGGGCGCAACGGCATCCCATACCTGCTGCGGTGCGACCATACTCCGCTCAAGATCGTTACCAGGCGCGGGAATCGGCCGGTGCGCTGGGTGGCCGCGCGAGGCCGGGTCGTGCGCTATTTCGCCGAGCGATCGGCGGGCGCGCTCACGATTGGCAGCGAAAACAACCGCTTCTGGGCGTACTACGGGATTCCTCCCGAGCGCCGCTTCTTTGCGCCGTTCGCGGTAGAAAATGAGCTATTCATCGAGGCCGCCGATTGGGCGCGTTCCCGGAAGTCGCAACTGCGCGCCGAATTGGGCATTGGCCTGGGCCGTCTGCTGATCTTTGCCGGGAGATTTGTAGAGGAAAAGAACCTGCCGCGGTTGATCGAAGCAATGCAGCTGGCTGACAGGGAAGAGTTGTCGCTGTTGCTCGTGGGCGACGGTCCGCTACGTTCTGAAGTTGAACGCGCCGCTGCCGAACATGCACCTGGGAGGGTTTTCTTCGCGCCCTTTCGCGCCCAGGCGGATTTGGCGAAGATGTACGCCATGGCGGACGGCCTGGTTCTGCCATCGGTTTTGGACGGCTGGGGTCTGGTCGTCAATGAAGCCATGGCCGCCGGCCTGCCGGTTCTCGTTTCGACCGCCTGCGGTTGTGCGCCTGACATCGTACGCCCGAATGAGAACGGCTTCTTGTTCGACCCGCATCGCGTCGATTCGATCGCTGCGGCTTTGATGGCCTTCGCCGACCTTTCCGGCTCTGACTTGGTTCGCTTCGGCGAGAAGTCAAGAGAGCTGATCCGGGATTGGAACTACGGCACGGCTGTCGATGGTGTGCGTAAGGCGCTGGAGGCGGTCTCGACCTGATGAGGATCGCGATCAACGCCATCGCGTCGACCGCGGGCGGCGGCCGGACATACCTGCGCCATCTGGTTGCCTGGCTGCAGTCGCGAGAGCGGGATGAGTTCGAACTATGGGTGCCGGACGGTGCCGATTTCCAGAATCTGGCTGGGCACATTCGCATCCGTACCAGCCGCTTGGCTCGATCTGGGTTTCTGGGGCGACTCGTGTGGGAGCAAGTCGTATTGCCATGGCGCCTGTGGCGGGAGGGCACGCAAGTACTGCTGTGTGTCGGCAATTTTTGCCCGTATGCCTCTCCGGTGCCGGTGGTGTTAGTAAGCGCGAACGCACTCTATTTTTCACAGCCCTTCTTGGAGGACCTTTGGCGGCGGCGTCACTTCAGGTGGATTCCGCGGCACCTTCTGAAGGGCGAGTTCGTGCTCGGTTCGGCGCGGGCGGCTGAGGCAGTAATCACGCCGACTCAGGCCATGGGTGACGCACTTTCGAGGGCGCTGGGCGCGCCGCCTCGCAGGTGGCACGCTTCGTGGTTCGGACATCAGGCCCGCGAGAACGAGCCGCCGGCCACTCCACTCTTGCCCGCTCGAACGAACGAGCTGCGCTTCGTGATCGTGAGTTTCTATAACTATTTCCGCAACTTTGAGACCGTGTTTCGGGCGTTGGCTCTGATACGCAAGACGACCGATCTCAATATTCGGCTGCTGCTCACGACCGAACTGAGACCGGGTCTCAAACTGGGAGGCTACGACACGACGCAGGCCTACGAACTGATGCACGAACTGGGAATCGCGAGTCAGATTACGTGCCTTGGTCATGTGCCCTATGCTGATCTGCCGAGAGTGCATGCATCTGTCGATGGGTTGATAGCGGCCGGGTACGTCGAATCCTTCAGCTTCACGTTGCTGGAAGGGATGGCGGCGGGCTTGCCGGTTTTAGCTTCGGACATTCCGACACACCGCGAAGTCGGCGGCGATGCCGCGCTGTATTTCCAGGCGCTGGACCCCTCTGACCTGGCCTCCCAGTGGGAGCGATTAGCGCGCGATCCGCGGTTGAGGCAGCGGCTGGCGGCGGCTGGCCGGGAACGGGCGCGGCTGTTCGACTGGGCGTCCCATTTCGAGACCGTGTTTCGCACCGTCGCGGAGGTAGCGGCCTAACATGAACGGCGCAGCGGTGAAAGTCTCGGTCTTCATCCCCGTCAAGAACGAGCAGGAGAACATCGCCGACTGCCTTGATTCGGTTCGTTGGGCCGACGAAGTGTTCGTCGTCGATTCGCAGTCCACGGATGACACCGCGGCGGTCGCCGAAAAACTGGGTGCGCGAGTCGAGCAATTTGTTTTCGACGGCTCCTGCACGAAGGACGACTGGGCGCTCGAGAACCTCCCTTTTCGTAATGAATGGGTGCTGTATATCGACGCCGATGAACGCGTTCCGGACGAGCTCGCCGCGGAGATCGCGCAAACCATCTCGGCCGGCGACGCGCTGGACGGCTACTACGTCAATCGCAGGCTCATCTTCATGGGCCGCTGGGTGCGGCACGCCGGCATGTATCCGAGTTAGTCGCTGCGCTTGTTCAAGCATCGGCTGGGCCGATATGAGAAAGTCGAGCGGCAAGGGCCGTCCCGGCGAGACAGCAAAGTCCACGAACACTTGGTCTTGCGCGGCGAGGTGGGGTACCTCAAGCACGACCTTCTGCACCGCGACATGCGTGACCTCTACCGCTACATCGAGCGGCACAATCAGTACTCTGACTGGGACGCGGAAGTGTATCGGCGCTACAGGCAGGAGCCTTTGCGCTTCGATGCGCACCTGGACGGATCGCTCCGGATTAAGAGGTTCGTCAAGCGCGCGTGGGTTCGGCTGCCGCTGCGGCCGCTGCTGCGGTTTCTCTACATGTACGTGGTTCGGGGCGGATTTCTCGACGCCGCTCCCGGCCTGCATTACTGCTTGCTACGGGCCGTGCATGAGTACCATATCAGCGTGAAGGCGAAGGAGCTCCAGCATCGTGAGCGCTGGCAGTCCGACGCCAAGTAACCGGACCGTGGGTTGCCCCTCGGAAACCAGCAGACTCTCATCCGCCGCTTGATGACGCCACTACCGAGTTTCGAACGAGTTCTGCTCGGCCTGGCGCGCCGTGACCCGCACGATCGCGCCAAGTGGCTGATTCTCGCCGCGGCAGCGTTTCGCGAAGTGCTGCGAGGCGATCTCCGGGCGGCTCGACGTCATCTTGCTCATGTCGGTCCGCTTCGCAAGCAGAATCGAAAAGACCTGGCGTCAGCTCTGCCTCAACAGGCTGAGGATCGGGTCTACCTGGCGTCGTGCGTCAAACTGTTCCAATACACATTCCCGGCAGCAGAAAGCGGCTTCTGTGCGATGGGCCGCGGCGGCCGCGTGTTTCTTCGTGAACTCGCTCGGCGTGGTTATCAGGGAGGACAAGTCATCGACCTGGAGCCGGCGGGCGAGCTGGAAATTAAGCTGGAAACGCTACGGGGCATTCGTCAGCTTCATAGCCGCCTTTGCCTATTCGGCTTGCTTGAGAATGTTCCGTTTGCGCAACTGGATACCTTCGTTGAGCAACTCGGAAGGCTCGGCAGCGACTGGATCATAGCCGCCATTCCGACCTACCCCGAATCGATATTTGATTCTTCACAGGAGCAGCCTGTCGGCATCGTCTTCGAGCGCCGCGCATGGTGGAACACATTGTTCGAGAAGCATGGCTTCGAGCCGCGGCCGATGCGCGAACCGCTGCCTCGAATCGAACCGTTCCTGTTCCGTAAGATGCGAACTTCAGCCACCCCCTCCGCGCCGCCTCGGGCCGCCGTCGGCAAGAAACCCGATCTGGTGATTGCGTTACCGCATCAGCAAAACGCGTTTCGATGGGTTTGCGAAGCGCTGGCTAAAGCCGTCGAGGACGAGGGTGTCGCTGCTCGTGTCTCCCTCCCCGCGGAGTGGAAGCACGACACCGCGCAGGCTCGACACACTCTTACCTGGGCCCACTACTGGCCCGAGTATCGCGAAGCCGCGCGCTCACTGAACCCTGATATCGAGTACTTCGTCACCAACTTCTCGTTTGAGAGACAGCAAGACTTGACCCCCTGGCTCGCTGAACTTTGCACTCGCCCGAGCCGCAAGATCACGCCTTCCACGTTCGCGAAATCCGCATTGGTAGACCTCGGGGTACCCGCCGAGCGCATTGAAGTCGTACCTCATGGCTATTCTCCCGAGTTCGTCAACGCCCCAAAGGCGCTGCCTCTCGCCACGCGGAAGAGCTTCCGCTTCCTGGCCGTTGTCAACTCCTACGACCCTTACCGCTATGGAACCGATTTGCTTCTGGATGCCTACCGACACGCCTTTAGCCGCGACGACGACGTGTGCCTCGTTATCAAGGACTACGGCGCGACCACCGATCTGATGAGGAAGTTTCTGGAACAAGAGCAAGGTCCCGAGGTCCTTTACTATGCGAACTTTCTGTCGAAAGATGACTTGGCCGCCTTCTATGCCGCCGCTTCGGCTTTCGTCGCCCCATTTCGAGGCGAAGGCTTTGGCATGAAGATCATTGATGCCGCCGCTATGGGCCTGCCGCTGATCGTTCCGCTTTTCGGAGGTCCCGCGGACTACTGCTTGCCCGACCTTGTTCAGCGCGTCGAGTATCGTCTGCAACCCGTGGGGCGGTGCCTCGAGACAGACGAGCTAAGGTGGAATGAGCAACTGACTTGGTGTGAGCCCGACACCGATGACCTCAGCGCGCGGATGCGCCATGTGTACGAGAACCATGAAGAAGCTCGGCGACGCGCCGCCCGGCTTCGCGAGCATGTCATCCAAAAGTTCTCATGGCGCGCGGCGGCCCAGGCGCTGATTCGCGGTGTGGATTTACCCTAGAGACTCGCCTGTAAAGACTCCTCCGCAAAGACTTACCGTGAGCCGATCTGATCCGACACGCCTCATCAACAACACGCTCTGGAACCTTGTCGGCCGGATCGCTCAACTCGCTGTCGGGCTCTTCCTCACTCCCTACCTGCTGACTCACCTCGGGCAAGAGCGCTTCGGACTCTGGGCGCTGGCAAACCTGCTGATCGGTTACCTGTCGCTGGCGGATATGGGCATCCAGTCCAGCCTGGTTCGCCACATCGCGCACTCGCAGCTCGACGAGCAGCCGCTCGAATTCTCTCGCATCATCAGCACCAGTTTCTTCTTCTATCTGGGAGCGGCCGTTCTATTCGCGCCTTTGTCGTTCTGGGCCGGGCCCGCGCTGCTCGGTGTATTCCAGCGGCTGGGAAACGAAACCGTCCCTTCATCGCTGACCGCTGAAGCTCAGTTCGTCATCACCTTCGTCATGGCCACACTGTTCTTGTCGCTGGCACTGGCGGTATTCTCTTCGATTCCGAACGGCTTACAGCGCATGGACCGATCCAATCAACTCGTCGTCGTTACAGCGATCGGCAATCTGGCTGCCGCTGTTATGGCTGTCGAGGGTGGCTGGGGCGTTCGCGGACTCGTCGTGGGCATGATTGTGGTCAAGGTGCTCGTCGCCGCCGTCAGCTATGCCGTTTCACTGCGGCTCTTTGATCGCATGCAGGTTTCCCCGCGCCATGTCCACTGGAGCGTCTGGAAAGAACTATTCGAGTTCGGCTGGAAGATCCAAGTGGCGCGTCTGTGCGAACTGCTCACATACGGATTCGATCGGCTGTTCCTGAGCGCTGTGGGCGGTGTCGCCGCGCTGGGCCGCTACCAACCCGCGGTGCAGGTATCAACGCAGACGCGCATGTTGCCGCACTTTCTTGTGATGGCGGCCCTGCCCTACGCCAGCGACTTGAGCGCGCGAGCCGACCGCCGCGCGCTCCATGAACTCTATCTGCGGGGCACGCTGTATCTGACATTCGCGTCATTCGCCGTACTCGGGTTTGTCGCCGCGGCCGCGCCGTTGCTGATCCGTCTTTGGCTCGGCCCCGGGTATGACGATGTGGCTCTTTGGATCCGCATCTTTAGCCTGGCGTATCTGACCACGAATCCACTCTCGCTCGGCGGCCTGATATCGCAAGCGATCGGACGACCTGGAATCCAGGCCAGGTCGGCGATGCTTGGCACGATCTGCAACATCGTCTTTTCAACGGCGGGCTATCGCCTAGGCGGCGTAACGGGTCTGGCGACTGGCTCGGCTCTCGCGGCTGTTGCAGCCGGAGCCTGGTTCTTTCAACGCTTCAACCGTGAACTGGAAGTACCGCATGGAACCGTCGTTCGCCGTTCTTTTCTGGCCCCGGCGGCCTACCTGCTGCCGCCGGCCGCGCTCATCGCTCTCGGTGTTGAATCGTTTCCGGTTGAAGACACGGCGGCGGCGTTGCTCGCGCTATTCGTGGCAGGCCTCGTTTTCAGTGCACCTGTGCTACTCGGCATCTTTCGCTTGAGGCTGTGGAACGTTCGCGCACAACTCGCTCCCACCGCGCCGAGCGGTAAGCCGGCCGTCAACGGCCCCGACTCGGCCTCTCGGCTTTGACCACTCGGCTACAACTACGAGATACCGTAGTAATAGACCTGACATACACCCCTCTTTCACACGAGTACCCGGAACCTGCCCGCGACACCCCTCATAATGGGACCACGGGGTTGGAATCAGCGCCACAACGTGATAGGCAGCAAACGGATTCGAAATTTGGAGCTCGCGGGCGTCGCGGACAGTAAGCGGCAGCATGCCCGCACGCGAGAATTCGGCTCGCAGGAAGTTGCGGTCCGCCGCGCGTCTCCGCCGGAAACCCTCACCGCCCAGCTGTGGGATTTCAGTTATGGCGGTATCGGCATGCAGACACCCATGCCCCTCGCGGTTGGGGAAGAGATCGAACTGACCGCCGATCTGTCGAGCACAGACTACTCGATGCGGGTCGAATCAACCGGACGTGTTGTACACTGCCGCTCAGTGGGCCGCGA
The DNA here is from genome assembly GCA_027624045.1 of Acidobacteriota bacterium. Lineage (GTDB taxonomy): Bacteria > Acidobacteriota > Terriglobia > Bryobacterales > UBA6623 > JAPPLB01. The sequence goes on from JAQBUE010000176.1 coordinate 7,979, forward strand.
TCTCTACCGAATAGGCGTTGCTTTTATACACGTCACCTACCACCGCCTGGACAAGAATTAGCTGCTACGTCGGCGCGGCTGCTTTATTGAGGGCCGGGCGTGCAATTCGGCGGCCAAGCTCGCGCGATCCGCCAAGCGCAATGACAGGCTTTGAACATCACAGCTCCCTCTGGCTGCCTCGGCCTCTTGATGAAGTCTTCGCTTTCTTCGCGGACGCTCACAATCTTGAAATCCTCACTCCGCCTTGGCTACGCTTCGAGGTGCTGACACCACGCCCTATCGATTTGAGCAAGGGTGTCAAGATCGACTACAGACTCCGCGTCCACGGCCTGCCCATACGCTGGCAGAGTGAAATTACCGCCTGGGAACCTCCCCGCCGGTTCGTCGACGAACAACTCCGGGGCCCCTACCGCATCTGGCGGCACGAGCACCACTTCCGCGAAGAGCGCTCAGGGACAGTCGCCGAGGACCATATCGTCTATGCCGTTCCCGGTGGAGCCCTCATCAACCGCCTGTTCGTTGCACGGGACGTGGAGAAGATCTTCGCCTTTCGAAGTGAGAAGCTAAGAGAGCTTTTCGGCCAAGCCGGTTGATGCCCTCGAATCGCTGGGTAACACGGCTCGGCTGGATGATCCCTTTGCTGACTTGAGCCACGCTACTACAATGAAGTTGATGAAGAGCAGGGCCCCCAAGAACTTCTCCTATTCGGTCTACTACGGGCAAGCGCCCGAAGGAGGCTACGTTGCATTCGTTCCAGCTCTGCCCGGTTGTCACACGCAGGGCGAGACCCTGGAAGAGACGGAGCGCAACGTCAAGGAAGCCATCACGCTGCACCTGGAGAGCTCGGCGGCACGTGGAGAAACGATCCCCGAAGAGAGACGATCATTTCAGGGAAGGGTGACCGTTCCCGCCTGATCATGTCCAAATTTCCGTCTCTGACTCCGCGACAGGTGGGCCCTTCTTGGGCTTTCGGGCGAGGGTGACGTATGGACTAAGACGCCAGCGCCCCTAACGCTTTCCCGGCGGACGCAATCGTTTCGGCGATATCGTCATCGCTGTGGGCGGCGGACAGGAACATCGCTTCGTACTGGGAACAGGGTAGATAGCAACCCAGCTCGATCATGCCCTGGAAGAAAGAGACAAAGCGTTTGGTATCGCTCTTCGAAGAACTATCCCAGTCGGTGACCGGTCCGCCGTTGAAGAAGAAAGTGAACATCGAACCGACCCGGTTGATGGTCATCGCGACGCCCGCATCGGCGGCGGCTTTTCGAACCCCCTCAACCAGCCGGCCCGCCCGCTGATCCAACTGCTTGTAAACGTCCGGGGAATTCTTAAGGGTCTTGAGCGCGGCGATTCCGGCGGCAACTGCCAGCGGATTCCCCGATAGCGTCCCTGCTTGATAGACCGGCCCGAGCGGCGCGACCTTGCTCATCACATCCTTGCGCCCGCCGTAGGCGCCGACCGGGAGTCCGCCTCCGATCACTTTGCCGAAGGTCGTCATATCCGGCCGCACGCCGTACAGCTCCTGCGCGCCGCCGCGGGAAACGCGGAAGCCGGTCATGACTTCATCGAAGATCAACAGAGCGCCGTACTTCGCGGTGATCTCGCGCAGTGCTTCGAGATATCCCGGCGCAGGCGGCACGCAACCCATGTTGCCGACGACCGGCTCGACGATGATACAGGCGATCTTTTCGCCGTAACGGGCGAAGCATTCTTCGACGGCCTCGACCGAATTAAATGGAAGCGGGATGGTGGTCGAGGAAAACGATGCAGGGACCCCGCCTGAATCAGACATCCCCAGCGTCGCGACTCCCGACCCCGCCTTCACGAGCAGTGAATCAACATGTCCGTGATAGCAGCCGATGAACTTGACCACTAGATCGCGCCCCGTGAATCCGCGCGCCACGCGGATGGCGCTCATCGTCGCCTCGGTACCTGAGTTCACGAGCCGCACCATTTCGATCGACGGCACGATTTCGCAAATCAGTTCGGCCATCTCGACTTCGCGCTCGGTTGGCGCTCCGAAGCTCGTGCCGGTCTTGAGTACCTGCTCCAGCGCGGCCGTGATTTCCGGGTAGCAGTGGCCGAGAATCAGCGGCCCCCACGACCCAACGTAGTCGAGGTAGGAATTCCCGTCGACATCGTAGATGCGCGCGCCCTCGCCGCGCTCGATGAAAAGCGGGTCGCCTCCGACGGCACGGAAGGCGCGCGCGGGCGAGTTAACGCCGCCGGGAATCGTCTTCTCGGCTTGACGAAAAAGCCGGCGTGAACGGTCGTGCGAACGACTCGCAGTGGAGCCGCTGCTTTGGGGTGATACGTCTTCGCTCATTTTTACCGGTTGACTGCGTTAGTGGATGACCGCGTTACTGGTTGACTGTGGGTGCATCCCCTTGGAGAAGCTGCTGTTGTGGCGGCGGCTGTCCGCCGATGGGCGGATGGCCCGGGGGCATCTGTGGACCACCCCGCGGCTGTGTCCCGCCGGCTGACGGATGCCCAGGGGGCAGGCCCGAGGGCGGCGTGGAGCCACCTCCGCCACCCGCCGCGCCGTGTCCCGCGCTCTCATCGGAGGGCTGTACCTGCCACTCCGAACCCACCTTGCGCAGCTGGTAGACCTTCTGCATTTTGGCATTCGCGTCTTCCCGCGCTTTGATCGTGACGCGGGCCGTAGCTTCGTCGTCGGTGTAGTCGACGCCATCGAGCTCGATATCCATTTTGCTGAGATCGGTGCGCGAGGCAAGATGCGCGCGAATCGCTTCGCGAATCTGAACCTCTGACTTTTCGGAACTGCAGGCAATGCCGGCAAGCAATAGGATGGCGAAAAAAACAGCCAGATCTCGGAGGCAACGATTGACGGGCACACCCAATTATACGGAATCGCGGGCCGCCGGCCACCGCCCGGCATGACGCAAGCCGGTGCGGGCGAAAGTTGTTCGAAAGCACAAACTTGCGAGCGCCGCCGTCTCGCCCGGAGCTTTGAGGCACGACACGCCTTGCCCACAGCCCACCCGAGGACCGAGGAGGCCGCAAAGCATTTTCCAATCCAAGAATGATCCTGAAATGCGGTAGGTCGAGGCCGGGGACGAAATAGGGTGTGG
>JAQBUE010000177.1 GCA_027624045.1 Acidobacteriota bacterium
GGCGCGCCGCTGGCCACCCCGCTGCTTCTCGCCGCCTGAAAACAGGGTATTCTGCCACAGGCTGCTAATCCGCAGTCTGGATGCAAGGACTTCGTTCTCCTCTCACAATCGATGCTCCGTTCGCGCCCATTTCGATCGCTGAATGCCGCTCGATCGCCGCGTTTCAGCTCGCTGGAGGGCTTTACGCCGACACTACTCCTAGTAGTTCCCTCTTCAGCAACCCAGCGTCTTTTGTCCGTCGCAGCCCGTCGCCCGTTACCCACTCGGCAACGGCAGCGCCCAGATCCGACGCAGCATGTCGGCGAACAGCCTGCGGTTGAGGTGCCCCTCGGCCAGCAGCAGCCAGTAGTAGCTGGCATGCTGGACAGCCGCCCGCCGGTCTTCATCAAGCGGTGCTGCAAGCTCGTCAGCGACCAGTTCTTGATAGGCCGAGACGCCGCCACAGGTTACCGAGGTTGTAGGCCAGCACGCTGGGCCATTATGGGAGAGAGCCCCATAGCAGCCGCAGCACGGCCCAGGCAGAGCCCGGGCGAAAAGGGGACGTCTCCTTTAGCTACCCCATCCCGCGGGGGGGGGGGCTATGCAGCAGAAATAAATCGCTTAACTAGCCAAAGCCTAAATTATTTTTCAAAACCCCGTATGTACGGGACGACCGGCGGCCGTGGTCCCGTGTTAAAGAGCGGTCCCCGTGTCGAGCGGTAGGTCATGTCCATGAAGGGCGTCTCGATACGGCGTCCGATGTCAGAGTGACGGCCGTTCTCCCAGTTTGATTCCATGTTGTACGACACAATGCCTGTGGACAGAAGCAGCCGCTCGGCATTGTATGGTTCTTTTCTGGTCAGCATCATCTCGACGAGCCAGTGTTCGAAGGCGTTCGCGGCGTGGTACTGGGCGTAGGGCCCGGGCCAGCCAAGCATCGAGATGATCGTCGGGTCGTTTTGGCCTTCGATGTCGCCGGCGTAGGTCCACCCCACACCGCGCCCCGTGTAAACGGCTGCTTTCGTGCCGTCACGGTAGTCGACGATCGTCACCGAGGGCCCGTGGCGGGACGTCTCCCGAAAGTGCCCTGGCTTCAAGTCGAAGCGTTTCCCGATGGCATCGAGCAGCTTGCCTGCCCAAGGGTTGCGCTCGGTCCACTTCCAAACTTCATCTCCTCGAATACACTGGACCGCTTCGACACCCGACTCACCGCCCTTGCGGCGTTCGACGAAGCACTGCAGCACGTCGACGGCATGAAAAAGGCCCCCAGCATCTCGGGAGCCTCCCACCACGACCGATGCCTTGATGGGCGTATCGGCGTCGATTTCTATCTCGGGCTTGCGGAAGTAGAACGGTATGGAGGAACCGCCGTACAGGGGAAAGTCCAGCTCACGGGATTTGTCAAACATCCACTTGGCCTCGTCCCAACTGGTGGAGAGGTGCTTGTCGTTAAAAACCGGCACTGAGCGCTTGCTCTGTTCGAAAACCTGGATAATCTGCTCGTAGAGCCACCAGCGGGGATAGTATGTCTGCCCCTTGAGATTGTCATGATAAATCCCGTGCTCTCCGACTAGGACGACACCGTCCACGGCAAGTTCTTCCCCGCCGAGCGTGAGGGCTTCACTGACTTTTTTGAAGATGGGAATGCCTTTCGCCGCGCACACTTTCCGGCCCAATCCGCTTTCGTCAAGCTGATGGATATAAGCGGATACAACGTCGACCCGCGACGGCACATGGGCGCCCTGCCACCAATAACCGTCTAAGAGCTTGGTTATGATCCAATCCGCATGTGATCCCGGAGCGGCCCAATAGGTGACGACACAGGCTATGCGAGGCCGTTTTTCCGCGGCATGCGAAACAGTACCGGCTGTGATGCCGGCCAAAGCTGCCTTACCGGACATTGCCAGCATTTCACGCCGGGTGAAGAGTGGGTTCGACCGGTTCGACCGGTTCGACCCGATACGATGATTTTCAGTCATATAAGAACTCCCTGTCTTGGTAGGTTAGCGTTCGCGATCCAAGTTTAGGTTTCCCATCATTGATACTTGTATCTGGATTATATAGATCCGGGATTTAGGTTGTGGCCCTCCCGGCACAGGTAGGGTAGCGCAACTGGCGGTGCGGCCTACCGTAACGACAGCCGAGGCGCCTAGTTTACCGCGATGAATACGTCCCGGCGGCTGCGGAAGATGTTGACGTCGCCGCAGTCGACTTCGATCACGATCGGGACGCGGTCGCCGGTCGGGATGCCTTGCGCGACGATGGCGTTGATTTGAAACAGCGCGACCAGCGTCGGATGTAGGACGGGTGTACCGATGATCGACGCCTCGACACCTCCGATGAAGAGCTTGACGTTCTTCGTCGGCGCTAATAGGGCGGTTTCCAGCCCGGGGACGTTGCCGTCGGGCACGGTTCCGTTGATCGGGCCCAGGCCGTTGCTCCAGACGATGATCACGTCGCCTCGATCGACCGGGCGCGTGTTCACGGTCCCGAGCGAACCTGTGGGCTGGGCGAATGTGAAGTCGCTGAGATTCTGAACGACGGCGGGCCCCACGCCGAATTGGAAGGTGTAGATTCCCGGTCTCGCCGGCGTGACACGGACGGAATAGGGAAGCGGTGTCCCGCCCTTCGCCCCCGGAGTAACGGTGAGCGTGACCCGTCCGTTGGGCGGAGTGGCCCATGATGCGACACCGTTTACTTGATCGAAGCCGCCGGCCTGAAACGCACCGAACAGGGGTGAGGGCCGTCCGTCAACCATGACCGATAGACCGAGGTTCGTGTCGAGAGGGATGGCGGGAGAGGTCTGCGTAGCCGCTACGGTCCCCGGCCGCAAGTAGGCTTGAAACACTCCGCCCGGGGTAATGGTGGGAATGGACGACGCGCCGTCGAGCACGCCCGTGAAATACACCTGGCCGGCGATGATATTCTCCCACCAGGCGAGGCCATCGGGAGCGCCAGCGGCAGCAATATCGAAATCACCGTCGCCATCCAAGTCGGCAACGGCGGTCGAAAGACCATTCACGTCTTTGGCCAGACTGGCGCGCCCTTCGTGATCGCTCACCGGGGCGGGAAGCTGCTGCGGCCTGAGAATACTCTTCCGGCATTTCGCTACGCGGCGGCTATCGGAACCGACGTGATTGAGTTCGATGTCGGTGTTACGTCGGACGACCGGCTGGTCGTCAATCACGATACGACGATGAATCCAGACAACTGCTTTGTGCCTGGAGCGCCAACCTCGGTAGATAAGGTTTTTATACGGTCGCTGTCGTTCGCGGCTACGCAGCGTTTTGATTGCGGCAGTCGCCGCCCCGAGGGATTTGCTTACTGGCAGCCTGCTCAGGGGGCCCGTATCCCGGCGCTGGAAGAAGTGTTCGAGTTGCTGGGCGGCCAACCCGTCCACTTGCTGATCGAAATCAAAATGGCGGCCGATGACTCGGAGGGCTTCACGCCGCCTGCCCACTTCGCTCAACTCTTAGATCGGGTCATCGAGCAGCACAACATCAGGGACCAGGTTATTATTCAGTCGGGAGACTACCGGACGCTGCGGGAGATGAGAAAACTCGACCCAAAGATCCGGCTCTGCCAGCTTAGCCTGTGGCGGCAGTCCAAGGACTGGGTGCAGGCCGCGAAGGACTTCGGCGGGACGCATCAGCTCGTGACGAATAGCGCACTCACGGCCGAGGCTGTTCGCGATCTGCAAGCGGCGGGGATCACCGTGTTTTCGAGTACCGCTAATAATGCGGTCGAGTGGAGGCATGTGCTCGGGCTTGGCGTTGACGGTATTTTGACCGACGATCCTTATGGGCTGATTGCGTATCTGAAGCAGATGGGGGTGAGGCGGGAGGGGTGAGGCGGGAGGGGTGAGGCGTGGTTTCTCTTTTAGTGGCTGAAGCCGGGGAAGGGTAAGGACGCTGAAGCGCCCTGGAACGGCGTCGGGAACGCGAACCCGGCCATGAATGACCGGGCTACACGCGCTTCGCGCCGAAACCGCCTGAAGGCGGTTGGCTGGAGTTTGTACCGCTTACTGGCGTGCGCGGCTCGGCTAGAAGATGGTTGCTGGTGCGAGGGGATTTAGGGGCGTGGGGTGGTGTGCGGGAGAGTATTATAGTCTCAGATGGATATGCGGCTTCCCATGGTGCGGACCCTAGCGCGGTATCTGGCGGCGGTACCGTTTTTCGCAATCTCTTGCTTGTACGCCGATCAGCCTGGAGCCAAGGTCGATTTCGATCGCGACGTCCGGCCGATTCTTTCGGACAAATGTTTTGCTTGCCACGGGCCTGACGAAGCGCAGCGGCAGGCCGGGCTCAGGCTTGACACGAAGGAAGGCGCTTTCGCGGACCGCGGCGGCTACCAGGTCATCGTTCCCGGGGACTCCGCGGCGAGCCGCATCTATCAGCGCATCAGCCACGAACAGGAAGTGGCGCGGATGCCTCCGCCGGAGTTCGAGCGCAAACTTACGGAGGAGGAGATCGACGTCATCCGCCGTTGGGTCGAGCAGGGCGCTGACTGGGAAACCCACTGGGCCTACCTGCCGCCGCAGCGGCCCACCGAGCCCCGGGTCCAAAACGGGTCATGGGCGCGTAATCCGGTTGACCACTATGTCTTGGCGAAGCTTGAGCAAGAGGGTCTCAAGCCTTCGCCCGAAGCGGACAAGATCACACTGTTGCGTAGGTTGTCATTTGACTTGACCGGCTTGCCTCCAACGCCCGAGGACATCGACTCGTTTCTTCGTGACGACGCGCCCGACGCGTATGAAAAGCGTGTCGACGAGCTGCTCAAATCCTCACACTACGGCGAGCGCATGGCGATGCAGTGGCTCGACCTTGCCCGCTATGCCGACACGCACGGCTACCATATCGATTCTCACCGCGACATGTGGCGTTGGCGCGATTGGGTGATCGATGCGTTCAATCGCAACATGCCGTATGACCAGTTCACTGTCGAGCAACTTGCCGGCGACCTGTTGCCGAAACCCACGCGCGAACAGTTGATCGCCACCGGCTTCAATCGCAATCACATGATCAACTTCGAGGGCGGCGCGATCCCGGAGGAGTATCACACCGAGTACGTGATCGATCGCCTCGACACGACGGCAACCGTCTGGATGAGCATGACGATGGGCTGCGCGCGTTGCCACGATCACAAGTACGACCCGATCACGCAGCGCGATTTTTACCGCTTCTTCGCGTTCTTCAACGCCGTCCCTGAAAAAGGGCTTGATGGGCAGACCGGTAATGCGGCCCCGATGCTGCAACTTCCGACCAAGCTTGAAAGGAAGGAACTCAAGAAGGTCGAACGCGAGATCGTCCGCACGAAACGCAAGCTGCCGAAGCCTGAAATCGATCGTCTCGAACGTGCATGGCGCCCGGCGGCGCTCGGGGAGATACCGTCGGCGACAACCGAGGCTCTGCAAGCCTACTTTCGGTTTGAGGATGGACTGGCGGAAAGCGTCAGCGGACACGTCGGACAAACGCCCCGCGGCGAGGTCACGTACAACGATGGGCAGGTCGGCCGCGCCGTACGCTTGAGCGGCGAAACCCACCTCACGTTCGGCCACGAGGATGCGTTGGGAGACGGTCCGTTCACGGTCGGCCTGTGGATGAGGGCGGACCGGCCGTTCGCCAGGACGCTGCTTCACAAGCTGGCTAACGCGGACAGTCGTCAGGGGTTCGAGTTGTATCTCAGCAAGTCCGAAAAGATTGGCGCTAACAAACGAGGGCAGATACTGTATGTCCGACTTGTTCATGAGTGGCCCGGTAACGCGATCGTGCTCGAGGCGGCCGAACATTTACTGCTGAACGATTCGTATCACGTCACCGTCGCGTACGACGGCTCAGGGAAGGCCGGCGGAGTCGCGGTCTACTTGAACGGCGAACGCGCCGCGATGAAGGTCACGCAAGACGCGCTCAGCGGCTCGATCGCGAATTCGCAGCCTGTCGGAATCGGCGACCGGGCATTCAGCGATCCCTTCAAGGGTGACATCGACGAGTTGCGCATTTACGATCGCGTTCTCGCCGCGGAGGAGGTCGCGCCATTGGCTCTGTACGAACCGATTCGCTCTATTTTGGCTGAGCGCGTCCCGGAAGACCCTTGCGCGAAGTTCGCTGATCAGCCGGAGGAGAAGCCAGGCGATACGGTGACGGCGAGGAAGGTATCAAAGGCTGAAAGCCGTTGCAAATCGCAGGACGGCAAGATCCGCGACTACTACCTCACGTACTACGCGCCGAAACGCTACCGCAAAGCCTACGCCGAACTTCAGGCGCAGCAGGGGCGCGAGAAGGGACTCGACGAGCGCATCCCGACAACGATGGTGATGGACACGATGGAAACGCCGCGTGACACGTTCGTGCTCGGCCGCGGCGACTACCGCAACAAGGGCGAAAAAGTAGCTGCGTCGGTGCCCGCCGTGCTGCCTCCGCTGCCGCCGAATGTGGAGTCTGATCGGCTGGGGCTGGCGAAGTGGCTTGTATCGCCGACGCATCCGCTGACCGCGCGTGTGGCCGTGAACCGCTACTGGCAAATGTATTTTGGGACTGGGATTGTGAAGACTTCGGAGGATTTTGGTTCGCAGGGCGAGGCGCCCAGTCACCCGCAACTGCTCGACTGGCTGGCTACGGAATTCATGGGCTCAGGCTGGGATGTCAAAGCCATGCAGCGGCTGATTGTGACGTCGGCGACTTATCGTCAATCATCGAAAGCTACGGAGGATGTGTTGGGTCGCGACCCCGAGAACCGGCTGCTTGCGCGTGGCCCGAGGTTCCGGCTGCCGGCCGAGATGGTGCGCGACAACGCGCTGGCGGTGAGCGGCCTACTTGTCCCGAAGATTGGCGGACCGAGTGTGTATCCCTATCAGCCGCTGGGGCTCTGGAAGGAGATGTCGTTTGGCGACCGCTTCACGGCGCAGGAGTATGCGGTCGGCAGCGGGCCTGATCTCTACCGCCGCAGCATGTACAGCTTCTGGAAGCGCACTGTTCCGCCGCCCGCACTCTCGACGTTCGATGCGCCCGACCGGGAAAAATGCACGGTGCGCCGCGCGCGCACGAACACGCCGCTGCAGGCGCTGATCCTGATGAACGATCCGACGTACGTTGAAGCGGCGCGGGCGCTCGCCGAGCGGGTTCTGAAAGAACGGGCTGATGATGCGGGCAGGCTTACACTCGCCTACCTCCGCGCAACGGCGCGCGAGCCTTCGGCGAATGAGAAAGACGTGTTGCTAACTCTTCTGCATCAGCAGGCGGAGGAGTATCGCCAGGACCCCGAGGCCGCCGACGCGATACTCTCGGTCGGCGAGGCGCCTTACGACTCGGCGCTCGATAAACAGCAATTGGCTGCCTGGACGATGGTTGCGAGTACGATCCTTAATCTTGATGAGACGATTACGAAAGAATAGATCGCGTATCATAAGATCATGCCGAGCGGGACGCTAATCGCCGCAAGTGAATACCGGTCGACGAGCTATCACCCTGACCGGGAATACATCGACGGCGTCGTCGTGGAGCGCAACTGGGGTGAAAGGGACCACAGCGAACTGCAAACCGAATTGGCTACTTGGCTGAACGCTCGAAGGCGGAGACTGGGCATTCACGTCTTCGTCGAACAGCGCGTTCAGGTTTCGCCGACGCGGTATCGCATTCCGGACATCTGTGTTACTACGGGTGAGCGTCCCGCTGAACTTGTTTTTACTCGTCCGCCGTTTGTTTGTATCGAAGTTCTTTCAAAGGACGATCGAGAGGCGGAGATTCACGAAAGAATCAACGACTACCTTGGTCTCGGTGTGGCTTATTGCTGGGTGCTCGACCCACGAAGCCGCCGTGTTTGGGTTCACACTTCAGACGCACGGATGGAGGTGCTCGACGGCATCCTGCGCACTGAGAATCCGGCGATCGAACTTCCGCTTCTGGAGATCTTCAGGGAATTAGATAGCTAGCGCTGCTCCTCTGGGCTACCTGCTCGCATCCACCCGTCATAATGGGCTCATGACCCGTGACGAGATTATTCTGGCGAGTGAGAAGTACCTGTTTCCGGCGGTAATGCACCTTTTCAAGGAGCGGCTGGTTATCGCCCGCGCTAAGGATCAGTACGTTTGGGATGCGGATGGCAAACAGTACCTCGACTTCTTCGGGGGCATTGTGACGATCAGCGTCGGCCATCTGAACGACGAAGTGCGGCGCAAGGTTCATGAGCAGGTGGACACGCTGCATCATGTGTCAACGCTGTTCGCGACCGAGCCGCAGGTGGCGTTGGCGCAGACGGTGGCGTCGGTAACGCCGGAAGGGGCGCTGTCGAAGTCGTTCTTCACCAACAGCGGCACCGAGGCGAATGAGACGGCGATCATGCTGGCGCGCTGCTATACGGGGCACAGCGAGATCATTGCTCTGCGGCACTCCTATCACGGGCGCAGCGCGCTGGGCACGACGCTGACGGGGCAGGGAAGCTGGCGGGGTAACACGGCGCCGCAGCCTGGCGTGGTTCACGCGCACAATGCCTATTGCTACCGCTGTCCTTTTGGGCTGACGTATCCGTCGTGCAACGTGAAATGCGCCCAGGATGTCGAGGACTTGATTCGTACGACGACAACGGGAGAGATCGCGGGATTCATCGCGGAGCCGATTCAGGGTGTCGGCGGTTTTATCACGCCGCCCAAGGAGTACTTTTCGATCATTGAAGAGATCGTCCGCAAGCACGGCGGCTTGTTCATTAGCGACGAGGTGCAGACGGGCTGGGGGCGGACGGGCGGCAAGTGGTTTGGGATCGAGCAGTACGGCGTTGTGCCGGACGTGATCACGAGTGCCAAGGGGATGGCGAATGGCTTTCCGATCGGGCTGACGGTGGCGCGGCCGGAAGTGGCGGACTCGATGAAGTTCATGACTCTATCGACGTTCGGAGGAAACCCGGTGACATCGACGGCGGCGAAGGCGGTGATTGATTACGTCCGAGAGAAGGACTTGCTGACGAACTGCACTGAAGTCGGCGGTTACCTGCGCGGGAAGCTGGAGGAGCTGCAGGCCAAGCACGCGCTGATCGGCGATGTGCGCGGAATGGGGCTGATGCAAGCGCTGGAGCTGGTCGAGGATCGCGAGACGAAAGAGCCGGCGGCGCGTGTGACGCTTGCGCTGCTCGAAGCGGCCCGGCGGAACGGGCTGTTGATCGGCAAGGGCGGACTTTACGGGAATGTGATCCGGATCAGCCCGCCGATGAATATCGCGAAGAGTGACGTGGATGAATTTGTGAAGCTGCTGGATTTGAGTTTGGCGGAGGCGGCCTGAGCGGCGCTACTCGTCGACCCTGCGGGGGACGCGAGGTTGAGTGGCTTCCATCTGGCGGATCTCTTCGAGAGTGATCTGCTTGCCTTCCTCGTGATATTCCTGATCGACGTTGACCTGCCAGAGGTCGTAATGGCCACCGAGAATGTTGCGGGCGGCGAGCATGGCGGTCAGCATCGAGTGGTCTTGGTTGTTGTAGCGATGCATTCCATTGCGGCCCGTCAGTTGCAAATTTGGGAGGCAGTTGAGAAACTCGCGAACCTCAGCCAGGGCAGCCGAGTAGGCTCCATCGTAAACCGGGTAGGCCTTCTTCATGCGGACCACCGCGCCGTCGAAGACGTCATCGGAATTGGCGAGGCCGAGCTGGCCGATCTCTCTCTTGCCCCGCTCGACGAGTTCGTGGTCGGGGGCGTCCCAAATGTCGTCGCCTTCGGTGCAGAAGTATTCGAGGCCGAGGCAGGATGTTTCGGGATCGGGAACCATCTCGGGGCTCCAGTTGCCAAAGTTCTGGACGCGGCCCATTGCTACGGATGAGTCGTGGATATAGATCCAGTTGTCGGGGAACAGGTTCGTGCCGCGCAGCATGAGGGCGACGGTGAGGAAGTCGCGGTACTTCAGCTTGCGGGCGGCGGCCAGGACATTCTCAGGCGGCGCGGGCGACAAGCTTTCGATGAGATCGCGGATGGCGATGCTGCTGATGAAGTGTTCGCCGCTATGCAGCGTGCCGCCGGCTTCGACGCTGACGACGCGGCCGACTTCCCAATTGATGCGCGTGACGGGGGCGTTGAGCACGACCGAGCCGCCGCGCTCCGCGATGAGTTCAGTGGCGCGTTCCCACATCATGCCAGGGCCGAGGCGCGGGTAGAGAAACTCGTCGATGAGGGTCTTGACTACGTCGTCTTTGCGTTTGGCCGTTTCGCCGATCAGGGCGTTCTTGACGGCGGTGAACAGCGAGAGTCCCTTGATGCGCTGGGCGGCCCACTCGGCTTGAATTTCGCTGCAGGGGATGCCCCAAACCTTCTCGGTGTAGGTCTTGAAGAAGATCGAGAAGAGGCGGTTTCCGAAGCGGTTTGAGATCCAGGTGGCGAAGTCGTTCTCGGGCTTGCGGGGGAACAAGCGCGCCCAGCCGTAGCTGGCGACGCAACGGAAGGTCTCGATCAGGCCCAGCCCCATGAGGGCGTTGAAGGGCTTGAGCGGGTAGGCGAAGAACTTGCCGTTGTAGAAAATGCGCGACATGCGCGAGCGCGCGAGCATGTCGTTGGGGAGAATCTCTTTCCAGAGTTGCTCGACGGCGGAGACTTTGGTGAAGAAACGATGGCCGCCGATGTCGAAGCGGTAGCCCTTGTAGGTGGCTGTTTGAGCCAATCCGCCGACGATGTTTTCGGCTTCGAGCGTGATGCTGGCGACGCCGCCCTTGGCGAGTTCGTAGGCGGCCGTGAGCCCGGCGGGACCGGCCCCCATGATGACGACGGGATAGGAAGGCATTGGGAAATCTCTGATGGTAACAGGGACGGTGAGAATGGGGCTCAAGGAAGAGTTGTCCAATGCAAGATGATCCTGAAAGGAGGGAGTGTTTCCAATACAAGATGATCCTGAAGA
>JAQBUE010000010.1 GCA_027624045.1 Acidobacteriota bacterium
TCCTCCTCGGAGCCCCAGATTAGGGGACATTTCTATTGGGCGCTCAAGGGGACATTATCATTGGGCTACAACACAAAACTCCAAGTGGAGTCCGGTACGTCAGAGTCTCACGCGAGCGCAGGGAAACCGTTTCTGACGTTGACTACGCCTAGGGTACGCGGAGAAGCCGCCTACTTCCTTGTCAGGGCATGTTCGAGCCACTCAAGCGCAAGCTCCAGAGCTTCAGGGCTAGGGCTGTGACCTTGGCGGTGGTTGTAGTAGCCGATGTCTTGTGGCCGCTGAAAGAGTTGGTAGACTGACCGAGCGGCGTTGATGTAATACCAGCTACGGTCGCTATCCGCCGAGTCGCCTCCGATCAACAGATACGGGCGGGGCGCGATGAGGCCCAGCAGCTCATGATGATCATACGGCTCCTCCCGTTTCTGGATTGCATCACTCAGATACCAATAATCTTCATAGTTCGAAAAGCTCAACCCAATACCGGGCTCTGACGACACGGCCGCGGTGATCCGTTGATCCATTGCGGTTGCGTAGAGGGTCATCTTGCCACCCAAGGAATGGCCGATCATACCGATGTTTCCCGTATCGACATCCGGCAAGGTCGCGATGTAGTCCAACACCCGCTGAGAGTCCCAGACCCACTTCCCGAGGCCCGACCAGTTCGGATGCCGTTCGTAGAGGCTCGCTACAGCCTCGGCGTAGTCCTCGCCGTAGCTCTCGCCAAACCATCGAACCGCTAGAACGACATAGCCCCGTCGAGCCATGTGCAATCCGAACTGCCGGACATGCGATGCAGTGTAGAGCCGTCCACCGAGATTTCGGCCGATCGGCGTGTCGACGTCGTAGTACGGCACGATAACCACCGGAGTCGGGGTGCGAACGGGCGCCTTGGGCCGCATCAGATAGATCTTCTCCCACGAATCCTTTTCTGTTCGCAGGTACATCAGCTTCCCGGTGTAGAAATCTTCCTCGTCTGTTCGAACGAGCCGGGCAAGCGGTTCGGGCGGGCTGTCGATCGAGGGTGAGCCTAGGACGCGGCGCCACTTAGCGCGAATCGCTTGGCGCACGGTCTTCCACTCCTCGACCGTGTCCACATCGGGAGGCACGACCGGCGACAGCTCGCCGAGTTTTCCTCGATACTCGGCGGGAACTTGATTGAACTGCGCCAGCCACTCTTCGCGGCCGGCTCTGGTCAGCGATCGGAAGTTGGCGGCCGGAATCGTTCGGCACAAGCGGAAACCCGTGTACTTCGATTTGGCGTCCTGTGGACGACCGGTTCGGAAGTCGCGGGCGGCGACGGCTTTGCTACCGCGGCCCCAGAATCCACTGCGAAACGATCCACCCATCAGCACACGTTCCAGGCCCCGGCCAGGTCCTAGAGGGAACTCCGTCTTGGTTAACAGGGCCGAATGGGTGTTGAAGTAATCGTGGGTCCATTCCCAGACATTACCGAGCATCTCGTAGAGGCCGTGGTCATCGGGAGGATAGCTGCCGACGGCGCGGACGGTCCTCTCTCGCAAATCCGAGCGAAGCCGTTCAATGCTCTTGGTGTTGTCAGACCCCAGATTGGCCAGCTCCGGCCGGTCGCGGGGAATCACGGAGGACCGAGCGGCGAAGGTCCACTCGGCTTCAGTGGGCAGGCGGTAGCCGTTCTTGCGTACATCGCATTGGTACGTTTCGAGGTTGTAGCAGGGCTCGAATTTCTCCCTTTTACTTCTTCGGTTGCAGTACTCGATCGCTTCCACCCAGCTCATGTTGGTCACGGGCAGTTGGGGGCCTTTGGCGGCCGAAGGGTTGTAGCCCATGACCTCTTCGAACGATTGCTGTGCCACCTCGGTCGCGCCGATCATGAAACCCGCGAGGGTGATCTCTTGCTCGATCGACCGCGCGGAAGCACCTGGCGCTTGTCCGGGGCGCTCCATCGCAAAGGTGGTTTCGGGGAAGCGCACGAATTCCTTGTCCGCCGATTGCGCAAAGACCGAATGCGCCAAGCAGAGGCTACCGAGAAGCCCCCCAAGATTTCGTGAAATAAGGCGGAAGATCATATGTCTCCTTTCAGTCGGGTACGACTCGGGCCCATATTTCTAGGAGAGGCTTGCGAGCTCAAATCGAAGGTCAGTCCTCGGGATGGCGTGCCACCAGGAGGGGAAGTGGTCCGGTGCGTGTGTGCGAGGAGCTAGCACGCGGGCGCGGAGGGTAACCGGCAACGGGTCCTGGTCGAAGGGGTAGGGGTCGATGGCGACTCGGCGTTCGCCGACACGTTGCACATGGAGCGAAACGTGGTCGCCCCAGCTCTTTCGCGGGATATTGGCGAGAGTGCGCTCCTTGTCGCCGCCGAAGCAGAGGTGCAGCGAGAGGGCGTCGCAGAGTTGCAGCAGCCGCGTGTGTGGCCGCAGGTGCCAGGGCTCGACGGCCGCCGACCATTGCGGATTGTTCCTGATGCGGTCAGACAGAAGCTCTTGCATCACATGCTGCTCGCCGACGAACTGTTTGGCTTCGTCCAGTTCGTCGCCCTCGGGAACGGGCCAATCTCCGGGGCCTCCGAAAAGCGGGTGCAGGAATGACGGATCGTTCTCCGCGCCGACGCGCGGCGCGTGAAGCGAATAGGCGTGCAGGCTGATCAGCAGGGCGACGTAGGGGTGCTCTTCGCGGAAACGGGGGATGCCGCGCCGCCATCTCTCGAAGCCGTCAGATTCTTTGAGGGAGGTGAGGTTGAGGGGCAGCCCGTCGGCGGGATCGAGCTGTGGGTCGGCTTCCCATTCCCACCAGCCGTTGTCGTGCTCGGCGATGGCCAGGATGGTTTCGGCGCGCAGGCGTTCGGGCTCGGGGAAGGGGGCGTAGTAGCCGGGGCGAGCGAACTCGCCATTACCCCAGTGGGCGGCCAAGTAGCCGGCAACGGCGGCATGGTTGGGTTGGGTGATGCACCAGAGTTCGTCGCCGACGGTGAATTTGAGCATGCCTTCTTCTCCAGGCTTCGGGGCTTCGATCCGCTTTCTATCCGAAAATACGGCCCTTGTGCTGCCCGATGAGGATCTGGAAAAGCCTATGCGCGATCAGTTCGTGGAGGCTCAGCAGTTCGCGGTTGGCCGCGAAGATGTCGTCGGCGCTGTCCGCGCCGGACGCACCACCGCCGGCCTTGAGCGCGTCGGTGGCTTGTTTGATGACGGGGTCGTCGATGGCTTCGCCGGCGATCTCCCAAAGCGTGATGAAGCGGTCGACGGCGGTTGGGAAACTGATCTTGAAGACGCCGTGGTTGCTGGTGGTGCGGGGCGGCTTGAAGTCGAGATTGAAGGGGCCCTCGTAGTTGTGTGAGCGCAGCAGGATGAGCACGTTCAGCCAATCCAGCGGATTGACGAGCCCGACGCCGAGGTCAACGTCATGCTTCAGCGGATAGCCGTCGTTGATATCGAAATGCCAAAGTTTGCCGCAAAGCATAGCGCGGGCCAGTGCGGCGCGGCAGGCGGCGCCCCACATCAGCTCGTGCAGGTATTCGGGGTTGAGGCCGACCATCTCCGGGTGGGTAAGCAGGCCGCTGCTAATGAAGGCCAGCATGGCGTCGGACGTAGGCAGGATGATCTGGCTGACAGGTTCGAAGGGCTTGGCTTCGAGGCAATGTTTCAAGGTGTCGCGGCCTCGCTCTTTGGCGACGATAATGTCGCGCTCGCAAGCGGCGTTGATGCCGTCGGCGAACCAGCGCAGCGTTTGTGTCTCGTCGATCGCACCTTGAATCATGTAGCCGAGAGTGCCGGGCCAGTAGACGGCGAAGTTCGCACCGAGTTCATGGCCGATATCGACGACGTTCGAGAGACGGCGGGCGGAGTATTCGCGGACTTCGGGAGCTTCGGCGGCGGAACTCGCGGCGAAGACGGGGTGGTGGAAGGTCTCGCAGGTGACCATCGAGCAGCGGACGCCGTTTGATTTGAGGGCCGCGCCGATGCGCGCAACGATCTCGGTCTGGCGGTCGGTCATCAAATCATTGGTGGGGATGACATCGGTGTCATGAGTCGCCCAGCAAGGGATACCGATTTCGCCTAGGGCGCGGATTACCTCTTCGAACGGGACCGGCTCACGGGTCGGCGCGTGGAAGAGAGCATGACCCTCGTAGGCGTAGGCCCATTGAGGCCCGGAGATAAAGTATTTGCGCCGGACATCGGGCGAATAGCTGCCGCCGGAAAGTTCGCTGAGGCGGTCGACGAGGGGGATCTGTTGGTCGCGGGCGATGGGCATCACCCATCAAGTAAAACTCTCCCGAGGGGCGAGCGTCAAGATGCCGAGATAAAAATGACCGGCGTTTTGGGATGGGCCGGGCTACTGGGCGGCGGCGGCGGCGACGGTGACGTCAGTGGATGTCGGCGGGAAGCAGGCTTTGCTGTTGCAAGCCTGGTAACGAAGCCGGCCCTTGAGTTCAGTCAGCGCCGGTACCTTGTCGGGGACGGCGAAGCGCGACACAATTACGATCTTGTTGGAGTAGACCGAGACCGGTTGTGACGAAAACAAATAGTTGACCAACTCGGGTTCGGGGTAGTCGGTTTCTTTCAGATCAAGCCCCGAGGGCTCCCAGGTCAGCGCGGTGGGAATCAGATACTCGTCGGCGGGTCGGCTTGAGTTGATGTGATAAGCGGGCCGGATCTGAATCGTGACGGGAACGTCCACGATTTCGCCCGGCTTCAGTTTGACAACCGGGCTGGGCAGAACCGTCGCGGCGCGAAGACCGCTAGAGAAACTTTGGGCCCCGGATACACTCACGGCGCCGGCCAGCAAGGCCGCCGCGAATAATCTAGAGCAGACCTTCAATGTCTTCCTCGTACTCGCCGCGGCCGACCAGACCCATATGCGAGATCACGATCTGTCCTTCTTTATTGATGATAAAGGTCGTCGGGAGAGCGGCGATGCCGCCATACTGATCGGCCATCTCATTGCTGCCGACGACGACGGGAAAATTCAGCTCAAATCTGTCGGTGAACGGCCGCACGACTTCCCAGCCTTCATCATCAAGAGAAACTGCGATTACGGAGAAGCCCCGGTCCTTATATTTGCGCTGGAAATCAACGAACCAGGGCATCTCGATCTTGCAGGGGCCGCACCAGGTGGCCCAGAAATTGAGCAGGACCACTTTGCCTTTGTAGTCGGAGAGCTTGACGTCGCGGCCTTCCGCATCTTTCAACGTGAAGTCCGCCGCCGGCTTGGGCAGTTCGCTCGTTGCCGCTTGCACGGTATTGTCTTCGCTGATCGTGGCGCTTTCCCGCGCGCAGGACGCCAGAGCCAGCAGGACCCCGAAGCACACGAGTAAAGGCATTTTCATCCGTCGGAACATGAAAGATCTCCCTGCCAGCTAACCCGATTATAGCGTCCTCACCGTGCCGGCCCTGGATTTCAGCGGACCCGGATAACGCTCTATTCTGTTCCTTCGCTCGCCGCCGGTTTTGAGTTCCGGTCGGCGGATTCCACTAATTCCACTCGCACGCCGAGTCGGCCCCGATGCAGCCGGACATTCAACTCGTCGCCGCTTCGGGTCTGCTCGGCCATTCGGATCACTGAGCCATCAGCGGCCTGCACGATGGCGTAGCCGCGATCGAGAATCGAAAGCGGGCTGAGGTTCGCCAACTGCTTGCGCAGGGACTCCAGGCGCGTCCGGCCGCGTTCCAGGCGCAGAGCAACGAGCGGTGCCAAGCGCCCGGCCGCGCGATCGAGGCGAGCGCGGCGGCGCGCCAGCCCCACCCGCAGGTCGAGATGTTTGAGACGGTCTTGCCGCTGGCGCAGTTTCCGTTCCGCGTCCCGCAAACGCGTTACAACGGAGCCTCGGAGCGAGAACGTCAACTCGTCAACCTGCTGCGAGCGTGAGGCAATCGCGTGGCGCACCAGTCCGCCGGCGCGTTCAACGCGGCTGCCGAGAGCATCGCGTCCGGCGGTGGCGAACTTGTAGCGGATAGCGCGGGTGAGGCGCATCCGCAGGTCCCCGACGGCTTCGACAAACTCCTCTTTCTTGCGAACGACCAGTTCCGCCGCCGCCGAGGGAGTGGGAGCGCGCAAGTCGGCGACGAAATCGGCAATCGTGAAGTCGGTTTGGTGTCCAACGGCGGAAATGACCGGGATATCGCACTCGGCGATGGCGCGGGCGACGATCTCTTCGTTGAACGCCCAGAGGTCTTCGAGCGACCCGCCGCCGCGCCCTACGATCACGACGTCGACGGTCTTGGAATCACTGAAATAGCGCACACCGGCGGCGATCTGTTTGGCCGCCCCATCCCCCTGCACCTGCGCGGGATAGAGCAGGATGTGGAGTCCGTCGAAGCGCCGCTCCAGGATGCGAAGCATGTCGGCGATGGCGGCTCCGGTGGGGGAGGTGACGATGCCGATGCGCCGCGGCAGGGTTGGCAGGGGCCGCTTACGCTCGTCGTCGAACAAACCCTCGGAGGCAAGCTGTTTCTTGAGCTGCTCGAAGGCGAGTTGCAGCGCGCCGAAGCCTTGTGGTTCCAGGAGATCGACGTAGAGCTGATATTCGCCGCGCGCCTCGTAGACGCTGATACGGCCCCTGGCGATGACGGCCAAGCCGTTCTGGGGCTTGATCTTCAGGTACAGCGCGTTCTGGCGGAAGCAGACCGCTTTGAGCTGAGCGTCGCGGTCTTTTAACGTGAAATAGTAGTGTCCGCTGGGTGCAGCGCGGACATTCGATATTTCCCCCGTGATCCAGATGTCGCTAAAGCCTGCTTCCAGTAACGAGCGGATCTCGCCCGTTACCTCGGCCACCGAGTAGACGCGCCGTTGTGGCGCTAGGTTGAGGCCGAGCTGTTCCATATGGATGATTGCTGCGTACGATCGTTACGGACGATCCCCGACGATAGCATTTTGCGCCGAGACGTTCGGTGCCGCCCGATGGCGTGGCAGAAGGGCGACGAGCGCCGCGCTGACGGCGACGGCGGCGATCTGGAGCAGGTCAAGCGCCGCCTTCAGGTTGAGGTTCAGGTCAGGCATGGCGTCCGTCATGAAGAGGCCTGACTGATAGTGGAGCCAGGCGACTTGCATCGTGCTGATGGAAATAATGCCCAGCGCCAGATGGGCGGTGCTAGTGGCTTCAGGCGCCCGGCGCCGCAGGGTCACAGCAACCGCCAGGAACGCGACGCTCGCCGCCAGCAGGTTCTTGCCGAGAAATAGCGGGAGGAACTCCTCGCGGTTGATGACGCTCAATGAGTAGCCGAGGCCCAGAGCGGCGAACAGCAGGTAGTAGAGTCCCAAATAGGCGGCAACGGCGATGAGCAGCGCGAGCCTGTTCCGGCTGCGTGAGTAGGTGAACCCCGCGGCAACCATTGCGAGCAGTAGAACCGCGAGCGCCGGCAAAGCGCGTTCCGGACGTCTCCAATCGGGACTAGGGCGGCCTTGCGGCAGGATCTCGGCGAGTGCTTGCTGCTGAGCCTGAAAACGCGCCTTCGCTGAGCGGGCTTGCTCGGCGGTCAGGTCTAAGGCGTCCCAAAGGACATTGCCCTGGCTTGTCCCCGGCAACGGCAGCCCCAGCAGGATGGCCAGGGTCGGCGCGACGTCGACGGCCGGGGCCCGCCAGCCATCGCTGTTCCGAATTCCCTTGCTGGCAAAGACCAGCGGCACTTCGATGGCTTCGGGCTCCGAGCCTCCGTGGCCGCCGCCCGCGCGGTGCTGGATGTGGCCGTGGTCCGAGACGATGGCAAAGACGGTGCGGCCGTTGTCGAGGGCGCGGACGAGTGAGCCGAGGCAGCGGTCCACTGCTTGAGCTACGTGGTGGTAGGCTTCCGACTCACCGCCGAAATCGTGGCCAGCGGCATCAGCGGCGGCCACTCCGACGGCGAGGAAGCCGCTTTCGTAGCGCGCCAGGAACTGCTCAGAGTCGCGGCAGTTATCCTCTTGCCACATCGCCATGGCCTCGGGAGTAGCGTTGTGCGAGAGGCTCTTCGTTTGGAATAGCAAGTGGCCTTCGAGGTACTCGCCGAAGGCTCGGCCCCACAACGATGACCCGGCGGCGGCGAGGGGCATTCCGGTACTGGCGGCCAGTGAAAACAGTGAGTCGACCGGCGGCGGCTCATAGCGGCCGTTGTTCGTGACGCCATTGACTTCGGGCCAAGCTCCGGTCACAAGCACAGCCCGGTTGGGATTCGAGAGCGAAGGCAGAGCCGCTTGCACGGTGCCTGATGATCCGCGCTGGGCCAGCGCTTGTAGCTCCCTCATGCGGCTGGAAGCGTCGAGGCGAACGCCATCGAGCACGATGAGGACCGCTCGTTCGGCGACGGGATCGCCCCCGGGCCGGCCGCGCTGCTTCTGATACGGACTCTGGTAGCCGGTCACGCTGCTCCACGTCGAATGTGCTGTCCAAAGGGCGATGGCGGCAACAGCCAGTAATCCAAGAGTCCGCAACATGCAGGGCTTATTGATTCTAGCCCGGGGTTCTCGACTGGATCGGGCGAGACCCGGAGCAGCCCGGAAAACCGGAGGCAAGCAGGCTGGGCGAAGCTGTGAAATAATCTATGGTTTGTCTGCGCTCGTCCCGCGATGGGCGGCGCGCTCGGAAATTTTGTCCTCGGCGACGATTCCGCGCTGAGACGCGTGGTACTAGACCGCCGCAGGCGTTTGTTGAATGAGTCCAGCTCGCTACATAGCAATTGAAGGCCCGCTGCGGGTGGGCAAGTCGAGTCTCGCCAGGGCGCTGGCCGAGCGCATCCACGCCCGCACGGTGCTCGACTCGGAAGAGAATCCTTTTCTCAAGGATTTCTACCGCGGCCAGCACGGCTCGGCCTTCCGGGCGCAGATGTATTTCCTCGTTAACCGTTTTCAGCAGTTGTCGGCGATCAGCTCGAACCAGTCTCAGATGCCGGTTGTCGTGGACTACCTGTTTGAGAAAGACAAGCTGTTCGCCTACATCAATCTCAACGATGATGAAGTCGCCGTCTACGACGAGTACTACCGGCATTTCAAAGAGCAGTTGGCTCCGCCGGACTTGGTCGTTTACCTCAAAGCCACGCCTGAAGTGTTGCGGGAACGCATCGTTCGCAAGAATGTGGAGTCCGAGGCGCAAATCTCCGACGAGTACCTCACCGAAGTGACTCGCGCCTACGAACACTTCTTCTCGCACTACAAGGCGTCGGACGTTCTTGTCGTGGATACCACGCAGGTCGATTTTGTAAAAAAAGAGAGCGACCTGAATGAGCTACTGGATGAATTGAGCCGCCCGGTTCGAGGCACGCAGTACTTCCTGCCACTCGGAACCTAGTCCTACGCTTCTCATCACTTCGCGCCAGAGCGTGGGAAACGAAGTTGGGGCGAAGCACGATCCGCCTGGCGCGTTTTCCGGCTACGCCTTGCGCAAGCCCTCAAGCAGGGCGATGGCCCGCAGGATGTCGTCTCGCTGGGCCGCGCCGGTGATCTCCCTCTCGATGGTCAACGGGCCGCTGTAGCCGACTTCCTTGAGCTTGGCGACGTAGCGGTCCATGCCGACATCGCCTTTGCCGAGCGGGGTTTCCTCGCCGAAGATGCCTTTCTCTTTAGGCCATGTGCCGTCTTTGCAGTGCACGGAAACAAGCCAGGGAGCGACGACATCGAGAGCTTCGATAGGTTCTCCCGAACCGTAAAGGATCATGTTGGCGGGATCAAAATTGACCTTCAGGTTGGGGCGGCCGACATCCTGAATGAAGTCCCGCAGCACTGTCGCCGGCTCCTGGCCTGTCTCGAGAGCGAATGTCTGGCCGTTTTGCGCGCAGTCGTCGCAAATGCGGCGCATCAGGTCGCGCACGGCGATGTAGTCGGGGTCGTTGTGATCTTCAGAAACGAATCCGATATGAGCCGCGATGCCGGGGGCCCCGAGTGCTTTCGCGAATTGGCTGATCTCCCGGGTGCGCTGCTCCCGTTCTTGGCGCGTGGCGGCGGGGACGTAGCCGACGGTCTGCTCCACGGTTGGGACGTCGGCGTAGCTCTCGCCCTTAAACGATGCGAAGACGGTATTGAGCGTGAGCCCGGCTTCGTCGAGCGCCTGCTTCCAAGCGGCTTGTCCGGCGGGGCCAATGTCGGCCTCCCCATGTACGCCGAGCTGGCCGCAGCTGACGCCGAGACCGGTCACCATCGAGACGATTTCTTTCGGGGACGCGTCCACGCCGAGGACGCCGCCGGTCCAAAACATGACGCCGACTTGTAAAGGTTTCAGTTCCGCCATCTGTTTCTCCTGATCGAGCTAGATCGTGATTGGTTTGCCGCCCTGCTCCCGTGAGGTTCGCATGGCGATTGTCATGCGAGTGGCGAGCGCCGATTCCCCAGGCGGGCAAAATTCGGATGCCGCGCCTGAATCGCACGCGTCGGCAAAGGCGCTGAGCTGAGTCACAAATCCATCCTGCTGTGAAAGTTGGGGCTCTTCGGACGAGCCATCGCCGCGATAGAGCGTGAGCCGCCGGAGCCCGGAATGAAAATCAAGCGTACCGCCTTCGCACACGATCGAGAATTCCATTGAGAAGGGGTAGCTCTTAGGGTGATGCCAGCCGCCGGAAATACTCACGAGCTGCGAGCCACCGTAGTCGAGCTCCGCTTCGACGACGTCAATGCCTTTTTCGATTTCCTCGACGCCGTGCGCCGTGATCGAAGATGGTTTGCCGAACAGGTGCAGCGCGAAATCGAAGTCGTGAATCAATAAGTCGAAAACCCCGCCGCCGCTGCGCGAACGGTCCTGCATCCACTTGCCCCAAGCGGGCGCGGCACATTTGCGCCGGAAGAACGCCGTCTTGACGGGGCCGATCTCGCCAGACCGGATGATTTCACGGGCGCGGGCGTAGTCGGGCCAGAAGCGGAGCACCTGGGCGACCATCAGGACCCGGCCGTTCTCGCGCGCCGCTTCAACCATGCTGTCGCATTCTTCGCCGCTCAGAGCCATTGGCTTTTCGACGAGGACGTGCTTGCCGGCTTTGAGAGCTTCTAGTGTCGTCGCAGCGTGAAGATACGAGGGCAGACAAAGATCGACGGCATCGAGATTGGAGTCGGCGAGCATTTCTTCGACAGTGGCGTAACGGGCAGCGTCTCCGAAGTCCATGGCTTCGCCGGGGCGGTCGAGGTTGCCTTCGATCGCGCTGAGGTCACCGGATCGCTTACGTGCGTCGCTGCTGGCGACGGCGGCGACCTCAGCGTTAGGAACGCTTTGATACGCCTGGAGGTGAGTGCTACCCATGAAACCGAGTCCTGCGACGCCGACTTTCAAACTGATCTCCTTTGGGGGTGGCGGCCTGCCGTATTTGCCCCGACGGCACAACATTATCGGTCGGCGGGGCGGATAATGTAAAGGCGGGCTCACTAGGCCCAGCTCGGGATTCCGAGATTGACCGTCACGGCCATGCCGATTGCATACTTTATTTCGATGTGACCTGCGGCCTGCCCCATTCGTCATAATCAGAAGACATGTCATTCCCAAACCGGCGGCATCCAGTTCTCCTTTGGCTTGCGAGCGTGGTTCTGCTAAATCTGCTCGCCGCGGGCGCCCAGGCGCAGAAAGTCGAGGCGATTGTTCATACACTCGACAACGGCCTGAAGCTGCTGCTCGTTCCCCAGGAAGGAGACCCGAATATCTCCTGTGGCTGGGTCGCCAAAGTCGGCTCGGTGAACGAGCGCCCCGGGGTTACCGGCGTCGCCCACCTGTTCGAGCACATGATGTTCAAGGGCACTCACATCCTCGGCACGAAGGACATCGACAAGGATCTCGAAATCATCAAGCAGCTTGACGCCCTCAAGGCCCAGATCCGCGAAGAGGACGAGGCGCTGATCGAGAAACACCGCCGCGGGCTGATTGACGATCCGAAGAACCCTGAGGCGCGCGGCGAAAAGCACAACGAGCTGCTCAAGCGATTTGGCGAACTGCTTGAGCAGCAGCGCGAGCTGATCGTCAAAGACGAGTTCGATCGCATCTACACGCTGAACGGCGCGTCGGGCCTGAACGCCTTCACGTCGAACGACCTGACGGTCTACATGATCAACGTCCCGGCGAACAAGCTTGAACTCTGGTTCTGGATGGAGTCCGACCGGCTTTCGAGCCCGGTGTTCCGCGAGTTTTACAGCGAGCGCGACGTCGTACATGAAGAGCGCCGGCTGCGCGTTGACTCGACGCCCACCGGCAAGCTCGACGAGCAGTTCGAAACGCTGTTCTGGCAATCCTCGCCCTATCACTGGCCCGTGATCGGCTGGCCCAGCGACCTGGAGGGCCTGACGCGTGAGGAGGCCCTCGAATTCTTCGACACCTACTACGCGCCGAACAACCTGACCGTCTCGCTCGTCGGCGACTTTGACCCCGACCAGGCCATCGAGTGGGCCGAGAAATACTTGGGCCGAATCAAGAAGGGCAAGACGAAACCGCAACCAGTGCGCACGACGGAGATCAAGCAGCAGGCCGAAACCCGCATGACCGGTTATGCCGATACACGGCCGACCGTCAAGGCCCGCTATCATACCGTCGCCGACGCGCACCGTGAAGAACCAGCTCTGCTCGTTCTCGCCAACTTGATGAATGGAACGACGGGCCGCCTTTACAAATCGCTCGTTCTCGAGCAGAAGGTGGCCACGGCCGCCGGTGCCGGCGTCAATGGCCTGAAATACGACGGTTTCTTTGAGCTATCGGGCATCGCCGCCGAAGGCCACACACCGGAGGAACTCGAGCAGGCGCTCTACAAGGAAATGGAAGTGCTTCAGGAGCAGCTCGTCGGCGATCGAGAGCTTCAAAAGGTCAAGAATCAGCAACTTGCGGATGACTTTCGCCGCCTGCGTTCGAAGGATAGTTTGATGATTCAACTGCTGATCTACGAAGCTCTCGGCAGTTGGAAAAACATCAATAGGTTTTCCGAGCGTATCCAGGCCGTAACGCCCGAAGACGTGCGCGCGGCCGCGCGGAAATATTTCAAACCCGAGAACCGTAACGTGGCCGTCTACTACACGAAGGAAAGCGCAGGCAGCCAAGAACGCCCCGGTCGCCCGGTGGGACCTGGAGGTCAGCAATGAGGTCAACAGTGAGGTCAACAATGAGACGCCGAGACTGGATGAAGCTCGCTGCCGGCGCGGCCTGCGCGCCCGCTGCCTGGGCCGCCGAGACGGACGTCGTTCCGCACCCGAGCCGCCTGAAATTTCCAACGCTCACGTACAATCCGCCGCAGCCGGAAGAATACCGCCATGAGTTACCAGGAGGTGCCGTAGCCTACGTTGTTGAGGACCATCAGCTTCCGCTGATCGATATTTCGATTACGATTCGGACCGGTGGTTACCTTGTCCCTAAGACAATGCTGGGCCTGGCATCCTCCACCGGTGCCCAGATCCGCGCCGGCGGAACGAAGACCGCATCCGCGCGCGAGTTTGACGAGCAGGCCGCGTTTCTGGCCTCTGAGATGAGCAGCGGCATCGGCTCCACCTCGGCTTCGGCCACCTTGAACTGCCTCAAGCAGAATCTTGAGCCGACGCTCAAACTGTTCTTCGACATGCTGAAGAACCCCGGCTTTGATCCGGAACGCCTGCAGCTTTCCGTCGCGCGCCGGCTGCAGGGCATGCAGCGGCGGAACGATCAGACCGGCGGCATCGAGGGCCGCGAGTTCGCCCGGCTGCTGCGCGGCGACGATCACTTCTCAACCTGGCAGACGACGCAAGCGACCGTCGAGGCCATCACGACCGAGGCAATGGCTGAGTTCCATCAGCGTTATTACCATCCCGGCTCAATGACCTTCGCGATCTCTGGAGACGTCGATACAAAACAGATCCTTGAGAGGCTCGGCAGCGAACTGACGGCCGGTTGGCCGGCATCGTCCAAGCCCGACGTCCCGAAGGTTCCGGCACCCGGTCACAAGCCGCAGGCCGGAGTCTACATGGTGAACAAGCCGGATGTGAACCAGTCACGCATCGCTATGGGGCACATCGGCATCCAGCGCGACAACCCCGACCATCTTGCGGTCGGTGTGATGAACCATATCCTTGGCGGCGGCGGGTTCACGTCGCGCATCATGTCACGTGTGCGCTCGGACGAGGGCCTCGCGTACAGTGCCGGAACAGGCTTTCAACCCGGCACGTACTATCCCGGCATCTTCCACGCCGGGTTCCAGTCCATGAACGGCCGCTGCGCGCAAGCGACCACGATTGTGCTCGAGGAACTGGACCGCATTCGCCAGGAGAAGGTCTCCGAGGAAGAACTGGCTGTTGCGAAGAACTTTTCGATCGAAGTGTTTCCGCGTTTCTTCGCCACGGCGTCGGCCGTTGCCGGGACGTTTGCCGGCGATGAATATAGCGGCCGCGAGAAGGGGTACTGGGACAAGTATCGTGACCGCATTGCCGCGGTGAGCAGCGACGACGTGCTGCGAGTGGCACAGAAGTACCTGCACCCAGATCAACTGGTCATTCTGGGCGTCGGGAACGTGGAGGAGATGCTCGCTGGGAATCCCGACCAGCCCGACTTTCTGTTCTCGAAACTTGCCAAAGACAAAGAAATCCATCACATTCCGCTGCCTGATCCGATGACGATGGAGTACCCCTCCGCCTGAGGCTACCGTAACTAGCTGTAATCAAAGCAGTTGCGGAGCCGACTCAACACTCTTAGCCGCTGGAGTTACCTTCTCAGGGGAAACCAACCCGGCGACTCGGCTAATTCCCTGATAGTGGGCTGAGGGGATAGGGTTCTAGTATGTTTAGTACCGACAGTACTGAACAGTGCCTGCACTCCTCGTTAGCTCTTCCCGCCGTTCCCTATACGCCAACCTGCGAGCCCTCTGGGTTCCGATTGGGCGGCTTGTCTTTTTGACTGTAGGGACCTGGATGATTTTTGCGATAGACAAATGGTCTCCCGAGTTGGCCGTCCCTCTACTGGCATGTTTCCTGCCGACGATTCTGCACTTGACGCTGTCACTACCGCACTCACGGCCCCTGGTCGAAAGCCGCCCCTACCTGCTGCGCTGGATCTACGGCCTTCCGATTCTCGGGCTGCTAGCCTACATTCTGCTTTGGTCCGTGGCTCCCATGATGGGTGGCAGCGAGGGGAACAACATGGGTTTCCTGCTTGCGAAGATGTTCAGGGAATTACCGCTCGATTCGAAGAACGGCATCGCCCTCACCGGATTCTCAGCGGCGGTAATGCTGTTGAGCTATTCGGGCTGGAGTTGGAAGAGGCGTGGCTGGCGAGAAGCCTTCTTGCGCCGGCCCAATACGACGATCGCGACGCTGCTGGTTGCTCCCGTGGGAGCTGCGGTCGCGATCGCGCAGGCATGCTCATTGCTTAACCTCCCGGACCTGATCCTGAACGCGGGCGCGTTCGCTATCGAGGCGACCCTCTACACACAGTTCATCGCGGCGCGCTCGACCACGCTCGTGCTGTTCCCGATTGCCGCTTGGGTGATCCTGCTGCGCGGCTTTGGCGGCCCCAAGTGGCAAAGCCCTAAGTGGCAGAGCCAGAGTTGAGGACCTGAGCCACCGGTCCTCCCCCGGGGTACGCGCAACAACGTACCGTCCGTCCGTGATCCCCGTTTCGGTCTAACCGAGCGTTTGCAGCGACTGCAAGATCCCGATGATGTGGCCGTAGGCGAAGGCGAATCCTTGGCGCCCGCCTTCATCATCGTCATGGTGCGGGATGTGGTCGGGCATGACGATATGGGGATAGTCGACTTCCCACAGGGTGCGGGCCACATTCACCATGTTCATGTCGCCCTCGTCGGGCCAGACTTCCTGAAAGTCGTCCCGCCCGCCTATGATGTTGCGGAAGTGAATATTGAAAAGCTTTTTTCGCTCGCCGAGAGTCCGAATGACCGCGTGGATCTCTTTGTCGGGATCGTGCAACATCTCGGCGGTTGTGCCGAGACACAGGTTCATGCCGTGATAAGGGCTGTCCTGAATCGAGACGAACTTATACAGGCCCTCGGGCGTACCTAGTACGCGCGCGATGCCTTGATAGCCTTCCGGTGGCACGCCCGGGTCATGCGGGTGGCACGCCATGGCGACCTTGTATTCGGCCGCAGCCGGGATCACACGGTCGAGGAAGTAGGTGATGCGCTCCCAGGCCTGCTCTTCGTTGACCTGACCGGCCCGCGTCAAGGGAGTGGCCGGCTCAGCTTCAGAGAGCTTCCAGGTGCTGTAGGTAGAACCGCCGCGGCCGGGAGTACGCTCGGTGCGCAGCACGCCCAACAGGCTCATGTTGTATTTAAGTATGCCGACGCCGGCCTTCGAGCAGGCGATGATCATTTTCTGGATGTGCTCGATGTCGCGGTCGCGTTCAGGCGAATCGGCCATCATGATCGCGCCGCGTTTCTCGCGGTCGATGTGGCTGGAACTGAGAAAAGGCAGTGCCACAACTTCGAGCGTGATGCCGTATTTCTCGCACATCTCGCGGGTTTGGACGACCTCTTCGTCAAGCCAATAGCCGCGATCGTCGGGCGGACGAGGCGGATAGCCGACGATGTGGTTGATGCCGTGGCGTTTGAAATACTGAAGCATCTCGGGATTCGTCGGACCACGCTGGGTCCCGACGTGCATCCGCATCGGCTTCATCACCTTCTTGGCCGCGGCTTCGCCCTCGCCGCCTTTCGATGCGGTTTCGCCACATCCCGCCAAGGCTGCCGCGCCCGCCGCCGTACCGCCTACCGAGAGAAATTTTCTGCGATCCATTTCGCTACTCCTTCTGAGCCCGACTGTTTGAGAGATACCGCTCGCAATGGGAACATTTTTCCGCCTGTCGTGTCAACTAGCGTCCAGCCCCTAAATGGCTATGACCGGGGAGTGCATCTTACCGCGGGCCGTACTTTTCTTGGAGCAAACGCTGGAACCGCGGTCGCCGCGCTTTCTTGCGTGCGGCATCGACCTCAGTCTCGGTTGGAGCCTCGGGCATGACCGTAACTTGGACTGACTATACTGATCGATGTATTTCAGCACCGTGCCGAATCCTGCATGGCCGTATACACAGCGCGCTGTGCTGAGGTCCGCGGTCCGAAAAGGAGAACCATGCCCGACGCAACAGATGAATTCGTTACCATTTTCGCATCACGGAGCCACGACGCTGAGAGCGAAGCCGAAACCGTGCACGGTCTGCTCGAATCCTCTGGGATCGAGTCGCTGATCGTTCGTGAGAATGTCCTCGAAATGCCGGTTGGCCGGGTCTCCGTCAAGGTCTTCTCTTCCTACAAAGACGAAGCCGAACGGCTGATCGAAGCGGCTCAGGAGCCCGGGAACGCCGAGTCGGAAGACGACGAGTCCGAAGACGATGGGAACCCCGAGGGATGAAGAGGCGCTTGGCGGCCTGCGTGCTGCTGGGTGCGTTTGCATTCGCCGCGGGCCCGCCGCCTTCACCGCCGAAGCTCGTCGTCCTCATCGTGATCGATCAGCTTCGTTACGACTACCTCACTCGTTTCGATGATCTTTTCCAGGGCGGTTTCCGGCGCTTGCTCGACGAAGGCGCCGTTTTCACAAACGCCAAGTTCAGGCACGGTATCACGCTCACCTCGCCCGGCCACGCCAGCATCGCCACGGGCCGCCATCCATCGCAACACGGCGTAACGGCGAACTACCGTTACGATCCCGAGCACGGCAAGCGCGTCAACGCCGTTTTCGATCCGGCGGAAGAAGCCGTGGGTGGCAAAGGCAGCAACTCATCGCCGCGTATTCTCGAGGCTCCCACACTGGCGGACATGCTCAAGACCCAACGGCCTGGGTCGATCGCTGTCGGCGTTTCGCTCAAGGATCGCTCCGCGATTCTGCTCGCCGGCAAGAAAGCCGACGGCGCCTATTGGATCTCCGCCGATTGCGGCTGCCTTGTCACGAGCACTTACTATCACGACAAGGCGCCCCGCTGGCTTGAAGCCTTCAACGCCCGCAAACTTGCCGACAGCTATTTTGGGAAAGTCTGGAGGCCCTTTCTCGAAGACCGCTCGCTCTATGAAAAGTACGCCCGCGCCGACGGCTTCCCAAGCGAAAGCGCCGGACGCGAACCGTCGTTCCCCCACCGCTTCCGGGGCAGTCCGCCCGCCCCCGATTTTTACGAAGGCGTGCTGGATTCCGCCCTCGGCGACGAAATCGTGCTCAATGCGTCGCTGGCCGCCATCAATGGCTGGCAGCTAGGTGAGGATGACATCTCTGACCTGCTCGCCATCAGCTTCGCCGGCGTCGATCGCGTCGGACACGTCTTCGGTCCGTTCAGCCAGGAAGCCATGGATCAGATGCTGCGCCTCGACTATGTTCTAGGACGTCTGCTCGATGAACTCGACGAACAAGTCGGCCTCGATCAAACCGTGATTGCCCTCACCGCGGACCATGGTGTCATGCCCCTCGTCGAGTACTTGCAGCAAGAAGGAACGAACGCTGTGCGGTTCCCCAAGTCCGTCATCCCCGATGCGGCTAACCGCGCCATCGGCGAAAAATATCCGGGTGCCGGAAACGTCGTCGCCTATTTTGACCCGCCGCACATCATCTTCGATCTCAAGCGGCTCGCCGAACTCGGCATCTCACGCGCTGAAGCCGAGAATCTGGGCAGTCAGGCCATCCTCGCCACAGGCTACGTGGAGAAGGTCTATCGGCATTCCGATTTCGCGGCTAAGCCCGCATCCGGCGAGGCCTTCTTCACTCTTTACCGCAACTCGTTTTACGCCCCGCGCAGCCAGCACTTGATCGTTCAACTCAAACAGAACCACTACATCGATGGCTCGCAAGGCAGCACGGGCCACGGCAGCCCTTATGACTATGACCGGCATGTGCCCATCGTGTTTTTCGGGAAACGAATTCCAAAGGGTCGATTCGAACAGCCGGCCGGACCCGAAGACGTGGCTCCGACGCTCGCCAGAATCTTGGGAATCGAGATGGCGCCGGACCCCGACAGCCGCCTACTTGACGAAGCGCTGCGCTAGGCGCATCCACTGAACAGGTCTGCCGCCCCTACAGCTCCAGTAGATAGCCCTGCTTGCCTACGTTGCGCCCCACCGTTGCGCCGATTTTCGTCTGATTCCCCGCGGCCTCATGAATATGGCCGCAGAAGAAATACTCGGGCTGATTGACCTGGATGAAATTGAGAACGACCCTGCTCCCGAAGTGTTGATCGGGCTTGACGCCGTCAAGGTCAGTATCGAGAGGCGGCGCGTGACACACCAGAACCATAGGCGATAGACCCGCGAACTTGGCCAGCCGCTCTTCGAGCTGCTCTTCGCTGTACTCGCCCGGAGTGCTAAACGGCGTGCGATTCGAATAACCGAGTCCGGCGAAGTGCCAGCCGTTCACTTCGAAAACTCGCTCGTGGAAATTCCGGAAGCCGTGGTCGTCACAAAATTTCGCGATCTGATCTGACGACTCGTGATTACCGGGCAACACCCACAGCTTCTCGCCTAGAGGCTTGAGAACCTTGGCGCAATCTGATAGCCCCCGCGCCCAGGTCACAAGATCGCCGGCCGAGATGTAGATGTCAGCGTCCACCGCCGCCACTGCTTCGAGCTGCTTGAGGTCGTTGTGAATGTCGGAAAAGATCTGTATTCGCATCGAGTTTCACCCTGCAAGAACCAGTCTAGACCACCCGTAGCCCTGTTACGATGGCGGCTTGTGATCGAGCTCGTCAGACGTCACGAAGTCAAGTATCTCGGCGTGTGCATGCTGCTGCTCTTGGTTGCGGTGGGCTGGCTCGTGCTGACCCGTCCACCGCATCTCATCGAGGCGGATTTCCTGCAGCGTGAAGACCGCCGGGTTGTAGATAGCTGGCTGCTTGAGCAGCTCAACAACCCCATCGCCGAGCATCGTGCGCGCGCCTGCCTGGCACTGGGCCGCATTGGCTCCCCCGACACGCTGAGCGTCCTGATCAAAGCGCTTCGGGAGCCTATCCCCCACGTCCGCGCCGCCGCCGCATTCGCCCTTGGCGAGATGGAAGACCGCGATACCGCCGCTGAGACCGGCCGCGAGCCGCGCGAAGAAGCCGCCAACGCCCTGATCGAGGCTCTGCGTGATCCCGAGCGAACCGTGGCTGAACACGCTGTTGAAGCTCTCGGCAAGCTGCGCTGGGAAGCAGCTTATCCTCGCATCACGCAAACCCCCGCCCCGCTCTCCGTCACCATGACCGCCCTGGTTCGGCTCGGCAACAGGGATGCCCTTCCCTGGATCGTCGCGCGGCGCCGTTCTGACAACCAGGAAACGCGTTGGACCGCCGCACGCGCTCTGCTCGATCTCGGCGCCGATGTCGACGGTGAGATCAGACGCTCTTTTCTCAACCTCACCAGGGACCTCAATCCGTGGATTCGCATCGCGGCCATACGTGGCCTGGCTCGGGCCGAGCATTCCGAGGAAGTACTCGAAACACTCGCCCGTATGTCAAACGACCCAGACGCCAAGGTCCGCATGGAAGCGCTGAACTCGCTTGCTTCGACACGTAACCCCCGCGTCTTCCAGATACTCGTCAAGACCCTCGGCGACCGCAATGAGAACGTCCGGCTGGCGGCGGTGGACGCTCTTGGCTTCCTCGGCGACCCGCGCGCCCGGCCGCTTCTTGAATCGCTGCTCGGCGAGGGCCCAGTGCTGTCATTGCGAGCTGAACTCGCGCTGGCCCGGCTTGGTTTGTTTGGCCCGCTACCTGGAGAAGGCGTGCTGCCTCCACGATACGCGGGACCCGGATTCCCGGTTTTCATCGAACTGCTGCGGTTGCGAAGCTCTGACCAAGTCACGCCATCGTTCATGAGCCTCTGGCGGTCCCCTTCCGAAGACTTGAGCGCTCTGAAACCCGACATCCTACGTGAGCTGGCGTCGCGTATCTCGTCTTCAAATGACGACTTGATCGCGCAAGCGCTCGATCACAGCGATGCGAACGTTGCCCGTAGCGCCTTGGAACTTGTCGCTGAGCCGCGCCTTGCCACTTGCCGCGCCTCGTATACTCGCGGCTTGGAGGGGGACGACGCTGGCCTGCGGCTGGCCGCGCTCGATGCAGCCGCGCGTTCAGTAAGCCGCAACGAGACTCATGCGTTTCTGCTAGGGACGCTCGAAGACCCTGAACGCCTGGTCCGCAAGCGCGCGGTGCGCCACCTGCGAATCCTTTTCGGAGAAAGCCACGACGAGAAGATCGGCACCGTTCAGGTCGATTACGACAGTAATGATTACCAAAGTTTCGCGCGTTCACGCAGCCGGCTCATTCGAATAGAAACCTCCGTGGGCCTGCTCGAACTGCGTCTCGACTATCCCAACGCCGCGCTGACCGCCGAGAACTTCGTGCGCCTTGCGCGGGCAGGCTATTACGACGGACAACGCTTTAGCGAAGTCCTCCCGGGCAAGTATGCAAAAGCAGGAGGTCCCGCGGCGCCGGATCACACCATCCGCACCGAGATTAATTACGAGCTCTTCCTGCGGGGAAGCCTCGCCATGGCCGAACCGGAAAAGGATTCGGCTGGCGGCCAGTTCTTCATCTGTCTGGTACCTCAGCCGCTCTGGGAAGGGCGCTACACGAACTTCGGACGCCTCACATCGGGCGACGATCTTCTCGATCACATCACCCCCGAGACGCGAATTCTTCGCATTGTCGTCCCGTAGGTGGGACGTGCGGTCTTGAGGACAACACCTTCTTAAGGTATGAGATCTTGGGGCGACTTTCGATCCGGGTCATTCAAATACGCGTAGATCCTCAGGTCTTCACCAGTCATCCGCTTTGTCGCCCACACGATCTGCCCGCTGTGCTCTGCCAGATGCTCGATACAATGATAGATCGCGTGGAGCAGCGTCAGATCGAAGACCTGAATCTTACGTTTAACCAGCAGATCCTCCTCCGATAACGATGCCAGAACGGCGTCAGCGTCCGCGATCGCGTCGCGCAAGGCCGACATTGCTTGCTCGCGCGTCAACGGCTCGCGTTGCGCAAACTCCGCGTCTCGATTCCGCCGGTCCGGCGCTCCTCCCACGCCACTTACAATCCATTGCCGGATATTTCCCGCCAGGTGCAGGATCAAGTTCCCAACCGCGTTTTCCGTCTCATGGGAACGAGTCCATAGCTGCCCGTCATCCAGTTTCGCGACGCAAAGCTCGATCCGCCGCAGCCGCTCTCGAAGCTGATGGCGGCTGATGCGAAGAAACTCGTGGGCGAAGGTATTGCTATCGGACATGGCCGTATTATCTTCATTATCTTCGCTCCGTCAAAGGCAGCCCTCGCGCCCGTCCCTCTCGCGTCACCGAAGCGGACGAGCTTCCGCCGACCGAGCGGATCAGAAACGATATCCGAAGCCGACGGTGACGCTCTTTGAAGCCGCCGCATCGATGTAGCGAGGAAGGAGTGAGAACTCGACACGAAAGACGGCTCGACGCGTCAGGCTGACAATCGTTCCTCCACGCAGTAGCAGTGTCCCGTTGGTCTGATTGAAACTTATGTCCTGGAACTCGTCAGCCAGGATCGGCTGCCCGTTTTCGTCGTGCGCGATGATGGGGCGGAGGCCGGTTCGCTGGCTTTCTTGTTCAATGCCAACACCGCCACCGGCATACAGTGAGAACCGTTCCCTGCGCCACAACCGAACCAGCGACGGAGTCAGCACGACGCGGCGCTCACGGCTAAAGTTGTCGTTCGGGCCGGCTCCTGCTGAGCCGTCCGGTTTCCAGAAGGTCTCGGCGACGCTGGTGGTCACGTCGAAAACCGCAGCCCAACGCCTGCCGAGTGGGGCGATGATTCCGGCGCCGAACTGCGGTCGCCATCCGGGTGCGATCGACTGATTGCCGTGGAAGTACCCACCTGTAAGGGCGAAGACCTCGACGGCGGGCTCGCGCTACTGGGCCGAAAGGGGGAGCGGTAGGAGCGCTATGAAGCCGAGGGCCGCTACTGTCAATCGGAGGTTGCCAAAGAAAGCGGCGGACCCAGTATTTCTTTCACTCACGGTGTGTTGCCCTCCGAGTATCTCCTTCTCGCTTAAAGCCTATGAATGAGGACGTTCACGCTTAGATTAGCAGTGCCACGTTCACGGACCAAGCAGACAAAGAGATTCGCGAGCACGGAGAGCGAAGGTGTTCTTAGCTTTCCCAAGTAAGGCGTTAGGAATCGGTGTTCGGAGCGTCCGAGAGGCGTGATAGGATCAAGGCGTTTTAGAGTTCCATATTCACCCTGACGCTCCTGGAGGCGAACAACAATGAATAGGCGCAACTTCCTTCATGTAGCGGCGGCTAGTCCGGTGCTGGCGCGCGCCGCGTCGAACCCCATGCCCGCCTACCGCACTGTGACACCCTATAAGGCCGCCGCTTCGCCGGGCTTCCCGGGGCCTTACAAGGGCCAGGTGACGCGGGTTTATGGCGAGAGCTCGATCGACCCGGAATCGGAGAAGGTCGATTCCGACGTCGTCCGGCAAATGATTTCCCAGGGCATGCGCGGCATGACGGGCGACAAGGATGAGCGTGACGCCTGGGCGCGGTTCTTCGGGCCCCATGACATCATCGGTCTCAAAGTCAACTGCTCCGGCGCGCCAAACGTCATGACCAACCCGGAGATCGTGGCCGACATCGTTCAAAATCTGATCAGTATCGATGTGCCGCCCAAGCAGATCTACATCTACGAGAAATTCAGAAGCCAGATGGACACCGTCCGCTATGAGCAATATGTGCCCGACGGCGTACATGTCGTGGCGGCCGAGGAGAGTCGCGGGGCTATTGTCGGCTACGACCCGGACGTCTACGTCGAGACGGATTTCTTCGGCGAAGAAGATACGCGCTCATTCATGCTCCGGATCGTTTCCGAGACGCTGACGAAGATCATCAACCTGCCCAACATGAAAGAGCATCAGGCGGCGGGCGTGACGGGTTGCTTGAAGAACATTTCCTATGGCCACTTCTCGAACGTCGACCGGTCGCATCGCTGGGAAAAGACCAACACCGATACCTATATCGGTACGCTGGCCGCGGTGGAGCCGATCCCTTCGAAGACGGTGCTGAACATCATGGATGGGCTGCGCGGCGTGTGGCACGCCGGGCCGTTCTCGCGCGAAAAGAAATTCCGCTTCTTCCCCAAGCAGATGATGTTCGGCACCGACCCGATCGCGATGGACCGCTTGCTGATCGACGTGATCGAGGATAAGCGCAAGGCGGAAGGCGCGCCCTCGGTGTTCGACCGCTCGAAGGAACACATCCGCTCCGGGCGCGAGGTCGACCCGTCGCACAACCGCTTCATCCGCGAACCGGGCCATATCAAGTACGCCACGCGCTTTGACCTGGGCGTCTACGACATCGGTCAGATCAAGATCAAGCGCATCGACGTATGACGCTCCTTCTACTATTCCTCTTAACGCCGGGCATATTCTGGGACGGTGCACCCGCCACGGCGGACGTGCTCAAGCAGGCCGGCATCACGAAGATCGCCGTTCCCGCGGCGATGGAGAGCGAGTGGAAAGGGCAGTCCGGCATATCCGTCGAAGCCGTTGACATCTCATCGCGGACCTTGCTGAAGCCTCCGGCCGTGCAGATGCGGATGAATCAGGCCTCGGCCAGCCGGTCGCCCTGGATCGACGGCAATGGCTGGCAATTCATCCGCGAGCCGCGGGGCGGCTACTACTACAACGTCGAAGGACCATCAGCGGCGCTGGCGGCGGCCGAAGCATTCGTTTTCGGCGGCGATGCCCCGGTTCAACCTGACACGCTGGTTCAAACTGACGCCGGGGGGCTTCCGGCGCTGGGAGAGATGCTGGCGTTTCTCGGCCGGATCGAGCCATCCGATCTGCCGCCCCGCGTCAACATCGGATACATCGACGACGGTTCGGCCGAGTCGGGCGAACTGCTGAACCTGATGGTCAGGAAGAACCTGTTGTTCAAGCTTGTCACCACCCCCGACCCGAGCCTCGATTTGAACGTCCGTTTCGGCTCCGACGAGTTCCTGAAGGGCGACACTTCCGACCCCAGCCGCTTGGCGCAGAGCGTTCGCGCCAGACTGACGGACGATAAACGCCTCTTCCGGGTGTACGGCTCGGATACCGTCGTGGGGCGCCTGATGGGCGACGAGAAGCGCGCCCGCCTCTACCTGCTCAACTACAGCAGCGGCCGTCGCTCCGGTTTCGGCATCCGCGTGCGCGTTCTGGGACGCTACAAGAATCACACGGGCGCCGTCTCGGGCCTCGACAACCCGGGTATCCGCGAATACGTCGTCACCGACAACGCCACCGAGTTTACGATTCCCGAAATGGGAATTCTAGCGGTGATCGACCTCTCAGGCGGACGATAAGCTCCGGCTAGGTTTTATTGGACGAGTAGGCGTTGAAGATGTACTGCAGCAGCATGCGCTGCGTATTGAAGAACGAACCATTCAGCGCGATCGCGGAACGCATGATCAGCGCATAGTCATCGGGGCGCTCGTAGTAGAGAGGCAGGATGATCTTTTCCAGCTTGTCATAGATCGAGTTCGCGGCCGTGGCTTCGCCGCCGGAGTTCTCGTCGATCGACCAGCCGGTCACGCCCTCGAGGTGACCCTCGATCCACCAGCCGTCGAGGATGCTTAGACTGGGGACGCCGTTCAGGGCCGCTTTCATGCCACTGGTACCCGACGCCTCGCGGGTCTTCTCTGGGGTGTTCAGCCAGAGATCGACGCCGCTCGTGATAAGGCCGCCCCAGTAGAAGTTGTAGTTCTCGACGTAGACGACTTTGACAGCGTTGCTGAGGCTATCCGCGGCTTCGAAGATTCGCCGGATGCCGGCTTTGCCTTCCAGGTCGCGTGGGTGCGCCTTGCCGCCGTAAATAATCTGGAGCGCGCCGGTCTTCTCGGCGATCCGCTTGAGACGCTCGACATCGTGGAAGACCAAGTCGGCTCGCTTGTAAGCCGTGGCTCTGCGCGCGAAGCCCACGGTGAAGGCGTTCTCGTCGAGTTCGACAGCATTGTTTTGGTTGATGGCCAGAATCATGTCGCGCTTCGCGCGGACATGCGCTGCGCGGATCTCCTCAAGCGCGATGTTGATGCCGTACCGCAGGTAAATGTTGTCGTGGCGCCACTCGGGAATCTCGCGGTCAAACAATTCGCGAAACGGCGGCGAGGTCCAGGTTCCGGCGTGGACGCCGTTCGTCAAAGCCTTGATGCGGTAATTCGGGAACATCATCCGGGAGACTTGCCCGTGCCGCATGGCAACGCCATTGACGTAATTCGAGTGGTGTAGCGCGAGGTGCGTCATGTTGAGGTGGTCGTGCCCAGTGAACCCACTCGAAAAAAGGCGCACCGCGCGTTCTTCACCGAGCACGCGGCGGACCATCTCGCCGGGAAATTCATCATGTCCCGCCGGAATCGGAGTGTGCGTGGTGAATACGCATTTGCGCCGAATCGCTGCCAAGTCACTCTCCACCGGAAACTGCCGGTCTGATAACCGCAGCTGCCTTTCGACGAGAGGCAGAACCAGCAACGCGGAGTGCCCTTCGTTCATGTGGAAAATGTCAATGTCGGCATACCCTAGTTTCTCGAGCATCTCGACGCCGCCGACGCCGAGCAGGAACTCCTGGCATAGGCGGTAGTGCGTGTCGCCGCCGTAGAGTTGATCGGTCAGAGCGCGGTCCCATTCGCTGTTCGACTCCGAACCGGCATCGAGGAAGTAGATCGGAATTACATCGCCGTTGACGCCGGCGAGCGAGTACCGCCAGCAGCGCAGCACGACCGGCCGCGATTCCAACGTCACGGTGATTTCGGCGTCCGTCAACTGGAAAAAATCCTGCGGCTTCCAGTCGATCGGCTTCTCGGTCTGGGTGCCCTCTTCATCGAGAACCTGACGGAAGTAGCCCTTGCGATGAAGCAGAGTGACGCCGACCATCTGAACGCCCAGGTCCGCGGCCGAACGCAATGTGTCGCCGGCAAGAATCCCAAGTCCGCCGCTGTAAGTCGGGATCTCGGCCGAAAGACCGACTTCCATCGAGAAGTAGGCTACGCGCGGCGCTCGTATTGACTTCGTGGTCTCAAGCGTTTCCGGCCGGTGAAGCCCCACGGTCGTGCCCGCTGGATCTAGCGGCTGCGGAACAGGTGTCATTTCGTTCTTCTCTTGAGCGCTCAATGTTCTATGCTCGAAAACAGGCAACCGCCAAAGAATCGTGCTGCCGATTCTTCAGCGACAAAACCTCGTCAAGCCGGGATGTTGCGGCCGATCCGGAAAGAGATGATATTCCCCGCAGTGTGAATTGTGCCCGAAACGCGTCGTCGTAACCCGCTCGGAGATGAATTTAATCCTTGACCGCCGCCGAACGTGATCTGAAAGAGCGATCTTAGCCCGATCGTGAAGCGCTTGTCCAGAACGGTGCGGTGAGTCCGCGCGACATGGCGGCCCGCGATCACGCGATTCAGAGAGAGGTCGGTGTAGTCACTGCGATTTCTTGTCGGGGTAGAATGGGGGGGCCAAGGTTGTCTGCAATGGACACAGAAAGGTTCAAAGGCAGGGTCGCGCTCGTTACCGGCGGCTCGCGGGGTATCGGACGAGCCGTTGTCGAACGTCTCGCGGCTGAGGGGGCCGCCGTGGCCGTGAATTACCGCATCCGGAGCGGAGAAGCCGAGGACATCGTGCAGCGTCTCCAGAGCGAAGGCTGTCAGGTATTTGCCGTGCAGGCCGATGTCGCTGTACGCTCCGAGGTTGACGCCATGGTGCGGCGTGTGCGGGATGAACTGGGGACAATCGATATCCTTGTCAACAATGCCGGGGTACTCGTCACGGGCGATCTGCTGAACTATGACGCCGAAGCTTTCGAACACATGTGGCGCGTCAACGTCAACGGCGTCCTACACGCCACGGCCGCCGCCGCGCCCGGTATGATTGAGAAAAAGTGGGGACGGGTTGTTAATCTTTCTTCGATCGCCGCCGTTGGCACTGCCTTTTCGGGAACGACCCTCTACGCCGCCACAAAAGGGGCCGTGCAAATCCTCACCAAGCGCTTTGCTTATGAGCTCGGCCCGAGCGGCATCACGGTCAATGCCGTACTGCCGGGATTTACACTGACCGACATGGTTTCAGAGGGTCACACAGA
Source organism: Acidobacteriota bacterium (assembly GCA_027624045.1). Classification (GTDB taxonomy): domain Bacteria; phylum Acidobacteriota; class Terriglobia; order Bryobacterales; family UBA6623; genus JAPPLB01. The sequence goes on from JAQBUE010000010.1 coordinate 27,898, forward strand.
AGAAGAAATGCAGCAGAGCATCGAGGCCGTCGCCCGAAAGTCACTCTTGGGGCGAGCCGGCGAGCCGGGCGATATTGCGTCCGTTGTAGCTTTTCTCGCTTCAGAGGACTCTCGTTTCATGACGGCCCAGTTTCTTGCGGTCGATGGAGGCAGGACGGACTTTCTCACTCACTGCTAAGTTGAGCAAACCCGCCTGAGCGCTCGGCGGAGTTGGGACTCTCTCACTTTATGGCCATACAAGTTGTTCAAGAACGTACCCGCGGCTTCATCTGTATCACCGCCCACCCGGAGGGTTGCCGGCGGCGCGTCGAAGAGCAGGTCGCGACGCTACGGCAGTCGGCTCCGGCTCCGCTGGAAGGGCCCAAGACGGTCTTGGTTATTGGAGCTTCCACCGGCTACGGTCTGTCGACTCGAATTGCCGCGGCGTGGGGTTTCGGCGCTAAGACGGTAGGTGTGTTCCTGGAAAGGCTGCCCGAGAGCCGCCGCACGGCATCGGCCGGCTACTACAACTCAGCGGCTTTTCACAAACTTGCCGCGGCGGACGGCCTGTACGCCGGGTCGATCAATGGCGACGCCTTCTCGGAGGAAACCAAGCGAGACACGGTTCAGCTGGTTAAGAAGGAGCTGGGTAAGATCGACTTGGTTGTGTACAGTGTCGCGGCCCCCCGGCGCATCCATCCCGAAACCGGTGACACCGTGTCGTCCGTCCTCAAGCCGATCGGAAACAACTACACGGGTAAAACGATCGATCTTTCGACTGGTTCGATTACAGAGGTGGCCATGGAGCCGGCCGATGAGGACGAGATTGTTGCGACGGTCTCGGTGATGGGCGGCGAGGACTGGCAGATGTGGATGGATCTGCTCGGCGCGGAGAACCTGCTTGCCGAGGGTGTTCGGACCTTGGCGTACTCCTACGTCGGTCCCGAGGTCACTTGGCCCATCTATCGCGACGGCACGATCGGGATGGCGAAGAAAGACCTCGTGCAGACAGGGCACTTCTTGAATGACGCGCTGGCCGCCGAATACGGCGGAGGCGCCTGGGTTTCGGTCAATAAGGCAGTCGTGACCCAGGCTTCAGCGGCGATACCCGTCGTCCCTCTCTACCTGAGCCTGTTGTTCCGCGTGATGAAGCAGAAGGGCCTGCACGAAGGGTGCATCGAACAGATGCGCCGGCTCTGCCTGGATCATCTCGCGGCCGGCAAGGAAGTGCGGGTAGATAAACAGCGGCTCATCCGTCTGGACGATTTGGAACTTCGAGACGACGTTCAGGACGAAGTGGCCGTCCTGTGGGACCAAGTCAACACCGAGAATCTCAACGAGATCTCCGATTACCAGACCTTCCGTAAAGAGTTCAGCCGGCTCTTCGGCTTTGAGGTCGCCGGCATCAACTATGACGAGCCGGTCGAGGTCGATGTGCGGCTGTAGCCTGAAGCTGCAACCCTTAGTCCAGATCCTCTCACCAGAGGCCGCTTCTCCGTGACCACTTCTCGGGGACCGCTTTCCGGGTCTTACTCCGCAAGTGGCTCCTACAATGAAGGTTTGCTGAAGCAAGTAGCAGACGAGATCAGGCGACACCAGATGTTTGCCGCCGGGGAAGGCGTGGCCGTGGCCGTTTCCGGCGGGGCCGATTCCGTCGCCCTGCTGTATGTGTTGCGTGAACTGGCACCGAAGCTGGGTATCGTCCTTTCGGTCGCCCACCTTAATCACAGGCTGCGCGGTTCTGAATCCGATGCCGACCAGGAGTTTGTCGGCGCCCTGGCTGACCGCTTGGAACTGCCGTTCCATACCAAATCCGTCGAGGTCAGAGAACTTGCGCTGAGCAGTGGGGATAACCTCGAGCAAGCCGCCCGCTACCTCCGTTATCAGTGGTTTACCCAATTGATCTCGGCGGGGGACGCCGCTAAGGTGGCGGTAGGTCACACGCTCAGCGATCAGGCCGAAACGGTCATGCTGCGTCTGTTGCGCGGCTCGGGATCGGCCGGCCTGTCGGCGATCCGCCCCGTCCGTGATGACGGTGTGGTGCGCCCGCTGCTGGGTTTGTCGCGCGAGCAAGTTGAGGATTTCCTGAGGGCAATCAAAGTTGAGTGGCGCGAAGATTCGACGAACGCCGACCTCAGCCTGGACCGAAACCGTCTAAGGCGCCATCTTATGCCGCAGCTCAAACGTGAATGGAACCCGAATCTGCCGGCCGTTCTGGCGCGAACCGCGCAGTGGGCCAGGGATGAGGAAGCCTATTGGAACCAAGTGCTGTCGGAAGCGGTCCCACGGGTAGTGCTCCGAGAACAAGGCCGGGAACAAGGAGGAGCGGTGCAGCTTTCCGTCGTTGAACTGAACAAGCTCCCGGTGGCCCTTGCGCGGCGTATTCTGCGGCAGGCCGTAACGATGGCGCGAGGTGATTTGCGAGATGTCGACTGGGATCACATCGAGCGGCTTCGGAACCTGGCCGCGGGCCGCAAAGGTACTGGAGCGGTGCATCTGCCCGGTCTCGACGCCCTCCGGTCGTTCGATGTCATGTGCTTCCGGAGCAGACCGCGGCAGAGCGGAGCCCCGGAGTTCAACTTCGAGTTGCAGCCTCCGGAGGTTGTCGCCATCCCCGGTGGTTCGAAAATGCTCGCATTGAGGATCGCGGACCGCTCCGATTCGCAAGGGGAGTATAATAATTGCAGGGCGGAAACCCTCGATTGGGAAACAGTTCCGAAGCCGCTGCGGTTACGCAATTGGCGTCCGGGGGATCACTATCGCCCAGTAGGTCGGTCGGGCACGCAGAAGCTAAGAGTGCTGTTTCAGAAAAGCCGGACACCGGTCTGGGAGCGCGAAGGGTGGCCTGTGCTGGTTGGGCCTGCCGCGGGTCGAGAGCGGGGCGAAGTGCCGTCGGTGGACGAAAGATTGCGTGACGTGGTTGTTTGGGCTCGCGCTTTCGGGATTGCCGCCGAGTTCAAGCCGGGAGCAGCAACCCGCTGTTTCCTGCGGATTAGTGAGATTGATCGCGAAGACTCAGATTTTGGGAGAACGGATTGGGTCTGAAACGCGTCTATGCAGGTAAGACCTCCTAACCAGACCGGGGGTCGCAAGGCAGAGAGGGCAACGTGAATTCGACAGTCAAGACAGCCATCTTCTGGGTCGTGATGCTTTGCACGGCGATCCTATTGTGGAGGGTCGTGCAAACCGGCGGCGCGGAGCGCGAGACGGCAATCTCCTACTCGGAGTTTCGCAAGAAGGTACAGGACAACGAAGTTGCGGAAGTGAAGATCACGAATCGCAACGAGGTTACCGCTGTACTCAAAGACAACAAGAGTCGTGTTACGACGATCCTGCCTGCCGACTACCCCGGCATCATCGAGACGATCGAGAATAGCGGCGCGGTCATCACTGTGGAGCAGTCGAGCACGCCTTTCTGGCTGCAGGTGCTGTTTAACGCATCGCCCTTTATCTTGTTGTTCGGCTTCTGGATCTTCATGATGCGGCAGATGCAGGCTGGCGGAAACAAGGCTCTCAGTTTCGGCAAGAGCCGCGCGCGGCTGCTCACGAGCCAGCAGAAGAAAATCACCTTCAAAGATGTCGCGGGCGTCGAGGAAGCCAAGGAAGAGCTACAGGAGATCATTGAGTTTCTGAGGGAGCCGCAGAAGTTCCAGAAGCTCGGCGGACGCATCCCGAAGGGTGTACTGTTGGTCGGATCTCCAGGGACCGGGAAGACCTTGATGGCGCGGGCGATTGCCGGCGAAGCGAGCGTACCATTCTTCTCCATTTCCGGGTCTGACTTCGTTGAAATGTTCGTGGGCGTCGGCGCCAGCCGCGTCCGTGATCTGTTCGAGCAGGGCAAGAAGAACGCTCCCTGCATCATTTTCGTCGACGAGATCGACGCTGTCGGCCGTCACCGCGGGGCCGGTCTGGGAGGCGGACACGACGAGCGGGAACAAACGCTGAATCAGTTACTGGTCGAGATGGACGGCTTTGATTCAAACGAGGGCGTGATCCTGATCGCCGCGACAAACCGTCCAGACGTGCTCGACCCCGCATTGCTTCGACCGGGCCGCTTCGACCGCCGCGTCGTCGTGAACCGTCCCGACGTGCGAGGCCGGGAAGGCATCCTGCGCGTCCACACCAGGAAAGTCCCGCTGGCCAAGAACGTCAGTTTGCAGGTTTTGGCGCGCGGCACACCGGGCTTCACCGGTGCTGACCTTGCCAATCTCGTCAACGAAGGCGCGCTGTTCGCGGCCCGTCAGAATCGTAAAGTCGTCGTGATGAACGATTTCGAGTTGGCGAAGGATAAAGTCCTGATGGGGGCTGAGCGGCGCTCGATGATCCTGACCGACGAGGAGAAGCGGACGACGGCTTATCATGAGGCCGGCCACGCTTTGGTGGCGTTGCTGGCTCCGCACTCCGACCCGCTGCACAAGGTGACGATCATTCCGCGCGGCTCCGCGTTAGGCGTCACGATGCAACTGCCGCTGGACGACAAACACACTTACAAGAAGGAATTCCTCAAATCACGTCTCACCATCCTGATGGGCGGGCGGATCGCCGAGGAGATGTTCCTTGACTTCATGACCACCGGTGCGGGCAACGATATCGAGCAGAGCACGGCTCTGGCGCGCCAGATGGTGTGCGAATGGGGTATGAGTTCGATGGGGCCGCTGACCTTCGGCAAGAAGGAAGAGCAAATCTTTCTCGGCCGTGAAATCTCACAGCACCGCGATTACAGTGAAGCGACCGCCATCCGCATTGATGCCGAAGTTGGCAATCTGGTCAAGGGAGCTTATGATCAGGCCAAGAAGTACATCACCGATAACTCCGACGCGCTGGTCCGCATCGCTGAAGCGTTGCTGGAGCGGGAAGTGCTCGACGGGAAAGAAATTCAGACCCTGATGGACGGCCGCGAGTTGCCGGCGCTCGGCTCGGTGAATGCACCGGAAGACATTGATGCCGATAAGCAAGAGGTGCTGCGGCCGGAAACTCCCAGCCGCGTGCCCGGCCTGTCGGAAGGCGAGCAAGCCTCACCGGCCTAGCGCCCGGGGTTATCCGATTCGCCACGATATGTTCGTCACCGCGGGGACGGAACCCGCTGCGCGATACGATGATTCGTAGGTCTGCCCGAGCGCGAGACCGTTGAACCCGTGTCAAATCCATTGGAACCCGGCGGCGGAACGGCGCGCTGGGAAGTCCCCGGCCACCCCACGGTCAGCATCGTCACCCCTAGCTACAACATGGCGCACTTTTTGGAGGCGACCATCGAGAGCGTGCTTTCCCAAAGCTACGCTCACATCGAATACCTTGTAATGGATGGCGGATCGAACGACGGTACGGTGTCACTGCTTGAGAGCTACGGTGATCGTCTGCGTTGGGTTTCCCAGCCCGATCGCGGCCAGGCCGACGCCATCAACCGAGGATTTGAACGAACCAGCGGATCGATCTTCGCTTTTCTCAACGCGGACGACATGTATTGCGCGGATGCGATCGAGAAGGCGGTCCAGGCCTTCGAGCTGTATCCCGAGGCCGGCGTCATCTACGGCGAGGGCGACCACATCGACGAGGCCGGCGGAACGATCGGACCCTACCCCACGCGGGACTTTGACCTCGATCTGCTCGCGCAGCGTTGTTTTATCTGCCAGCCGGCCGGGTTTCTGCGCCGCGAAGTCTTCAGCGACATCGGCATGATGGATCGCGACCTTCACTTTGCGCTGGACTACGATCTCTGGATCCGCGCGGCCAAGAGGTATCCCTTGCAGCGAATTGAGGAGCGTTTGGCGCTCTCGCGGATGTATCGCGCCAACAAGACCCTTCGGAATCGAGTCACGACGTTTCGCGACACAGCCCGCGTTCTAAAGCGGCATTTCGGCTACGTGCCCTACGACACGGCCTACGGATACGCCGGCGCTATTGTGGATCGCCGTGACGGTTTTTTCGAGCCGATCCCTCCCTCGCCGACGATCTTCCTGCTGGCGATCGTGTTGGGTCTGTACGAAAATCCGGGGCAGCCGGGCCGGGTCTTGAGTGAAGCTCTGCGGCATACACGCCTCGCCGGGCTGGTTCCAGGTGCGTGCTAAGATCGTGATCTTTCCGGAGGGCGCGTATGCGGCACGATCTCTTGGCGGAGCCTGAAAATTGAGTACGTCACGTAAAGTCCTGGTGAGCGGAGCCGGAGGTTTCATCGGCCATCACTTGGTGAGTGACCTCAAAGCCCAAGGCCATTGGGTGCGCGGCGTCGACCTCAAGCATCCCGAGTATGCCGCGACAGAGGCCGACGAGTTTTCGCTCTTGGATCTCCGCGAGATCGAGTGCTGTCTGCGGGCGACCCGCGGCATCGATACGGTCTTCGCGCTGGCGGCCGACATGGGAGGCATGGGCTTCATCTCACAGAACCATTCGCAGATCTTCTACAACAATGCTCTGATCAATCTACATACCTTGGAAGCGGCGCGCCGTAACGGCGTCGAACGATATCTGTTTTCGTCCTCGGCCTGTATCTATCCCGAATTTCTTCAACAAGACGCCGACGTGAGACCGTTACGCGAGGAAGACGCCTATCCGGCCCAGCCGCAAGACGCCTATGGCTGGGAGAAGCTGATGTCCGAAAGGGTCGCTTTGCACTACCGCGATGAGCATGCAATCGATATGCGGATCGCGCGCTTTCATAACATCTACGGACCGCTCGGCACATGGGAGGGCGGGCGCGAGAAGGCGCCCGCGGCGCTCTGCCGCAAGATCGCGGCCGCGAAAGCTACGGGGAATACGGAGGTTGAGATTTGGGGGGATGGTGAACAGACGCGGTCGTTCTGCTATATCGACGATTGCGTGGAAGGGCTGCGGCGGCTAATGGATTCAAACCGTTCCGATCCCATCAACCTGGGACAAGATCGCATGGTGTCGATCAACGAGCTGGCGGATATCATTGCGGCGGTGGCGGGGGTATCGATTGTCAAGAAGCACGTTGCGGGACCGACAGGCGTAAGAGGGCGCAACTCCGACAACACGCTGCTGCGGGAGGTGCTGAACTGGGAACCCGCGATCTCACTCGAAGACGGGCTCGCCCGCACCTACGCATGGATCGAAAGCCAAGCCGGCAAGAAAACGGCGCGCACAGCCGATTAGGGAAGCAGGGGCAAGCCGCCCCTGGGCTGGGTTTGAGAAAGCGGTCTGTTGCTATGATGTTTGTGTCCTCGGCGCTGAGCCGCGGATCGGCGGTTCCACGACTGGTGAGCCGTTCGCAAAGGGGTTCTCATGAAGATTTTTCTCGATACCGCCAACCTTGATGAACTGACCCTGGCGGCGTCATTCGGTGTCGTCGACGGAGTCACGACGAACCCCTCGCTGATCGCTAGGGAAGGGCGCTCGAATGAAGATCAGATTCGCGCCATCACCGAGATTATTGACGGAGACATTAGTGCGGAGGTGGTCTCGACCGAGGCCGAGGAAATGATCCGCGAGGGCCGGATATTGGCCGCCATTCACCCCAATGTCGTCGTGAAATGCCCCTTGATCCCTGAGGGCATCAAGGCGACGAAGGCGCTCTCTTCCGAAGGGATTCGCGTCAACGTAACTCTCTGTTTCAGCGCCACCCAAGCTCTCCTGGCCGCCAAGGCGGGCGCCTACATCATTAGCCCGTTCATGGGCCGGCTCGACGATATTTCCATCGACGGCACGGAGCTGATTCGCGAAATTGTCGCCATTTACGAGAACTACGATTTCCAGACCCAGGTGTTGGCCGCATCCATTCGCGGTCCGCTGCAGGTCAAAGATGTCGCACTCGCCGGATCCCATATCGCTACGATGCCCGCCAAGGTGTTCCACCAGCTCTTTAAGCATCCCCTCACCGATATCGGCCTCGAGCAGTTTCTCGCCGACTATCGCAAGACTTTAGCCGAAGTCTCCGCCGGGTGACGTCTTGGGACCCTTGCTCGCCGACGGTGGTCTAGCCTTCGGGGCAACTGTCATTGCGGCGGCCGCGTTGGTCCTGGGGATGTACTGGCTTTGGCGCCGCCGCCGCGATCCCGCCGAGAGAGAGCGCCCGCGCCGTCTTCGCGTCAACGAGACCGGGCGTACGACGGATGGCACGATTGTCGATATCCAGCAGATCGACCGCGATGGACCCTCGTCAGCCGCCAAACTGATCTTCTATGAGTATTCGGTGCGGGGGGTGAACTATTCCACCGCTCAGCACATCAGTGCTCTCGACGAAATCATGGCAGGCGACCTGTCACGCTGCTTGGGCTCGGCGCACGTCAAATATCGGGCCGGGAATCCGTGTGATTCGATCGTGATCTGTGAAGAGTGGAGCGGCCTTCTGAGCCCTTCGGGGTTACTTCCCGAACGCCTCAGCGCACTTCCACCGAAGTCGCCCGGGGCAACGACGTGACGGCGCCCTCATACGCGGCCACGACCTTCTGACTGGGCCCGTCCATGCGGACGCGGCCTTTATCCAGCCAAACCGTGCGGGGGCACATCGCCAAGACCGCCGACATCTGGTGGGAAACGAAGAGCAGTGTTCTTCCGCGGCCCGCCAGATCGGCAATCTTCTCCTTGCACTTTGCCTGAAAGCCTCTATCGCCCACGGACAACACCTCGTCCATGATGAGGATGTCGGGATCAACATGGATGGCGACGGAGAATCCCAAACGGGCAATCATGCCGCTTGAGTACGTCCGCACGGGTTCGTCGAGAAAGTCTTTCAACTCCGCGAAGTCCACGATCGAATCCAGTTCGCGTTTGACATCCGCTGGGCGGAAACCCAATAGGGATGCGTTCAGATGAATATTTTCACGCCCCGTCAAGTCGGAATGGAAGCCCGTTCCGAGCTCGAGGAGCGCGCCGATCCGTCCGTTCCTGGAAACCTTGCCGCTCGTCTCGGTGATTATGCCGGCCACGATACCCAAAAGGGTGCTCTTACCCGCGCCGTTGCCTCCTACCAACGCAACTTTCTCGCCAGGCTCGACCTGCAATGATACGTCCCGTACGGCCCAAAACGGCTCGACGGTGTGCGACGATTTGCGCCCCAGGCGCGGCACCGCGAACTCCCGCGTCTTGTGAATCAGAAAGCGCTTGCTTACTTGTTGGAGGTCGATTGCTCTCATGCTGACCTTTAGAGGTAGTCCGCGAAGTCTTTCTTGAGCCGCCCATAGACCCACGCACCCACAAACAAGGTGCCGAAAGACACGCCGGCCAGTTTCAGCATGGTCGTAGCCGGAGGGGGCAATCCCCGAAGACAGATCTGCCGTAGCAGGTAGATCACCGCGGAAATCGGGTTGAGAGTGTAGATCCAGACGAGATCTGCTTGAATCTGGTCGACACCATAGAAAACGGGACAGAGCCAGAACAGCACTATGGTGGCGGATTCAACCACATACCGGACGTCACGATGGTACACGTCCAGGCTCGATGTAAGCAGCGCCAGGCCGCAAACGAAGACGATCTGCAGCGCGAAGATAGCGGGTATCCACACCCACTGAACGTTGAAACCCACGAACCAAACGACGGCGACCAGCAACAGAGCTATCTGGATCACGTAGTGCACAACATTGCCGAGTACGACTGAAACCGGCAGCAGTTCCCGCCAAAACGGCACGCGTTTGATTAGGTTCGCATTAGCAGCCACCGAGCCTGTGCCTGTCATCCAACTCAGGCTGAAAAAGTTGTACGGGACCAACCCGAGCAAGACGAACAACGGGTAGTGCTTGCGGTCCAGAGACGGGAACAAGACCGTAAAAACAAACGAAAGCACCCCCATCATGACAAGGGGGTTCACCAGCGACCACAGGATCCCCAGCGACATATTCCGGTAGCGGACCTTGAAGTCCTTGGCTACCAGATTGCGCAGGATATAGAGGTGGTCGTGAGTTGGGGCCGCCGCCGTCATAGCCATACGGCCTCGGTCGGGCATAGACGCGAGCCGGAAGGGATCGGTAGCTCCTCACTCTACTAAATGGTGAAGGTACGACGAGGGCGGCCAGCGGCCCGCTGGAAACCCTACGCCGGCAGCGCCGACTAACTCGGGATCGTGTCGCACACCAGGCGCAGCATGACGAGATCGGCCCGCCGAAAGCGCATCTTCGGCAGGTTCTGGAGTCCCTCGGGCTCGTCGAGGACATAGCGAATCAGAAGCGAACGCAGCTCGCCGGAACTGAGGCCCAGCACTAGGGCGGCTTCGTCGACGTTATATTCCGCTTTTGTTGAGGATAGGTCTAAGGGCATGAGTGGTTTGCCGCTACGATATCCTCAATTCTAGAATTCGCCGCCGCGACTCACCATCCGGAAAAGCGCCTAGTTCGTAGGCGGTGATACCCGACTTCATGATCTCTCTGGGCTCTAAGCCATAGCCGAATCAGTGGCTCTAGCCTTCACCGAGGCCAGGCTCAGACGCGCGGGAAAACAAAGGCGTGTGTGACGGCGACAAGCGTGTGGGTGACCGCGGCGGCGACAACGCTGTTCGTCTGGCTGTATACCCGTCCATAGAACCATCCTGCCACCGCCGCCATCAGGACGTAGCTCCAATTAGGAAACCCTCCTCGGGAGATATGCGCCAACCCGAACAGAATGGCGACAAGCGCTTGTGCCAGCCCGGGCCTCTTGAGGGTTGCCGCGAGCAGATTTTGGATGACACCCCGGAAGTAGAGCTCTTCGGAAAGCGCGACGGCTACGTACAGTCCGGCCGCCCCGCCCGCGATCTCAAAAGGATCCGTCCAGGAGTCAAACGTCCGTGGTCCCCAGTGCGCAAAACCAATGGCCAGCGACAAGGGGATACCAATCGGTAGGAAGAGTAGATAGTTCTTCAAACCGGCCGTGAAGTCGGACCTCGATATCGCGAGCTGGTACCTGGTCCCTCGGAGCGGCCTGAGCGAAAGAAAAACCATCGCCCCCAGAGGTATCAACATGATCTTGCCGATCGCGTAGACGTCACGCGGAATGTTTCCTCCCGGGGTTGGGTAAATTTCCCTAAACATATCGCTCAAGCCGCTGACCATCGGATACGCCAAGAGCACGAGGACGGTGATATCCTGCCAGGTCAAACGGTGTTCGCGCGGCGGCGCCAATACATAGACGAAGGCAACGGCGCTGGAAAACGCCAGCAGTGTCGCAAATGACTTCAGCGAGAAAACGCCGCTCGGCAGAGAATAGATCAGGTAAGGCACTAGCGCGGTTGCGACAAGCAGGGAAGCGAGAGAGGCGGGTGAAAAGCGATCCTCCAGCAGGGACCGCACCGCGGGGAACAACGGAATCAGACAGGCCGAGATTTGAACCAGGAAAGCCGCCGCGACCGGAACCGCCAACCGCGCCGGCACGTCCAAGCGATCGGCGGCAATGAAAGCCGCAATGATGAGACCCGCGTTCAGCAGGATCAGCGTAAGCCAGAAGGGCCGCGGGGACTGCTTCCGGGATGGGTGCGCGCCGTCAGCCAAGTCAACATCTTACCGAAGCGCCGGAAAACTTCCCGGTACCCTGGCGATAACTCTCGGCGTCGGCCTCTCTCTCGCCTTCCCAGCCGCACTGCCGTCCCAGGAGCCACCTCGCGCACTGATCCGCGACCTCGCGGCGCAAGGCTCAAGGTTCGAGCAGGCGCGACAGCGCTACACCTATCGGAGAGAGTTCCGATTCAACGAGCTTGGCCGCGGCGGACGTCCCATAGGTTCCTACGATGAAGTACGAGAGGTGTTGTTCTCTCCCGAGGGCGAACGTATTGAACAATTCGTCGGCCGCCCTCACGACCGGCTGCAGCGCATCGGCCTGACCGAGGAGGACTTCCGTGACCTGCGAGAGGTGCAGCCGTTCGTGCTCACCGAGGATACGCTGTGGCGCTATCGTCTTACCTACAAAGGCATTGAGGACTCTGAGGACCAGAGCTGCTATGTCTTTCGCATCCAGCCCCGTCAGGTACTCGATGGGCAGCGCGCGGTCGATGGGCTGATCTGGGTGAGCCGGGAACACCAGCAGATCGTCAAGGTCGCGGGGAAACCGTTGCCTCAGATCTATGGCACGAAGCAGGAGAATCTCTTCCCACAGTTCGCCACGATCTACCAGCGCGTTGATGAAGACCTTTGGTTCCCGGTGAAGACAATCGCTAGTGACATTCTCCCGTTTCGCAACGGACCGCAGCGTGTCGAGTACACGATTCTCTACAAGAACTACCAGCGCTTCCAGGCTGAGTCTTCCGTTACTTTCGGCGCTGAGATTACCGAAGAAGGCGCCAAGCCGCCATCGCCCTAGTCCAGCCGGACGCGGGCGCAAGCCCTGTTAAGCTCAAATCCATGGACGGCGTCGCCCGCGTTGAACAGGAACTCAAAAAGTACCAGCATCCTCTGTTGGAGTTTTCAGCGAGGAACGAGAACGGGCGTTTAGAACTTGTGATCGACCTCAAGAACAAGCCGGCCGACATCCACACGTACTATCTCGAGATCCACCCTCGCGACCTCGAAAACCGCCAGTTTCCCTGGATGCTGCAGCGCATGATCTTCGACGGGCTGCACGACTATTTCGTCGAGATGTTTGTGTACACGCCGCAAAGCATCGACAATCCAGACGCCCCTGTATGACCCGGCTCGGCGAGCTGATCCGAAGCGAAATCCAGCGCGGCGGCCCGGTCTCGTTCGAGCGCTTCATGGAGCGGGCACTTTACCATCCCGAGCACGGTTACTACCTGCGGGACAAGGACCCTTTCGGCAAGCAAGGGGATTTTTTTACGAACTCACAGATGCAGCCTGTCTTCGGACGGTTCATTGCGCGGCAGATCGAGCAGTGGCGGCGTGAGATGGGATCACCGCCCGAATTCACGGTTGTGGAACTCGGCGCGGGCCGTGGTGAGACCCTGGCCGAGGTCAAAAAAGCATTGCCCGATGTCGAGTGCATCGCGGTCGAGCGCGGAACGGGACCGCTTCCGGGCGGCTTCACGGGCGTTGTGTACTCGAATGAGTTCTTCGACGCCCTCCCTGTCCGTGTGGTTGAGAAGCGCGGCGCCATCCTCACGGAGTTGCTCGTCGGGCTTGACGAGGAGCGCTTTGGCTGGCTTGCGGTTGACACTCATGATGCGGCTCTCGAGCAGTATGTTGACCGCTATGCGCCGGGGTTGTCCGGTGGGCAACGCCTCGAAGTCAATCTCCAAGCCCTGCACGAACTGGAACGTATCGCCGGCGCGCTGGAACGCGGCTATGTTTTGACCATCGATTACGGTTACACCGCCGAGGAAATCGCCGCCGGCCGGCGCTTCCCGCAAGGGTCTCTGATGGCTTACCAAAGCCATCAAGCGCTAGAGGATGTGCTGACCGAGCCCGGCGAATGTGACATCACGGCCCATGTCAACTTCACAGCTCTTGAAGAAAGGGGACGCGACCTCGGCCTGGACTCACTGGGCCTCCGCACGCAGGCGCGGTTTCTTCTCGATCTGGGTGAGGGCGACCAATTTGCCTCGGTACTGGCCGGATCGGAGGTGGAAGCCCTACAGCTTCGCCTGCAACTCAAGTCGCTGCTGATCGGCATGGGTGAGACGTTTCGTGTCTTAGTGCAGCGGAAATGACGGTATACTCCGATCAGAATCATGGCGTCCGCATCGCCCCAGCTCGTGCTCGACGAACTCGCCGATAGGCGTTTTTCGTTCTATCCCAGCATCCTCAACGTTGAGCACAACGAGTGGACCCTGGCCCGTGAGACCTGGTCGGAGGTGCTTGTCTCCAACGTCGCGAGCAGTGTCGAGACCTGGATTCCGCGGACCTATCTCGGCAGTATCAGCCACACGGATTCGCCGGTGCTGATCGTTGGCCTGACGCGCGAGCTGGAATGGAACGCGGGTAAAATCTGGCCCCACCAAAAGCGAGTCATCGAGATGCCGGGCCGCAAATCACAGCCCAGGGACACGGCTGCCGCCGACATGGCTGCGCCGCCGCCGCGTCGCGAATCCAGAGCTGAAAGCAGTATCGGACGTCTACTCATTGCCGCGCTGAGCGTGGGCTTGCTGGCGACCCTCTTTCTGGTCATGTACGCCTTTGATGCGCTGCGCAATCCTCTCGATGTGCTTTTCCCGGCCGACACGACGACAGCCGACCAGCGCTATCTGGGACTGACTGGTTCAGCCGGTCGTGAAGATATTTTCGAGAAGGTCGGCCGCCCCGAGCAGCAGGAGTGGATCAGCCGACCCGAAGCCGAGATCCAGTTTGAGGTGCTGTGGTATCCCAGCCGCTCCTACGCTCTGATCATGATGGGCGTGGGGCGCGAGGGCGGCCGCTACATCGGCGCCATCCACATTCCCTCGCGCACAATGCTGGATTCGGTAAAGCTGCCGCGGGGAGGCTCGACAGCTTCGATGCTCAGAAACCTGCCTGAATTCTAGGACGGCTTTTCGCCCTCTTTGGGATAGCGCGCGCGCACGTACAAGAGCGCCTGATCGCGGCCACTCAGCCGGCCCTCGAGCTGGGCGTCCTCCACGTCGGAGAGTATTTCCTGAAATCGCGGGCCGGGCTCGTAGCCTGCCTCGATCAAATCATCGCCGCTCAGCAGCCGTGGCGGCCGCAGTTGTTCTTCCGGAAGGTCTTCAAGCCGCTGCCGCGCCATTTCATAGAACCGCAGCTTCCCGTGGCTTCCCAGGCAGTCGAGCCGATGCAATTCAAGGTGCTCGTCGAACCGCTCCATACGCAGGAACTTCTTCAACGTGCTTTCGCGCATGTCGGGCAGGTGCATAAACCGCATGTGATTCGCGACCAGCGTCACGGCCTGTTCGGTCTGATCGCGCGAGTAGCGCAGTCTCTGACAGATCGCCTCGGCCATTTTCATGCCGACTTCGACGTGCCCGTTGAAGCGAATGCGGTCGGGCGCGCGCTGAAACGTGGCGGGCTTACCGACGTCGTGCAGCAGCGTCCCGAGCGCCAGCGTCAAGGCCGGGTTTTCCAGCTTACTGAGCATGATCATCGTGTGCGTCCAGACATCGCCCTCCGGGTGATGCTGGGGCGACTGTTCAACCCCTTGCAGTGCTTTGATCTCGGGGAGAATCACTTGCAACAAGCCGGTTTCATCGAGCAGCTCGAAGCCCCGCCGGGCGCCGCCCTCGGTCAAGATGCGGCTAATCTCATCCCGAATCCGCTCCATCGAGATCTGCTGAATCTCTCGCGCATGCCGCTGGATTGACTTCAGGGTTTCGGCCTCGATGGCGAAGCCCAGACGCGCCGCGAAGCGAACCGCTCGCAGCATGCGCAGCTTGTCTTCCGCGAAGCGCTCATCCGGGTTCCCGATTGCGCGGATGATCCTGGCCTCCAGATCGTTGCGTCCGCCGACGAAATCCAAATAGCGGCCGTCAACCGGATCGCAAAGAATGCCGTTGATCGTGAAGTCACGCCGCTGAACATCTTCCTCCGGGCTGCGTGTAAAGCTCACGTTTTCGGGACGACGGCCGTCGCGGTAGTCATGATCGGTACGGAACGTCGCGACTTCGACTTCCGCCCCTGCCTGCCGCACCAGCACGACACCGAACTGCACGCCGACCTGGATCGCATCGGGAAAGAGGCGCAGCAGGTCCTCGGGCAGGGCATCCGTCGCGACATCGTAGTCTTTGGCGGGCACGCCGAGCAGGCGATCGCGCACACATCCTCCGGCCCAGAAGGCTTGGCGCCCTTGGGCTCGCAGTTGCTCGATGACCTGCCGCGAAAGTTCCTCGCTCGTCATGGTCCTCCGCCTGCTCTGATGCTACGGGGCCCGTGATGAGGATTTCAAGGCACCGAGCGCCGGTCCCGTCCGTATCTGAAGGTCGCACTCGCGAGCCGGCTTTGCGCCCGCTCGGTGGCCGCTACGCCTTGCCGAAGATCTCCCGCACACGCCGCGCGGCAACCTGCTCGTCTCCCGGGTCGTTCATGAAGACCGTGAACTGAACGCCCTGCCGGGGATTCCCTGCAACCACGATGCGCGGTTCGCCTTCCAAGAGCTGCTTTTTGAACTCGCCGGTCGTGATACCCAACTCTGCCTCGTCCCACTCGACCGCGATACGGTGAACCCGCCGGGTGCGCTCGAATGGCACGCGGCTCGTGCGCAGACCACGGATCTTCTTGAACTCGCGTTCGAGAGCGTCTGCCTGCTTCATGGCCCGCTTGTCGATCGCCTTGAAGTCAAGCTTCGCGTAGCGCTCAACCGCCAGCCATAGAGCCACCATTTCTTCCCGCCCCACCTTCATCGGCCGGCCGCTGGAGGCCGAGTGGGGGTTGGAATTCATCCAGGCGGCTTGAATCAAATCTTTACGGCCCGCAAGCAGACCCGAGCACTGCGGTCCGCTGATATGCTTGCCGCCGCTGGTGCAGATCAAATCGACCCCGAGTGCTCCCAGGTCCTGGATATTCTTCCAGGGCGGCAGCATGTTCGCGGCATCGACCATCAGCGGAACACCCGCGGGCTTCGAGATCGCGAGCACCGCGGGAACTTCCACGTGGTTCTGGTCCTTCCAGGCCCAGTCGCCGGTCGTTCCGCCCAACATGTAGATCATCGCGGTCTTCGGGTTGATGGCTTTCTCGAGCTGCTCGGCGCCTTCGACCTCTACAATCTTCACGCCCGCCGTGCGGATGGCGTGATCGTATCCGTTGCGGTGGATCTTTTGGATAATGACTTCCGACTTCATGCCGCTGATGTCGGGAAGCTGCTGGATCTTCTTCAGGTCGGTGCCGGCGACGCAGGCGTACGTGCCGATCGCGATCGCCCCCGCCGTGCCCGAGCTCACCATCGCATCCTCGCAGCCGACAAGCGCGGAAATGCGCCGCCCAATAGCGTCCTGAAGCTCCTCGAGCACGACGTAATGACGCGCTGCCTCCGCCTGCGCCTCGAACAGTTCCGGCGCCTGCTTCGACGCGCCAATCGTCGTGTATGTACCCTGAAAGTTGACGACCGGGCGAATCCCGAGTTCGCCGTAGACGTCACGGGTCGTCTTGCGGGCGCCCGCCGCGGAAAAAGGCCATAAGCCGGAGAGTGAACCGAGCCCCGCGCCTTGCAGAATACGTCGTCGCGTTGTAGAGATCCTGTTGTTTTCCTCGGTGGTCATTATAGGCGCTCGTTTCCGCCGTCAGCGATGCCTGGGATGCGCCGCTAAAACTCTCGGCTAGAACCACATCGCTTTGTTGACGATATTGATCAGCTCTTCACCACGGGCGAAGCGGCCGAGGTTGTCGAGCAGTGTTGCGAGGTGACGCTCGGAGACACGCGGCGAATAGCCCGCGATGTGAGGCGTGATGATGACGTTCTCCATGGCCCACAGCGGATGCTCGGGCGGAAGTGGCTCGGTCTCGAAAACATCAAGGCCTGCTCCGGCGATTTCTTTTGCTTCGAGAGCTGCGGTCAGGTCGGCGAGATCGACGATCGCTCCGCGTCCGATGTTGATCAAGAAGGCACCGGCTTTCATTTGCCGGAACTGTTCCCGGCGGAAGAGTTTCGCCGTCTCGGGTGTGTGTGGTGCGGCGATGGCCACGAAGTCGCTTTCAGCGAGCAGTCTGGGCAGTTTCTCAGGCTTCCAGAGGGCTTCGACTCCTTCCGGGGCCTGGCTGCGGACGGCGTCGACTGCAAGCACCCTCATGCCGAAGGCCGAGCCCCGTCGCGCGATCTCGGAGCCAATCTGACCCAGACCAACGATGCCCAGCGTCGTGTCGGCCAGGTGCATGTGTGCGCGGTCGATCGCGTTCATAACTCCCGGCCCGGTCATGACACCTCCCCGCGCGGATTCGCCGCCGATGGGCGCCCAACACGCCTGGGTCTGCTGGCGTATATAAAGATGCAGGTTACGGGCGAAGCAGATGATGTATCCGAACACTTGGTCGGCGATGACGTCTGAGAACAGGCCGCGCATGTTGCTGAGCCGGCAGGGATGCGCGATCAGTTCCGGGAAAACGTAGTGTTCAAGACTTGCAGTCGGGCTTTGGACCCAGCGCAGCTTCGTCGAGGCGGCGAGTAAAGCGGGGGTAATCTTCCCGAAAAAGCCATCGGCGTCGGCGATAGCCGCGAGGGCGTGTTGTTCGTCAGCGGCGTTCACGACTTCCATCGCTCCGGCCGCTTGTTGGATTCTCTCAAGGCGTTGCTGTTCGACTGGAGGGTGAATGACAAGCTTCATGGTTTGTGAGGGGCCCGCGCCGTTCGTCTTCTTGCGACAGTCTACTAAACGCCACCGGGGCCAGTGAGCCGGGAAACCGTGAGCAGCATGCCCTCGGCGGATTTCACTCGAACCTCTTCGCCGGCTCGGATGAGATCATCCGCCGAATCCGCCTGGGCCTTCCACAGTTCGCTGTTGACCAGGACATAGCCCTCCGGGTTCAAGTCCTGTTTGGCGATTCCCGCCAAACCTACGAGCCGCTGCGTGCCGGCCGGCGGCGCTGATTCGTAGCCTGTCTTGAGGATCGGGTACAGGACGGCGTCTTTCACGACCCACAGAAGAAAGATCAGCAAGCCCATCCAGGCCGGGAGATCAAACCTCTCGTTGGCCGCGAGCAGAACCACGATCAGCAAAATCCAGCCTGGGATCTGCAACAGCCAGTAGCGCGTCAGCGTGCTCACGGCAGCCGGCTTACCAGACCGTGGCTTGACCCCGCGACGTCATCGGCCGCACCTCAAGGCAGCCTTTGCCTGTCGGAAGCACCTTGCCGGGGTTCAGGCGGCGGTCCGGGTCGAAGACCTTGATGAGCGTCTCCATCATATCGAGGCTGTCCTGGCTGAAGACCAGCGGCATGAGGTCATTTTTCTCCATGCCGACGCCATGCTCCCCGGTGATGGCGCCACCGGCGTTGATGCAGTATTCGAGGATCTCGGCACCCGCCTTTTTAGTCTTTTCCAGTTCGTCGGCCTTGCGCGGATCGAACAAGATGATGGGGTGCATATTGCCATCGCCGGCATGAAAAATATTGCTGATCGTAAGCCCGTAACGCTCCGAGACTTTGTAGATGAAGCGCAATGTATCGGCCACGCGTGTCCTCGGAACAACGCCGTCTTGCACGTAGTAAGTCGGGCTCACACGCCCCACCGCCCCGAAGGCGTTCTTGCGGCCTTTCCACAGTAGGGCGCGTTCTTCTTCTGACTTGGCGACCCTGACTTCGCGGGCGCGGCAATCACGGCAGACGCGGTCGATTTGCCCAACCTGCTCGTCGACGGACTCGGCGGGACCTTCGATCTCAATCAGCAGGACGGCGTTGGCATCCATCGGATAACCGGCGTGAGTGGCTTCCTCCACCATGCGGAGCATGACGCCGTCGAGCATCTCGACCGCCGCCGGAATGATTGCCTGCGCCGTCATGGCTGCCACGGTCGAGGCCGCGTCCTCAGGCTCGTCATAGATGGCGAGAAGTGTCTTCACCTTCTCCGGTGACCGCATCAAACGGACGATCACTTTTGTGATGAGCACCATCGTGCCTTCCGAACCCGTCAGCAGTCCGGTTAGATCGTAACCCGTCGGGTCGGCTTCCTTGCCGCCGGTTTCGATCACCGTGCCATCGGCGAGAACAGCCTCGATGCCGAGGGTGTGATTCGTCGTAACGCCGTAGATGAGCGTATGGGGCCCGCCTGAGTTCTCGGCAACGTTCCCGCCGATCGTACACGCTTTCTGACTGGAGGGGTCAGGGGCGTAGTAGTATCCATCTGCCTGTACCGCGAGGGTTATGTCGAGGTTCACGACGCCGGGTTGGACGATGGCGCACTCATTATCGAGGTCAATTTCGAGGATGTTGTTCATGCGGGCGAAGGCCACCATGATGCCGCCCTCGGTGGGAATGCTGCCTCCGCTGAGCCCGGTCCCCGCTCCGCGGCCGACCACAGGAAGGCTAAACTCACGCGCAACCTTCACGATCTCAACAACTTGCTCAGTCGATGTGGGGAAAACGACACACTCAGGACGACCCTTCTCAATGCTGCCGTCGTATTCATAGAGCAGCAGTTCCTGAGGGCGCTCCAGCAGACCCTGGGGACCGACAATATCTCTCAGTTTTTCGATGGCCTTGGAGGAAATCACGTATCCAATGATATACTAGTCAGTTTCAGGCGAGCGAACACCAGTCAGAAGGTCTTTGTTCTCTGATAGATACACCTCCCTATGGAAAAGATTGCGGTTCTCGACTCAGGCGGCCAATACTGCCATCTGATAGCACGAAAGGTGCGCGAACTTGGCGTCTACGCCGAAATCTTGCCCCTTGGCACTACGCCTAAGAAGCTCGCGCGGTATAGCGGTGTCATCATCTCGGGCGGGCCGTCCAGCGTGTTCGATAAGGCAAGTCCGCAGCCGAAACCGAGTTTGTTCGGGCTTCCCATACCGATGCTGGGGATTTGCTACGGTCACCAGCTCATGGCCCAGCACCTCGAAGGCAAGTTGGAGCGCGGAAACGCCAACGAGTATGGGCGGGCTGATCTGCGTGTTCGTCACGAGCATCCTCTTTTTCTTGAACTTCCCCTTCGGCAGCGAGTCTGGATGAGCCATGGCGACCACGTGACCAAGTTGCCTCCGGGATTCGAAACCCTCGGCGACACGCGGCAGTGCTCGGTCGCGGCGATGGGCGATCTGCGCCGCCACTACTACGGCCTGCAGTTTCATCCCGAAGTGATTCATACCGCGTATGGAGCGGAGATTCTGCGCAACTTTCTCTTGCGTGTCTGCCGCTGCCGCATGGATTGGCACCCAGAGGACAGCGTCGTCAAAATCTTCGACAAGATCCGCCGGACCGTCAAAGGCCGGCGCGTCCTGTTCTTCCTCAGCGGCGGCGTCGATTCTACGGTTGCCTACGCGCTCACGGTTAAGGCGATCGGTCCTGAAAACGTCCACGGCGTCTATGTCGATACCGGATTTATGCGGCTCGATGAGACCCGCGAAATTCAGGAGGCGTTTAGTCATCTGGGATACGGAAGGGTCGACGTGGTCGCGGCGCGAGGTCAGTTCCTGAGCGGGCTTCGAGACGTGGTGGACCCCGAAAAGAAGCGCCAGATCATCGGCCGACTGTTCGTCGACGTGCAAGAGCAGGTCGTTGAGCGGGAAGAGTTTGGCGGCCACGACTGGATACTCGGCCAAGGCACGATCTATCCGGACCGGATCGAGTCGGGCGCCAGCTCCAATTCGGCGGTTATCAAGACACATCACAACCGTGTGGACAGCATTACCAAACTGATCGAGCAAGGGCGCATCCTCGAGCCGCTTGAGGACTTCTACAAGGACGAAGTGCGAAAGCTAGGCAGGGTGCTGGGATTGCCCGACGCTCTCGTCTGGCGGCATCCCTTCCCGGGGCCGGGACTGGCGATTCGTTGCCTCTGTACCAGGAGCACCAGTAAGGTTCAGGCGGACGCCGGGATCGACGGTCTGGCGAAGGCCGCCGGCTACCGTGGATTCCTGTTGCCGATTCGCAGCGTGGGCGTGCAGGGCGACAGCCGCAGCTACGCCAAGTTGACCGTGCTGCACGGTGGGCCGCTTGACTTCCGCTCACTGCTGCCTTTGGCAACCGCCATCACCAACAAGCACCCGCAAACGAATCGCGTCGTCCTGGCGCTGGCGCCCAAGCGCTGGCGTCCGGGTGAATGGACAGTGTGCCGGGCGACCTTGACGCGTAAGAGGATTTCGCTGCTGCAAGAGGCCGACCGCATCGTTACGAGATTCCTCCACGGCCAGGGCCTGTATGGCCGAATCTGGCAGTGTCCCGTTGTGCTTGTCCCCCTAAGCCGTAGTGGCGGCGAGACGATCGCGTTGCGCCCGGTCACCTCCGTGGATGGTATGACCGCCGAGGCCGCCCAGATACCGGGCGCGAAGATGACCGAGTTGGCCCGCCAGCTCATGGCGCTGAACGGTGTCGACGCCGTGCTGTACGATCTTTCCCATAAGCCGCCTTCGACAATCGAGTGGGAGTAGCCGGAGCCCTCGTGGGATCTCAGCAGTTGCGAAGGATCAGAGCGTTCAGAGGTCGGCGGTCGGCTGTCTTTTTGCCTCTGCGCGAACCTAGCCGTGCCCGAACTTCCTGAAGTAGAAACGATCATCCGCGGGCTCGCGAGGCGCGTAATCAATCGCCGCATCGCCGGGGTTGAATTCCACGAGCCCCGCACGGTCGTGGGGGACCCCGCTCAGGCCGTCGAGCGCTTGCTCGGACAAACGATTCGCGGCATCCGGCGTCACGGCAAGTACATCGTTTTCGATCTACAGAAAGGCCGCAAGGAGAGCTGCCTCGTCGTCCATTTGCGGATGTCCGGCAACTTCGTTCTTGACGGCGAGCCGGGGCCGCATACGCGCGCGATTGTCGAGCTTGAGGGCGGCCCGACGATGGTCTTTCATGACATTCGCAAGTTCGGGCGCTGGCAGGTGTCGGACGATTTGCCGGCGCGGCTGCTGCAGCTGGGCCCAGAGCCGCTCGAGATTTCCGAATCCGAGTTCGTCAAACAGCTTCGCGGGCGCCGGGCCATGGCGAAGGCTTTATTGCTGAATCAGGAATTCCTGCGCGGGCTCGGTAACATCTACGCCGATGAATCGCTGTTCCGGGCGCGCATTCACCCGCGGGCGATTACGTCGCGGATCGGTGTGAAGCGCGCCGCACGGCTCCATCGCGCCATTCAGGAAGTTTTGACGGACGCGATTGCGCAGGGCGGTTCGACGATCAACAATTACGTCAATAGCGAGGGCGGACAGGGCTACTTTCAGCTCAGCACGGCGGTCTACGGCAAGACCGGCGAGGAGTGCACGGTTTGCGCGGCGCCGATCCTTCGCATCATCGTGGCGAGCCGGAGCACCCACTATTGCGGCCGATGCCAGCGGCCGTGACGACGTTCGCGCCTACAGAACAGTGCAGCGGATGGGCTAGGATGAACTCACCTATGAGACGCATCATTGGGTTGATACTGTTGGGGCTGCTGCTGGCCGCTTGCGGCTCCAAGACGGAAGACAAGATTTTCCCCTACCCCTATTCGCTCACCGACCTCGATAACGGATTGCGCGTCGTGACCGTTGACACGGGTTTTCCCGAGGTTGTGGCGCTGTACATTGTTGTGAACGTGGGTTCGCGCAACGAGGTGGAGCCAGGACGGACGGGCTTTGCTCACTTGTTCGAACACATCATGTTTCGCGGCACCGAAAAGTTCCCGCCCGAGCGATGGGAAGCGATCATGCAAGACGCCGGCGCCCAGACCAATGCCTACACGAGCGACGACCGTACCGTCTATCACGCCGTGTTCTCAAAGGAAGATTTGGAGCCGATTCTGGAGCTCGAAGCGGACCGCTTTCAGAACCTTAAATATTCCGAAGAGGTGTTTCGCACCGAAACGCGGGCCGTACTCGGTGAGTACAACAAGAACTTCGCCAACCCCATGCGCAAGCTGGATGAGATGGTTCGAAAAGCGGCCTTCACGACCCACACGTATCGCCACACCACCATGGGGTTTGTCGAGGATGTCGAGAACATGCCAACCATGTACGACTACGGCCTCGAGTTCTTCGACCGCTACTACCGGCCCGAGTACACCACGGTGTGCGTCGTGGGTGACGTCAACGCGGACCAAACTTTAGCGCTCGTCAAGAAATATTGGGGCGGATGGGAGCACGGGAGTTACAAACCGGATATCCCTGTTGAGCCTCCGCAGGGCGGGGCTAAGACGCTGCGAGAGGCCTTCCATACTCCGACCTTGCCGATCGTCTCGGTTTCCTATCACGCGCCGGCCTACGGCGACGAAGTGAACGACTCGGCCGTGCTCGATGTGATCTCCTATTACGCGTTCTCTGAAAACTCCGCGCTCTACAAGAAGCTCGTCGTCGAAGAGCAGAAAGTGGATGCCATGGAACCCGCCTACTACGACCACCACGATCCTTACCTGTTTTCGGTGGAAGCCCGCGTCAAAGAGAAAGAAGACGTGGACTACGTGCGGGATCAGATACTGGCGACGATCGCTAAGCTGCGGGATGAGACCGTTCCCGCGCAGCCTCTCAACGACGTGAGATCCCACTTGCGCTACCAGTTTGCTCTCGGCCTCGATAGCACCACCGCGATTGCCTCGACGCTGGCCCACTACATCAATATGCGTGGCACGCCGGAAACGATCAACAAACGCTACGCGCTCTATCAGGGCGTGACGCCGGCGGATGTGCAGCGGGTCGCGAAAGCGGTGTTCGTCGAAAGCGAACGCACCATCGCGACGTTGCTGCACGAGCCGCAAGAGGGTGCGAAATGACGCGCCGCCTGTTGTTCATCGGGCTCATGGGTGCTTTGAGCACAGCGTTCGCCGGGCCCCCAGAAACTTTGACGATGCCGAGCCAGTCGCCGCTCGTCACGTTTCGCATCATGGTTCGGACCGGAGCGGCCTTCGACCCCGCCGGGAAGGAAGGCGCCGCCGCGCTGACCGCCGCCATGCTCTCAAGGGCCGGCACGCGGCATCAGACCTACGACGAGATCGTCGAGGCGATGTTCCCGATGGCGGCTTCCGTAAGCGCGCAGGTCGATAAGGAGATGACCGTCTTCTATGGCACGACACATGCCGAAAACCTCGAAAAATATTACGGACTCTTGCGGCCGATGTTGCTCGATCCCGGCTGGAGAGAAGATGATTTCCGGCGCCTCAAGGATGAAGCGAGGAACTTCCTGCGCATTCAACTGCGAAGTAACAACGAGGAGGAACTAGGCAAGGAGTTCCTGTTCCTGAAGATCTTTGAAGATCACCCCTACGGTCATCATTCGGTGGGGACGATCGCGGCGCTCGATGAGCTTACAATCGACGACCTCAAGGCATTCTATGCCGCCCACTACCTTCAAGGGAACGTTGTGATCGGTTTGGCGGGTGGCTATCCCGACGGTTTTCCTGAGCGCATGCAGGCGGATTTCGCCAAACTGCCGGTGGGCGGGCCGATCGCCGCGCCGCTGCCCCAACCGGAATCGCCCAAGAAGTTGCGAATTCACATCATCGAGAAGGACACGCGGGGAACCCACATCGCGCTTGGCTTCCCGATCCCGGTCAATCGCTCGGCCGAGGATTGGCCGGCGCTCAAGCTTGTGCAGTCGTACTTCGGCCAACACCGCTCCAGTAAGAGCCATCTGTTCCAGGAAATCCGAGAAGTTCGCGGCATGAACTACGGAGACTATGCGTACATCGAGTATTTCCCGCGGGGGATGTTCCAGTTCAATCCCGACCCGAACCTGGCCAGAAGTCAGCAGATTTTCCACATCTGGATTCGTCCCGTGGAACCTCAAAACGGGATGTTCGCCTTGCGGATCGCCCTCTACGAACTGAATAAACTCGTCACCGAGGGCATAACCGCGGAAAACTTCGAGGCGACGCGGCGGTTTCTTGGGAAGTTCGTGAACTTGTTGACGCAGACCGAAAGTGAAGAGCTGGGTTATGCCCTGGATAGCCGTTTCTACCGCACTCCTCCGTTTCGGGACTACCTCAAATCTGCCTGGGCCGGCACGACGGTGGACGACGTGAACAAAGTCATCCGCAAGTATCTGCGTGCGACGGATCTGGATATCGTCATCATCACGGCCGACGCGGCGGGCCTGCGCGATGCGATCCGCTCGGGCCGGCCTTCGTCGATCAAGTATGTGTCGCCGCCGCCCGAGGACATCCTCAACGAAGACAGGGTAGTGGGCCGCTATCCGCTCGACGTGGGTAGCATCGAGATCGTGCCGGCCGAAACGATCTTCGAAAACTAACCTGCCCGCGGTGCCCTTGATGGATGTGGACTTCGCGGTCATTGGCCCGCTCGTCCGGCACCCATGCATCGTATCCGGTTTTTCTCCATCGGCTCGCGCCTTTGCGCCACGCGTCTTTCAGACCCCGGCTCGGGGCCCGCTGCATATGGATGCAGGAAGGCGTTGATGACGCCGCAGCCGCCCGCCGC
>JAQBUE010000178.1 GCA_027624045.1 Acidobacteriota bacterium
GGCGCGCCGCTGGCCACCCCGCTGCTTCTCGCCGCCTGAAAACAGGGTATTCTGCCACAGGCTGGTAGGGATTCCTCCACCAAATCCCGTTGCTCTTGGCGGTAGGTGGCGTCGAATGGCGAGTCGGCGTCATCTTCGAGATACCGGCCCAAGCGGATTTCGCTGTCGTCATCCTGAAGCGTGCAAGTCTCACACTTACGATGCCGGGCAAACCACCGTCTGCGGTTCGACGCCTCGTGGACGGCGATGCGGTAGACCCAAGTCTTCAGGCTGCTGTCTCCCCGAAAATCGCCGATCTTCAAGAAAACCTTAATGAAAACTTCTTGAGCGACGTCGGGGGCTTCTGTGGGGTCATCCAGCAGGCGGTAGATGAAACGGTGGATCGGCTGCTGGTAGAGATCCAGGAACTCCTCAAAAGCTCCTGGATGTCGATGCTGCAGGCGGTAAAGGAGATCCCCATCATCCGGGCTGGCTCCATTCAACCCCGCACCATCGGAAGTGGGAAAGTAGGACATTTGTCTCTCGGACTGACCGGCTTCAGCTTAGCACCGCTGCCAACCCAGGACTGCTTGTTCTTTCTACTATGTCTAGACACCGCTTCGCCCCAAAATGTTCAAACTATTTTTGCGGCAACTTTATCCCGCTTCAACCGTTTCATGACCCCGGGGGCGGTGGTTTCTGGGAGAATGGCCCCATGCGACAGGCGTTCGGACTTGGATTACTAATCTTTACTGCAATTGGCGTGGTCCTGGCCCAACAGCAACCCTATCAGCCCACACCCACTGAGCGGCAGGTGATTCAGGTAAAAGCGGTTGAACTAGCGTCGCGAGTATCGACACTGCGAAAGGGTAGCGCGGACCAACGATTGCTAGCGGATGTAGAAATTCATCACAAGGCGGCAGAGTGGATTCTGCGCTACCCCGAAGAGTTCTATCGCGCGGACTATGTGAAGCACACGCTTGACTCCCTCGATATCGGCCTTGAGCGCGCCGCTGAGCTGGCGCGCGGAAAGCACCCTTGGACCAGCCGCAAAGGCAGACTCGCGCGCGGCTATCGGTCGCGAATCGACGGCAGCGTACAGCCCTACGCCCTCTTGATTCCGGATTCCTATGACGGCAGCAGGCCGATGCGATTAGACGT
Source organism: Acidobacteriota bacterium (assembly GCA_027624045.1). Lineage (GTDB taxonomy): Bacteria > Acidobacteriota > Terriglobia > Bryobacterales > UBA6623 > JAPPLB01. Next base: position 1,141 of record JAQBUE010000178.1, read on the forward strand.
CATCTTGCATGGCCGCAACTCGCGCCTGACGGAAGCTTGGTTCATCGCGACACATACGTCTGGCGAACCCCTGCCCGCAGCCCAAAACTACATTCAGCTCGAAGTCTTCGGACGCTTGAATAACGCTTACCGCTGGGCCGGCGAGACGGATGTCTGGGAAGCAATCGCGGCCGTCGAGCGCGACTACAAGATCGATCCCGACCGCATCGTTCTGCGCGGTTTCTCGATGGGTGGCGCGGGGGCCTTCCACATGGGGCTGCATCACCCTAGCCGCTGGGCGGCCGTCGAAGCCGGCGCGGGATTTACCGATACGATTCGTTACGCGGGATTGCCAAACTTGCCCGAGTACCAGCGGCAAGCCTTGCGCATCTACGATGCGGACGACTACGCCCTCAACGCGTTCAACGTTCCGCTCGTCGGCTACGGCGGGGATGACGATCCGCAAATCCTGGCGGCTAACAACGTCCGGCAGCAACTAATGCGCGAGGGATTCCACTTCGAACCCGATGGGCTCAACTGGACCACGAAGGATTTGCGCGCAGTGTTTCTTTCAGCGCCGCGAACGCCGCATCGCTTCAATCCCGATAGCAAAGCCGAATCCAACGCCTTCATGGATCCGATTGTGAAGAAGGGCCGCGTCGTTCCAGACCACATCCGGTTTGTGACGTATACGCTGCGCTATGCGGACAGCTTCTGGGTCGAGGTCGAGGGGCTCGGGAAGCATTATGAACGCGCCGAGGTTGACGCACGCCGTAACAAAGAAGGCTCACTGGTTAGGAGTGTGACAGTGAAGACGCGCAACATCACGATGTTCGCTCTCCGTGATCTTGGGGCCGCAACGAAAATCGAGGTGGATGGCCAAGCCGTACAGTTCCCGCCGGGACTGACGGCGATGCCGGCGCGGGTTCTGTTCGCCAAGGACGCCGATCGCTGGCGGGCGGTGAACACCTTCGATAGTCCCGGCCATCGCGGTCTCCGCAAGAAACCCGGACTCCAAGGGCCAATTGATGACGCCTTTCGGGAAGGGTTTCTGTGCGCGCGTCCCACGGGACAACCGGCCCAGCCCGCCGTTCATGCTTATGCCGTCGATGCTGCCGCCCGTTTCGAGCGTGAACATGCGAAGTGGCTGCGGGGCGACCCGCCGTTCAAGACCGACGCCGACGTCAACGAACAGGACATCCAAAACAATCACCTCGTTCTGTTCGGAGACCCGCAAAGCAATCTGATCCTGAAAAGAATTCAGGATCAACTACCGATCCAGTGGACGCGGGAAGCGATTCGTGTTGGCGGGAAAACGTATGACGCCAAACAGCACGTCCTCACTTTGATCTACCCCAACCCTTTGAACCCCGAGCGTTACGTTGTCGTGAATAGCGGACACACTTTTCACGAGGCGGAGTTTAGGGGGACGAACGCGCTGCTTTTCCCGCGGCTGGGTGACTATGCCATTCTGCGCATTCAGGATGGGCAAGAGCCCGAGGTCGTCGAAGCGGGTTTCTTCGATGAGAACTGGCAACTGCCGACGAGCCCGTAGCCGATGATCGAGCAGCCCAGAGAGCACGGCAACGCGTAATTCAGGGTAAAAAGGCCGCCCCTGCTAGAATCCAAGGTCGGCGCCGAGAATGCTCCTCATCGGACCACCCGGAAGCGGAAAGACACATTTCGTCCTAGAGGCCATCGAGTCGGCGTTGCGCCAGGGTCGGGACCGAGAAGTCGTCCTCATCGTGCCGACGGCCAGCATGGCCGAGCACTTGCTCCACACATTGGCTCGCCGTGGGCTGGCGGTGCCGAACCGTGTTGTCCAGACGGTCGCACACTTTGTCGATCAGTTAACGCCCGACGTTACGGAAGCTAGTCCCGCATTCGAATCGTGGGTGGTGGAAGGTTTACTTCGCGAAGCCGAACGCGGCGACCTGCGGGAGCTTGCCGCGCGCGAAGGCTTCCGGGAGCTGATCATCGAAGCAATGCGGGAACTGACGGCGGCCGGCTGCTCCCCGAGTAAGCTCACTTTATTCTGCCGCACGGCACACCAACAGGCCTTCCAACAGATCTTCGAGCGTTTCCAGATACAACTCAAGGCACGCGGCTGTGCGCTCCATGGGGAGAAGCTACGCTTGGCGGCGGAGTCCATTGACAAGGATGGGCTTGGTGAGATCCGCGAAGTATATCTGGATGGCTTCTTCCAACTTTCTCCTGGCGAGAGAGCGTTCGTCGAAACACTGGCAAAGTCGGCGGCAAAGTTCGTCGCCACGGCGGCGCAAGGAGTGGAGTCTTCTTTTCCCGACTTGCCGACTCAGCGTCTGGAGACGGTTCGGCGCGCCTCTCCCGAAACCGTGGTTGTGCGGACGCGGAATCGCGAGCAGGAGGTGGAGGATATCGCTCGGCGTATCCTCGCCGAGCGACGCCCTTTTCACGAATGCGGCGTCGTGGTACGGGCTCCGGATGCTTACGGTCCGCTGATCCAGGAGGTCTTCGAGCGATTCCGTATTCCGTTCCGCATGAGAGTGCCGATGTCGTTGGCGCGGCATGGGGCTGTGTCGTACCTGCGGGACCTGTTGCAGTGTGTGGCCGGGGGCTTTGAGGAGCAGGCGACGCTTGCGCTGGTGGGGCGGCAGTGGTGTCCGGCGGGATTGACCGTCGATGCCGACGAGTTTGATTTTGAGGCTCGCAAGAGACTACCGGGCGGCCGCATGGATTTTCTTTTGCGCGAGGCTCTCCGGTTTCCCAAGGTGCATTCCTTCCTAGAGGATCTGCGGTCCATCTCCGGCTGGACCCGCGAACGACAGACTGCATCGATCTGGAAAGACCGCGTATGCACCGTGAGCGCGAGGTTCGTGCGGCTCCCCGATGTCGCCGATGGCCTGACCGCGCCACAGGTGCTGGAGATGAGGCGAACGGCGCGGGCACTTGCGGCGTTCGCGCAAGCCGCTGAGCAAGCCACACGAATCTGGAATGAGTCGGAGGAGATCAGCTTCGCCGAGTATGTAAGGGGCCTTGATCTTGTCCTATCGAAGACACCCCTGCCGGAGATCGACGGACGCCGCAATGTTGTCCATGTGTTGACGGTCTACGAGGCGCGGCAGTGGGAGTTACCCGTCGTATTCGTGTGCGGGCTGATCGAAAAACAGTTTCCGCGGCATTACTCCCAGAACCTTTTCTTTCCGGATGCCGACCGCCGCCGTATGAAACGAGCCGGCATTGCGATGAGGACGGTAAGCAAGCGAGAAGAAGAAGAGCGATTCCTGTTCCGGATCGCGACCACGCGGGCGACCGATTCGCTGTATCTGAGCTACCCGGAGTCCAACGAATCGGATACGGTCAACGTGCGGTCGTTTCTGATTGAGACACCGAAGCAGGACGATGTTAGCGCACCCGCCGTGCGCATCAACGAAAAGCCGGCCGAATTCCATGAGCCGCGTCAAGCATCGCTTGGCGCGAAGAATGTCAGGGAGAGCATGATGGCTCGCCATGCTCATTTTCGGCCGAGTAGCATCGAGACCTACCTGAAGTGTCCGTTCCTGTTTTTCGGGCAGCACACGTTGAAACTCGAAGGCCCGCCGGACCCTCCGGAACGGCGAATCAACAGTTTGGTTTCCGGCACGATCGTCCACCAGACGTTGCAGGGGTGGGCGGCCGTGCCGGAAACGCCGATCGCTGAAGTGCTGTCTGAAGTTTTTGCCACGGTTTGTGATCGCGAGTCGATCCAGACGACGTTTCAAACAGCGGTAACATTCAACAGCTTGCGGGCTGATCTCGACCGGTTTGCGCGGGAGGAACAGGGCCGAGGAGCAAGCAATGCCCGTGAGCGATTGCTGGAGGCAGCCGTGGAGTTTGTGGTCGAGGACCCCGGTGAGGCGCCGTTCCAGTTGCATGGGCGTATTGATCGCTACGAACTCTTCGACCGGAACCTCGCTGTCGTCGTCGATTACAAATACTCCTCAAAGGGCGGCATGGCTAAGCTCGCCACGGCTCACAAGGAAGGCCGGCTCGTGCAGGGCGCACTCTACCTTTTGGGGCTTGAGCAAGCACGCGGCGTGAAACCTGGGGGGATTCGTTACTGGGGGCTGCGGGGCGACACGACGCGGGTGGGGTGGATTTCAGACGAGCTTGCGGAAGAGCCCGATGAGGGCGGCGAGCAGGAGGTTTCCCCTGAAGAGCTGCAGCGGATTCTTGACAGCGCCCAGGCCACAACGGCGAAGGCCATCGAGGAGATCCGCAACGGACGCATGGAAGCGGCTCCGTACGACTTCGACCCCTGCCTGCGCTATTGCCCACTCCGTGACGTGTGCCGCATCCGACCATGAAACCGACACCCAGTCAAGTCAGCGCGATCGAGACTTCGACGCAGGGTGACGTGTGCGTCGTGGCCGGCCCGGGGTCCGGCAAAACGGCTGTCTTGGTGGAACGCTTTCGGTGGCTCGTTTCAGAGAAGGGCTTGCGGCCGGACGAGATCGCGGCGATCACTTTCACCGATAAAGCCGCGGCGAACATGCTTGAGCGGCTCGTTGCCCGCGCCGAACCGGAGAGACGCCGCGCCTATCAAATGGCGCGCATCTCGACGATTCACGCCTTCTGCGCCGGACTCCTCCGCGAGCATGCACTTGAGGCGGGCCTCGATCCGGCCTTCGAGGTGACCGACGCCGGCGAGGCGGAGATTCAACTACAGCAGTCGATCGCAACGGTGTTGGACCGCGGTTATCGGGCTGACCCCGAGCGAGTTCTAGAATTTCTGAAGAACTTCCATGGGGCCGGCACCTACGCGGAGGGGCCGCAGCTATCGAGCGTCCATAAGGAAGTCGCCTCGCTCTACCACGCTCTGCGCGAGTGGGGAAAGCGGCCTGACGAAGACGGGGACGAGGGGTTCTCGACGGTGCAGCGAGAGGGTCGTGCGTGGCTGATCGAAACACTGCGGCAGGTTGACCGCGACTATTACGAAGCGAAACGCGCCCATGGGCATCTTGATTTCTCTGACTTGCAGCAGGAGACGATTGACCTGATCGAAGGTTCGGCAACGATCCGCTTTCCCTTTCAGGCGATCCTCGTAGACGAATACCAGGACACGAATCATTTGCAAAAGCGCTTGCTCGAACTCATCCAAGAGCGGTCAGGCAACGGGTCATGCCGGCTATTTGTGGTGGGCGACTTGAATCAGGCGATCTACGGGTTCCGTCACGCTGACCCGGAGATCTTCCGCGACCTGCGCACGAAGGTGCAGGAAGGGGACGGCACCGTGGTTGAGTTACTCGATAACTTCCGGAGCCGTGCCGAGGTTCTACGTGCTGTCGACGTGATGTTTCACCGGACGGGCGAATGTGGCGTGGAGAGCAGAGCACTGACGGCGGCGCGGGAATTCCCCGCCAAGCAAGAGCCTTGCATCGAGGTGATCGTTGCCCGAACGAGTCGAGACGGAAATCCGAAAGAACTAGAGGCATGGTTGATCGCGGATCGCATTCATTCTCTCCGCGAGAGTCTCCGCATCGGTAAAGAAGGCCGCCCGGCATCCTGGAAGGATTTCGCGATTCTGGTGCGGGCGCGGTCGATCATCAACGACATCACACCCGTGCTTCGAGCGGCGGGCGTCCCGTATAAACAAGCGGCGGGAGGCGGCTTCTTTGACACGCCGGAAGTCCGCGACCTGCTCAACTTCTTGCGGTCGGCGCGAAATCCACGCGATGAGGTAGCTCTTGCTGCCTATCTATTGTCGCCATTCGCCGGACTGTCGGCCGATGGATTGTTCGAGTTGAAGCGGCTCTCAGGGTACGGTAACCTGGGGACGGCGTTGTGGGTAGTGGAACCGAACAACTTGCCGGATTCGCGGAGGATTACCAAGGCGCGCGAGCTGCTGAACTTGTTTCGCATGCAACGCGACAGCGTCGCACCCCACGTGCTGATTTCCCGGCTCATAAGCGAAACGGGTTTCGAGGCCTATCTGGCGCAGTCCGACGATGGGGACGTAAAAGTCGCTAATGCGCGCAAGTTCCTGGGTATGATTCGGCGACTTTCGAACCAGGGACGGCTGAGTTTCGACGAGTTAGTAGGACGGCTGGATGAACTGCAACAGTCGGCGCCTCAGGAACCGGAAGCTGACGTGGCGCGTGACGACATCAACGCGGTGAGTCTGATGACAATACATACGGCGAAGGGTCTTGAGTTTCCTGTCGTTATCTTGCCGTCGTTGCAGTGGGCTCGTCCGGGCCACAAGTCCGAAACCTTGTACGACCCCGCTCTGGGCATCGGGGCAAGGTGGGCTTCGCCAGGCGCGAAGGAGCCTGAGGAGGACCCCGCCTACAAGAGCATCAGTGAAAGGCGGAAAAAACGGGAAGAGGCCGAGTCAGACCGGTTGCTCTACGTCGCGATGACCCGCGCGGAAGAGCATCTTGTGCTGACGACCGCGTTCAAGGAAAGGGTTTCCGCGCGGGGCTGGTCGAAGAACTTGCGCGACCAACTCGGAATCGACTTCAGGGCGATTACGAACGCGTGGCAAGTCGACGAGACGTGGGGCGTTGCGGTTCGTAGCCTTGTCACGGGCGAGCACCCTGCTCTGGCGTCCGCGGCGCCCGCGACGGACTTGCCGCTGCCGGACTCGAACATTCTGTCGATCGACCCCGCCGGCGCGGCCGAGCAAGCCGATTCCGCGGCGGCGGCCACGTCGATCGCGTTGTTCGGCAAGTGTCCCCGGCGTTACTACTTGTCGAGGTATCTGGGGTTTCAATCGGAACATAAGAAAGTGTTTTCACCGACAGAGGATGACGAAGTTGCGGAGGCTTCGACGGAGATGGAGGCCACCGACCTTGGGCAGCGAGTCCACGAGATCCTGGCGGGGAGTCGGCTGCGCGACGGGGAAGCGAGTGAGGTACTCGAACTCGTCCGGCGCTTCGAGGAGAGCAATCTTGGCCGTAGGGCTGCCGGAGCCGCGAATGCTGTTCGCGAAGAGAACCTGGTGTTCGCCATCGAAGGTCACTTGGTGCGGGCGCAGATCGATCTGTGGTTCGATGACGGCGCCGAGCAAGTGCTTGTTGACTACAAGACGGACCGCCTTAAGCCTCACGAAGTGGAAGCAGCCGCGCAAACCTACGCCAGCCAGATTCAACTCTATGCGATGGGCATACGGCAATGGCTCGGACGCATGCCGGAGCAAGCGGTGTTACACTTCTTGCGGCCCGACATTGTGGTGAAGGTGGACCTGAGCACCGAGGCGCTTGATGAGGCGAAGCGCTTAACCGAGGAGTTTTTCACGGCTCAATCGAATGTCGCATTTCCGCTCAAGGTCGACCGGCATTGCTTCCGCTGCCCCTACTATCAGGGGCTATGTCCGGCCGACGTGACGACACAAACTGACCAGGACTCGAGCGGCATCGAGCACGAGTCCCTCTAGTAGGCACTGAGGAGATAAGAGAATGTTTCCGTTTCATAGGTGGATCAAGGTGCTTTGCGCGACCGTGTTACTGGGGACGTTCGCGTCGGTGCGCGCCGCCGACACCGTCGTCATCGATACCCCGATGGCGCCACCGGCTTGGGCTCTGGCCCAGCAAGAATTGCTTCGTGCGGGCGCCGACGGCGTTGAGGCGTTTTTCCAGCGCTACTTCGATGAGCGCGGCTACTTGCAATGCGTCGAGCGCTGGGGCGGCAATGACGGCCCCGACGATGCCATGGAGAACCTGAACACATGGACACTGCTCTACGCCCTTGGCGCGGATGAATCCGTGCAGCGCTACTACAAGCGCGCCTGGGAGGGGCACATCCTGCAATACACCGAAGCACGCATCCCCGAGATCGAGATGATCAAGGACGGCATGTACTGGCGCGAGTTTCCGGCCGCCTTCGATTGGGAACACAACGGCGAGGGTCTCGCTGCGTTCTACTTCTACGGACTCGGCAATCCCGACGACGCGCTCTATCTCAAGAGGATGGAGCGCTTCGCCCGTTTCTACACCGGCGAAGACCTTTACGCCGACAACTACGACGCTGAAAAGAAAATCATCCGCAGCCTTCACAACGGCAGCCGCGGCTCCAAGATCACCCATGCCACCGAGATGGACTGGGGCGGCCTGCCTGTTAAGGGCGATCCCGAGCGCCTGCACCGCTATTCGACCGCCGGAAACATTCGCGGCGACCATCCGCTGAATCTCTGCGCCGCCACGCTCGGCATGAAAGCCTACATGCTCACGGGCAAGGAGAATTACAAGAAATGGCTTCTCGAATACGTCTCGGCCTGGCGTGATCGCATCCTCGAAAACGGCGGCAACATTCCGACCAACATCGGGCTCGACGGTAAGATCGGCGGCGAGTGGGGCGGCAAGTGGTACGGCGGCACATTCGGCTGGAATTTCTGGCCGGAGAGCAACAGCCGCAACTACTACATCCGAGGACCCCGCATTTCGCTCGGTGAAGCCCTTATGCTGACCGGCGATCTCGGATTCGTCGAGCCGCTGCGGCGACAGATCAATAACCTGTATGCGGTTCAGAAGGTTGAAAACGGCCGTATCCTCTTGCCCAACAAGCACGGCGACGACGGCTGGTATGGCTACACGCCGAATCAGCACTTCGATGTGCAGCAGGATATTTATCTCTGGTCAATGGACCCCAAGGATAAGGAACGTATCAAGGACTTACCCTGGATCGCCTATCTTGACGGACGTGATCCCGAATACCCGCTGAAAGCGCTTCAGCGCGACTTGCAATCCGTGCGGCGCAATGTCAAGGGACTCCGTGAAGACCCCACCAGCCCCGATCAACGCGGCTCCGATTCATCGCAACGTTACAACCCGGCCGAAACCGGGGCCCTCGTCAATCTGACTCTCGGGGCGAATTCGCCCGGAAGCGCGGGCAATGTGCTGCACAGCCGCGTCCGCTATTTCGATTCGATCAAACGCCGCGCCGGACTGCCCGCCGACGTCGGCGCTCTTGTCAGCAAGATCACACCCGAGGGCATCACGCTCACGCTTGTGAATACGAATCCGATCGAAGCGCGGGCGCTCGTCGTGCAGGCCGGCGCATATGCCGAGCACCATTTTGGAGACGTCAAGATCGGCGACCAAAGCGTGACGGTGGACGGCCGTGATTTCAGCGTTCGCCTCGAACCTGGGTCGGGTACGACGATGACGATCGGCATTCGCCGCTTCGCGCATCAACCGACCATGGCGTTCCCCTGGGATCGGTAGGTGCGCTCTGGCGCACGGCAGGTTAGGCCGGAGGGGTCAATCTTCCAAAATGCCCGATGGAGAGGCCGTCTTGGGGATATTTGGCGGTCGCGACGGCTGGGCTATTGGGGCGGCGTGCGGATTGTTGGTTCGCGGGTGCGTGCCACACTTTGCATCACTTTGCAACACGTACGGGTTATGCGGTTCTCTCGGGAGATTGGGCAACTGCCGTGTTTGTAACGACTTGAGGTCGAGGGACAGTCTATGGCCGCCTTTGCTGTGTTGCACTCGCTTTTCATGTCGAATTTGCCTCCCTCAAAGGCCGTGGCCCAAGTCGTGAACGGCTCAAGCCTGTTGGGGTAAGACCGCTCAACCGGCCTAGGTTGCCGCGAGGTGAGCAGCGATACCAGCCTTACAACGGCTGGCCTAGCAGCCTGTGGCAGAATACCCTGTTTTCAGGCGGCGAGAAGCAGCGGGGTGGCCAGCGGCGC
>JAQBUE010000179.1 GCA_027624045.1 Acidobacteriota bacterium
GCATTCGTGGGTAGCCCGCATTTCCTCCCTCGGACGGCCGGCTCACCGGCGTTGATCTACACGTTCGGCGCCCTTGGCAAGCCCAGCAGGCTGGGAGTCCTGGATCTCAGTACCGGCGAACGCCGGGAACTGGCGCCCGGAGCCAGGCCCGTTTACTCCGCTTCGGGCCACGTTATCTACCGGGAGGACGCGGCAATAAGTGTCGACTCCGGACTATGGGCTTTGCCTTTTTCGTTGAAGACGTTGACCGCGACCGGAGAGCCCTTCCCCGCAGCTGAATCCGATGGTGTTCCCAGCGTTTCGCTGGATGGCACGCTGGTGTATGCCGATCGAATGTCGAGCAATCTTCGCCGCATTGTCGTGCGAGATCGATCCGGAGAAATCCTGCGGGCTGTCGGTGATGCGGTCGCCGCCGCAAGAACACCTGCCGTCTCGCCGGACAGCCGGCTCGTGGCCGTCAGCGTCGAAGGTGACATATGGATCTACGATCTCGAGCGAGACATTCGAACCAGATTGACCTCTGCCGAGGATGACGAGAGGATGCCTGTGTGGCTCTCGTCCGGGCGCGAGTTGTCTTACCGGTCGACAGGCTCAGGCCCGGGCAGATTGATGCGCCAAATAGCGGATGGCAGCGCGGCAGCGGAGTTGCTGTGGGAGGCCGAGCGGGGCCGAGGCCTTGACCAATTCTCTTGGTCTTCGGATGAGCGCTATCTGGTTTACAACGCAATAGCCGGCTCTGGAGACGAACAAGGCGGACTCTGGTATCACGAAGTTGGACCGGACGGCTCCTTGTCGGAGGCCAAAGATTTCCTTCTCACTCCAGCGAATGAGAGAGGCGCTGCGTTTTCACCGGATGGGCGCTATCTTGCTTACGATTCCGATGAATCGGGGCAACCGGAAGTCTACGTGCGTCCGTTCCCTCCAGGTCCGGGCAAGTGGCAAATCTCAACCGCCGGCGGAGTCCATCCGATCTGGTCGGCCGACGGCAACGAGATCTTCTACGTCGAAGACTCAACACTCATGGCTGTTCCCGTCGCGACGGAAGGAAATTTCACGCCCGGCCCACCTCAGCGACTCTTCGAGGAGATCCTTTTGAGCGGAGGCGGTCGGGACAGGCAGTACGACGTCTTCCCCGACGGCAAACGATTCGTCACATTCGCTCCAGAGGGCTATCAGAACAGCGAGCCGGCAAGGATTCGCGTCGTCGAGAACTGGTACGAAGAGTTCCGTGACCGGGAGCGGGAATAGAGCTCTAACTCATAGACAACGAATGACATAGTGCCCTTTTGTAATATCACTGTTGTGGAATCTCGATCGCACGAGAAACTCGCCACCCTTGCCTTCTGACCCATTCCAATGACGAGACGCAAGGCCCATCGTGGGAACACCTGAGTTTGTGCCGCTCGAATTGACCCACTACGCCGTCGTCAGCAGTTCGATTCCGCAGTGAGGAGTAGTGTAAAATTCAAAGCAGAAGCGCCTTGGGGCTGCTCGCTTTTGCTGATGAAGAAACTTCTGCTTGTTGTTTCACTGTGGGCGGCGGCGTCGGCGCTGACGCTCGTCGGCGCGCAAGACGCGAAACCGCCCAACCTCGCGCCGTACTTCCCGACGCCGCCGGCGGTCGTGAAAGCGATGATCGAGCTGGGTGAACTCAAACCCGGTGAGCTTCTCTATGATCTGGGCAGCGGCGACGGGCGGATCGTCATCATGGCCGCGCAGGCGTTTGGCGCGCGGGCGGTGGGATTCGAGATTGATCAGAAGCTCGTGTACCAGAGCCGCGAGCGCATCGAGAAACGGAAGTTAGGCGCGCTGGCATCCATCGAAGAGCGAGATCTGATGGCGGCCGACTTCTCGAAGCCCGACTTGATCACGGTTTACCTGCTGCCCAGCTCGAACGACAAGATTCAGCCGCTGCTCGAGGATCAGGTCAAGCCGGGCGCCCGTGTTGTGTCCCATGACTTCACGTTCCGCGGCTGGGAGATCGCGAAAGAGATCGTCGTCGAGGATCCCACCGACGAGGAGATCCCCACCCATAAGTTGTTCTTGTACCGGCGATAGCATCAAGCTGCTGTATAATAGCGGCACCCTCCGTTGTGAGTTCCACTTGAGACCCGGCCGCGGTCTCGATTTCTAAACAGACTAAAACCGAGTGTGGGCGAGTCATTGCCCACGCACATGCTATGACGGTACGGATTCTCATTGAAGCCGTTCTGTTGCTAGGCCTGCTTTGGATCTGGTCGTTCTATTACGAGCGGTCGTTCGACCAGAGCGATGACGCAAAGCCGCGCGACGAACGCGACTAAATCATGCCCCTATTCAAGACACGAACGGCGGCTATTTATGGCGTCGACGCGTTGCCGATCGATGTGGAAGTCGACATGTATTTGGGCGACCCGAAGAACTTCGTCACGGTCGGACTGCCCGATACGGCGGTGCGCGAGAGCCGCGAGCGGATCAAGTCGTCACTGATCAACGCCGGTTTCGGTTATCCCGCCAAGGCTGTGACGGTGAATCTGGCTCCGGCAAATATCCGCAAGGAAGGCGCCGGGTTCGACTTGCCGATGGCGCTGGGCATCATGGGCGCGATGGGATCGATTCCCGCGAACTCGCTGGAAGACTTCTTGGTCGTAGGAGAGCTATCGCTTGATGGCGGCGTGCGGCCGGTGCGCGGGGCGCTGCCGACGGCCGTCTGCGCCAAGAAAGAGGGTATCCCGAACATCATCGTCCCCCACGCGAACGCGCCCGAGGCCGCGGTGGTCGATGGCGTGAATGTCTACGGCGTGCGCTATCTGGCCGATGTTGTTCGTTTGATCGAAGAGCCCGAGTCGCGGCAGCCGGTCCGTCCCGAACAGGTACTCAACGGAAACCAGTCCCAGCGCAGTTCGGTGTACGATTTTCGTGACGTCAAAGGACAGGAGACGGCCAAGCGAGCGCTCGAAATCGCTGCTTCCGGCGGACACAACATTTTGATGGTGGGCCCGCCGGGTTCAGGCAAGACAATGCTGGCGAAGAGGTTTTCGGGGATACTGCCGGGTTTGTCATTCGAGGAAGCGATAGAGACGACGAAGGTCCACAGTGTCTCGGGCGTGCTGGACTCAGGCGTCGGCCTGATTCGCGAACGGCCCTTCCGCGCGCCTCATCACAGTATTTCGAACGCCGGACTCGTGGGCGGCGGCATGGGCGTGGCTAAGCCCGGGGAGGTCAGCCTGGCGCACAACGGAGTGCTCTTTCTCGATGAGTTTCCAGAGTTCCCGCGCAACGTGCTGGAGCTATTGCGGCAGCCGCTGGAAGAAGGGCAGATCACGATCGTGCGGTCGGACTTGAGTTTGACCTTCCCGTCGGCGTTCATGTTGGTGGCGGCGATGAATCCCTGTCCGTGCGGCTACTTCGGTGATTCGACGAGGGACTGCCGTTGCACGCCGATGCAGATTCAGCGTTATGTCGGGAAGATCAGCGGACCGTTGCTTGACCGCATCGATATTCATGTCGAGGTGCCGCCGGTGAAGTACCGCGAGTTGCGGTCAGAGCAGCCGGCCGAATCGTCGCAGGCGATCCGCGCCCGCGCGGAGACGGCGCGGGCCGTGCAGATGCGTCGAGGATATTCAAACGCCCGTATGCCGTCAAGACTGATTCGCGAGCATTGCAAACTCGATGAACACGGCGAGCGCACGCTCGAAATGGCCGTGGAGCGTATGGGGCTTTCCGCACGGGCTCATGACCGTATTCTCAAGGTCTCGCGTACGATCGCTGACTTGGCTGGAGCTGAGCGGATCGCGGTGAATCATCTGGCCGAGGCGGTGCAGTATCGCAGCTTGGACCGGACGTATTGGGCATGAGGAGACCAGGCGCGATGACCGCTATCGTATTGATAGCGGAGGCTCAAATGCCCGACGTTCTTGTTCGAGACGTCCCTAAGAAGACCGTGGAAGCTCTGAAGCGCAGGGCCAAGCGCAAGAATCGGTCGCTTCAACAAGAGGTAAAGACGATCCTGGAAGGGTCCGCTGAGGGAGATCTAGCGGAACGACTGGAATCTCTCCGGCGTTTGCGCGAGCGGATACGACAGAGGCATCCCGATCAGAGCGACAGCACTCTGATCATTCGAGAGGATCGTGAGCGTTGAGTCGCTATATCGTTGACGCAAGCGTCGTTGTCGAGTGGCTCGTGCCCGAAGTGTTGGAAGCTGAAGCAGACCAACTATTCGAGTGGATTCTCATGCAGGATGGCGAAGCGCACGGCCCCGACCTTCTCAAAGTAGAAGTAGCTCAAGTCATCTGGAAGAAGTGGCGTGCGAAGGAGTTGATTCGATCCGAGGTGAGGACGGCAATGGCTGAGTTAGCTGCGCTGCCGCTGCATCTCCATCACTCTTCCCTGTTTCTTTCGGATGCAGTTGACATCGCTTGCAAGTTTGACCGAACGGTTTACGACAGCACCTATCTGGCGCTTGCGGACGTGCTGGACTGCGACTTCATTAGCGCCGACGAGCGTCTGATCAACGCGATCCGGCAGGCGAACTGGGCAGGCTCGATTCGATGGCTGGGCGAGTGGGCAAAATAGAACGCTGATTCAGGATCTCCGCTCGCGGGTTTCGTGGGTCAATGTCCGGCTAGAATAGGGATGTCCGGTCACTGTCCCTTCGGGTTCACGGCATGGGTGCCCCGGGGAAGGAATTGAGGATGGAACATCCTGATCTAACCGTGTCGAACCCAAATTCACCGCGAGTTGATCGTAGCGCGTTCTCGGTTGTTTTTCTTGAGGACAAGGATCGCGCGGACAAAGAATACTGGATGAGTAAGACCCCAGGCGAACGGCTGGAAGCGATAGAAGCGATCAGGCAAGTACTCTATGGTTACGATCCCACCGCCGCGCGACTTCAAAGAGTTCTTGAGATTGTTCGGCGAACATGAAGTCCGCTACCTGTTCCAAAGAATATGAATGATTTCAGTGGCCGCGTGATCCTGCTGACCGGAGCCAGCGGCGGCCTCGGCGCGGCCGTCAATGATGCGTTCCTCTCCGCCGGCGCTAACGTGGTGGCTGTCGCTCGCTCGTTCGACGCCACGGAAGACAAGCCGCGCTGCATTGAAGTCGCCGCCGATTTAACCTCCACCGAGGGCGTGGAAAAAGCCGTCGCCGCGGCGCTTGAGGCAACCGGGAAGATCGATGCGCTCGTTCACGTCATGGGCGGATTTGCCGGCGGCGCCCCTGTTCACGAAACAGACGAGGCTACCTGGGACACGATGATGAACCTCAATCTGCGCGCGGCTTTCCTGGTCACGCGGGCCGTGCTGCGTCCGATGCTCGACGTGGGTTACGGGCGCATCGTCGCGATCGGTTCGCGCGTCGGTGTTGAGCCCGCCAAGGGGCTGGCCGCCTATGGGGCATCCAAAGCGGGCCTCAACGCGCTCATTCAAACCATCGCGCTCGAAGTGAAGGGCAAGGATATCACGGCCAACGTAGTGATGCCGAGCACAATCGACACGCCCGCGAACCGCGGGGCGATGCCCAAAGCGGACTTTTCGAAATGGGTGACGCCGGAGTCGATTGCTGACCAGATTCTGCGGCTCTGTTCGCCGGAAGCGGGCGAGATCAGCGGAACTCTCATTCCGATGTATGGCAGGTCGTAGCTCGGCTTCCCGCGCCGCGCGACATACAGCCAGCGGATTCCTGAATCAGCGGGAGCGTCAACTGAGCGGCAGGCGGGCCGTCACGCAATAACGCCCAAACGGTCCGCCCCACCAGTCGGAGATCTGGTGTTCGATCACGAAACCCGCCGCCTCGAGTTCCCGCACCAGCACGTCCCGCGGCATGCCATGCCCGCCGCGATCTTGCGGGACGCCCTCCGGCTGTCGCAGCCAGATCTGCCATCCGGCTGGTTCGAAGTCGATTATGGCGATCCGCCCGCCCGGCCGAAGGCTGTCAAGAAAGCTGCGATTCATTGTCTCCGGAGCGGTGAAGTGGTGATACACCTTCGACATGAAGATCGCATCGCAACACCCGGCTGGCAGGCCCGCGACCGATTCCTGTCCGGCGCGCACGTCGACGTTTTCGAGTCCGGCTGCCGTGACGGCCTCGCGGATACCCGCGACACGATCGGCATTGAGGTCCGTCGAAAGGACTTTCCCGTTTGGACCAAGCCGCTGTGCCATGGCGACTGTCATCTTCCCGTTTCCCGCTCCGATCTCCGCCACGGTCATGCCGCGTTCCAGCTTTAGGAGATCCGCCAGCCGCGCCACTTCCTGTTCCGCATTCCCGCGCGCGCTCCACGCGAGCCACCCGCCGAGAGGGGTCGCCAAGACGATCAATAGCGTCACTACCCAAGTCAGACGTCTGCGTACACTCCCGTGTCGCCGCAGCATAGCGGACTCCTCCATCTTCCCGATCTTCGCACGGTGCTCCCTTATCACTTCCTTGTCGGGGCTTCCTTGTTGAAACTACGCAAGGCTGTCCACGTATGTTCCCCAAACGAGTTGTGGACCGGCGCTATCCTAAAAGGGTCCTTCCGCACTACTTCTGAAGCGAGGCCCCTCTTATGCAAATGTTAATCGCCGGCCAGTGGGTTGATGGCAACGGCACAATCCCTGTTACGAATCCCTTCGATAATTCCGAGGTCGACACGGTCCCCAAGGGGACCGTGGCTGATGTTGACCGCGCCATGGCTTTCGCCCATGAAGGCGCCAAGAAGATGCGCCGCCTCTCCGGCTACGAGCGTTACAAGCTGCTGATGAAGGCCGCCGAGCTGATGGGCCAGCAACTCGAAGATCTCGCCCAGACGATCACGCGCGAGGAAGGCAAGATTCTCGCCGAATCGCGTGGCGAGGTTTCCCGCGCCATGGAAACTCTGATCGTTTCGGCCGAGGAAGCGAAGCGCTTGGGCTCGGAAGTCGTGCCGCTCGACGGCGCTCCCGATAGCGGCAACCGCTTCGGCTTCACGCTGCGAGTGCCCTGCGGTGTCGTTCTTGCGATCACGCCGTTCAACTTCCCGCTGAATCTTGTTGTCCACAAGGTCGGCCCAGCCCTGGCCGGCGGCAATAGTGTCGTCATCAAGCCCGCGACGGATACACCGCTCACAGCCCTCAAGTTCGCCCGCATTCTGCTCGAAGCCGGCGTGCCCGCTGAGGGCATACAGTGCATCACCGGCACCGGTCGGGACATCGGCGATGCCCTGGCCGCCGACCCGCGCGTCCGCAAGATCAGCTTCACCGGCAGCCAGGAAGTCGGCGAACATATCTGCCGCACGGCCGGCCTCAAGAAGGTGACGATGGAACTCGGCAGCAACGCGCCGCTAATCGTGCTTCCCGACGCCGACCTGGAGAAGGCGGCGCAAGCCATCGCCGTCACCGGTTACGCCAACGCCGGACAGGTCTGCATCAGCGCCCAACGCGTGCTCGCCCATAAGAGTATTTACGCCGATCTCATCGATGCCCTCAAGCCTAAAGTCGAAGCCCTCGCCACCGGCAATCCGCTGGACGGAGGAACGAAGATGGGACCGATGGTTCGCGAGTCCGACGCCGTACGGGTTGCCGCATGGGTTGAGGAAGCCGCCCAAGCCGGTGCACGCGTCATTGCCGGTGGTGGACGCAATGGCGCTGTCTACGCTCCGACGCTGCTTGCCGACGTGAAACCCGACATGCGGATCTCGCGCGAAGAACTCTTCGGCCCCGCTGTTGGCCTTACTTCTGTGGAATCCGTCGAGGAGGCTATCGAACTCGCCAACGACACCAACTACGGCCTCTCCGCCGCTATCTTTACTGAAAGCCTGGAGAACGCTATGAAATTTGCCCGCGAAGTCGACTCGGGCAACATTCACATCAACTGGGGTCCTCAGTGGCGCGCCGACCTGATGCCCTACGGCGGTCTCAAAGACAGTGGCTTCGGCAAAGAAGGTCCCAAGTACGCCGTCGAGGAAATGACCGAGACCAAGATGGTGGTCATGCACCTGCGTGGCTGAGCCTGGAGAGAACCTTTCCGTCTACGGAGACGCCAGAATTCCCCAAGGTGTGAATGTAGTAAACGCGCCAAGGCCTTCATCGGCGGCCGTGAAGCCGACGGCGGAGAGCCCGACGTCTTGGCCAATGAAATCGAGGAAGCCTTCGCCTCCCACCATACACGGCAGTTCCGTGGCGGCGAGAATCGCGACGTGCTGACCTGTGCTCATCGGCTGCATGAAGCTGCAGCGCTCCGAGCCGTCGGGGCCCCGCGCGACGATCTGCACGGTTTGAGCGGCCGACGCCACGAGTGCAAAGGATGTGACGAACCCGCCGGTGTTGAGATAAGGCATTGTCAGGCGGTCATGAAGAAGGGTGTCCTGCGGGATGGATGCCTGAAAGAGCCGCTCGCCGGGCACCCCGGTTGTTGAAAATCGCAATTACCGCGACGGAATTCGGCGGAGTCGACTGAACCGTTGCGTAGCCGATCTGAACCGGAGCGCCGGTCGCGATCGTAATTTGGACGCCGCCGCCACGGGGATCGAACGTACCCTGTAGTCCTACGGAGCTGATACCCTTCACGGGGTCACCGCCGCCGGCGAGGGGCAGTGGCATCACGTTTCCGTCTGGGTCCCAGAATCGTATCTCGACGGTGGCTGGTACGCCAACCAGGCTCATGACTTCAAAGATCGTAAAGAAAATCTGTCCGCCTTCGAGTTGACCGTTCGCGATCTGAGGGATCATAGTGTCGCCGGGAAGAATAATCCGCTTCGATGCAGCCTCATCCGCTGGGATCGGTCGCATATTCGCCGTCGGCTGAACCTGGACCCCGGGCGGTACTTGAGCGTTCATCACTAATGGAGCGGCAATCAATAAACTCAGAAACAATGGACGATGCATATGGCTTTACCCTCGGGTTTGGCATAACTACGATCCCGACTGTACGACAAGTGCGAAGAAACTAGCAACCGAAGATGGCTGGTTCTTCTGCCGATAGCCGACGATCTCAGCCCCAGCTATTCATTTCCGTGTACCACTCGCCGGGGAAATCGAGTGCTTCCGCGGCGATGGCGTTATCGAGGTGAGTGGTGGAACGAGCCCCGGCGAGAACGGTATCCACGGCGGGGTTTTGCAGTACCCAGCCAATTGCTAACTGCAGGGCGGGGACACCGACGCGATCGGCGAAGGCGTGCAACTTTTCGACAGTCGCAAAGTTTCTATCGCTGAAGTAAATGTCGGCGTGTCCCGGAATGACGTGGAAGCGGGTTCTTTGAGGGAACGCGCCGCGGTCGGGAGTGTATTTACCGCTGAGAAAGCCGGCGCCGAGGGGACTGTAACTCATGACCCCGACGCTGTTCTCCCGACAAAGCGGCAGCGTGGCCGGCTCGATGTCACGTACGAGCAGGTTGTAGTTCGGTTCGATGACTTCAATGGGCCGCAGGCCCGCGTGGCGGCTCGCGTCCAGCGACTCGCGGAGTTGAGCCGCGTCGTAGTTACTGCAGCCGGCATGCCGCACTTTGCCCGACCGCACGACCCGGTCGAGCGCGGCCACGCGTTCCTCGACAGGCGTCTCGGCGTCAAAGCTATGGAACATGTAGATGTCCACATAGTCGGTTTGCAGGCGCTCGAGGCTGGCGTCGATCGCTTCGGCGACATGCTGCGGGGTGTGATTGGTCGTGACCTTCGTGCAGAGCACGATGCGATCGCGGCAAGCACGGCTCTGCAGCCAGCGGCCGATGATTTTCTCCGAGGAATGTGATTCGGCGCTGACCTCGCGCTCGTCGTCGATGCCGAGGTAGTTCTTGCGGTATTGCTTTGCTTCGGCCCCGCCGTAGGCTTCGGCGGTGTCAAAAAGGGTGATGCCGTTCGCGACCGCGTGATCCATGATGGCGAAGCAGGCCGGCTCATCGATTTCGCGTCCGAAGGTGGTGCAGCCAAGGCCGATGCGCCCAACCCGCAATCCGGTCGAGCCAAGGGTTCTTACTTCCACGATGAAGTTCCTTTCAGAGCGAACGACGGTGTTTCCAAGCGACAGGGTAGCGAATCAGTCAGTATTCTTGTTCGTCGCCCGGCCCTCAGTCTTGCGCCGCCGGCAGACCTGCGCAAAACGCTTCACCAAAGTGATCAGGAACGCTACTGCGTGTCGGCACTGGGACCGTAGATGCCAGGAACTTTGCCGCCCATGGCTCGCAGGTATGCGCTGAGCTGGCCGCGGTGGTGGACTGAGTGCTTGACGGCAAGAGCGATAAAATTGACTGCTGGCATCTGCATCATACCGAACAAGTCGATGACCGCCGTCAGTTGCTCCCCCGACATGGCGCGCACGCGCTCAAGTGCCGACGGAACTTTGCTCTTATAGCGGGCGACCGCGTCGGCCGGAGTCATGATTCCGCAGGCGTCGGAATCATCGGGCGGGGGTGTGAATTCGCCGTTCGCGACACAGTCTAGCAGCCACTCATCTTCGAGCGTGATGTGCCGGACGAGTCCGAGACCGGTCTTAGCCTTGGAGTCAGGTTGATAGTCGAGGTGATCGTTCGGAACCGCTTCGATGACGCGCAGTGTCGTCTGCATTTCGTTTTCGAAATCGGCGATGAGAAAGTTAGCGACAGTCTTCGCTTCTTGCGTATCCATAATACGATATTCCTTTTCTTGCGGTCTTTCTTTCGACGGATCCGACACGAGAGTCGGGCGTGGCCATCCATTCAAGCTCACAGTGGAGCACCTACTGAGTCCCGCATAATATACCGTCAATCAAAGCAAAGAGAAGACTGCTTCCAGAAGGCGGTG
>JAQBUE010000180.1 GCA_027624045.1 Acidobacteriota bacterium
TCTTGACGAACAAGGGGACATTTCTACTGGGCTAACAAGGGGGACATTTCTATTGGGCCTTGACACAGCCGGAGCAGAGTTTTGACATCAGCAGGTCGGGCAGCTACACTGCGCTAGCGTTTAGCGATTCTCGATCTGGAGTTTCATTAAGATGCGTCCCGACCGTTTATTCTTTGCCAGTTGTCTGGCGCTCGTCACCACCTCGATGGTGTTTTCCATTCGCGCCGACATCCTCGACGCGCTCGGAGCGGATTTCCAGCTAGACAAAACACAGATCGGCGTCGTGCTCAGCCCGGCGTTTTGGGGCTTTACGCTCTCCATCGTGATCGGTGGTTCGCTGGTCGACTATCTCGGCATGAGAAACCTGCTGCTGCTATCCAGCAGCGGTTATGTCGTGGCTGTCGCTGCCATTCTGTTCGCGCCCCTGCCCGCCGCGCCTGTCGAGCCTTACTACTCGGATACGGGATTCGTGGTTCTCTACGCTGCCATGTTGCTGTTAGGTCTTTCGCAGGGATTGGTCGAGGGAGTCATCAACCCATTGTGCGCGACCTTGTATCCAACCGAAAAAACGCATCGCATGAACGTGCTGCATGCGTGGTGGCCTGGCGGAATCATCATCGGCGGTCTGTTGGCGTTCGCCATCACAAGGATGATGGGGCTCGACGGCGCGGTAGGCGCGGAAATCGCGACCCTGGGATGGAAGATCAAACTTGCAACAATTCTCGTCCCGGGAATCCTGTTCGGCATTCTGATTCTCGGGCAGAAGTTTCCGGCTACCGAGCGAGTGACGGCCGGGGTCTCTTCGCGTGACATGTTCCGCGAGTCGCTGCGGCCGCTGTTTCTGCTGCTCTGGCTGTGTATGTGGATGACCGCGGTTACTGAACTGGGTACCGACCAGTGGGTCGGCTCGCTGATCACGAACCTCACCGGAATGCAAGGGATTCTGATCCTCGTCTACACCGCCGGCATCATGTTTGTGCTGCGCTTTTTCGGCGGACCGCTGGCGCATTATTTTTCGCCGATGGGGCTGCTCACGATTTCCGCGGTCCTCGCGGCGATCGGGTTATTCGCCCTCGGGTCGGCCGTAACGCCCTGGCACGCCTTCCTGGCGGCCACCATCTTCGGCCTCGGCAAGACTTACTTCTGGCCGACGATGCTCGGTGTGACGGCGGAACTCTTTCCCAAAGGCGGCGCCGTTACGCTTGCAATCATGGGCGGCACCGGCAACTTCGCCGTCGCATTCATCCTGCCCATCATGGGCGGCTGGTACGAAAACTACGGAGCCGGAGCAGCGTTCCGCTACGTGGGAGTGCTGCCAATCATCCTGACCGTGATCTTCGGAGCGTTGTTCTTCTACTTCAAATCCCAGGGCGGCTACCGCGCCGTACGGCTCGAATCAACCGAGGCGGCTCCGTAGTTCCCCGCCCCGGACCCGATTCATGCAGCTTCGAGACAAGATTGTCGTTGTCACCGGTGGCGCGCACGGTATCGGCCGCGCCCTCTGTAAGCGTTTCACGTCGGAGGGGGCGCGCGCCGTCGTCGTAGCGGATCTTGACGGGCCCGCGGCCCGGCGAGTCGCTGCGCGGATCGGCGGCACGGCAGTCACGACCGATGTCGCGAGCGAAGCCGACATCACCGAACTCGTACAGCAAACGTTGCGGGACTTCGGCGTCATCGATCTTTTTTTTGCTCCAACGCCGGAATCCTCATCGAGGGCAGCCTCGATGTTTCCGACGACGACTGGCAGCGCATCTGGGACGTCAACTTCCGCTCCCACTTGCTCGCCGCGCGGGCCGTACTGCCGTCAATGATCGAGCGGGGCGAAGGCTACCTGCTAAATGTGGCGTCCGCGGCGGGCTTGCTGACGCAAATTGGATCAGCACCCTATTCCGTCACTAAGCACGCCGCCGTGGCCTTGGCCGAGTGGCTGGCGATTACCTATGGCGACGCGGGGATCAAGGTTTCCTGCGTCTGCCCGCAGGGTGTCCGCACCCGCATGCTCGATCAGGATAACGGGCCGATCGCCGCCATGCTCACCGCATCCGCTCTCGACCCCGAGCAGGTCGCCGAAGCCGTCGTCGAGGGATTAGCGAATGAACGGTTCCTGATTTTGCCTCACCCGGAAGTCGCTGAGTATTTCCGGCACAAGGCGGATGACTATGAATGACCGCTGGTTAAGAGGAATGCGCCGGCTGCAACGGAAAGCCGGCGGGCCCTGAGCCCTTACTTCCGCTTCAGCGTCGGACGCTCGTCGCTATCGCCGGTTTCGACCGGCTCTTCGTTTGCCTCAATGGTCTCGGTGGAAACCGTGCCGCCGCCTCGGCGCAGCACAGGCCCGCGGCGCGGTCCGTCGCCCTTTTCTTCTTCCTTGCGCAAGCGGGATATCGCCACGAAACGGTCTTTGACATCGAAGAACTCCGATCGGTCAACGACGTACTCAGGCCTGTCCGGCAAGATGCGCTCAATTTCTTTCTGTGCCGCTTCGATGCGGTCCTCCGTCATCGGGTGGCTGCGGAAGACGCCCGCAAGCGCGCCCGGCTTTGTCTTCTCCATGGCTTGCAGTTTTTCAAAGAAGTCGACAAACGCGATCGGGTCATACCCGGCCTTGTAGAGATACTGCAGTCCCAGAAAGTCCGCCTGCGCTTCCATCCCTTTCGAGAACTGCAGGAACGCGATCGGAATGGCGAACGACGCCGCTTGCTGAATGCCGAACCCGGTCCAACCGCCGGTCAATATCATGAGCGGGATCATGCTCAGATTCGCCAGCTGTCCCTTGGTTGCCTGACGGGTGCCGTGCCGCGCCGCGACGTGCGCGATTTCGTGCGCCAGAACGCCGGCCACTTCGCTCTCGGTATCTGCCTTCACAAGCAATCCCGTGTTCACGAACACGAACCCGCCCGGCAGCGCGAAAGCGTTAACCGATTCGTCGTCCACTACCTGGAACTGGAAGGGTACTTTGCCGTCCGAGTTGCGAGCCAGGTTCTGACCGATGCGGTTGACATACTCGGAAATGATCGGATCGCGGACCATCTTTGATGTCCGCACGACTTCGTCGGCGTACGCCTTGCCGAGAGCAATCTCTTTCTCGATCGAATAGAAGTTCAGCTTGCCGTCAACGTCCCGCTCGCCGATCGCTTCGACATCGTCTTTCTTCTTCTTGGGCTTCTTCTTATCGTCTTCCTTCGCAAGCAGCAATCCGGGAAGAGCCAAAAGGATGGCGGTGACAAGCAACCATTTTCGAGCTATCATGACCGGCCTCTCCTGTTTCGGGACATCAGCTCGGAGTGCACCGAGCCCACTGTTATTGTAGACCCCCGGCTCGCCCGTCGGGCGCTTGCCAAGTACGATTGTTCACTCCCCGAATTCCAGCCGGCTGCATCTTTCGCAGCGGCGGAATGGAGTCTGAATCGGATTGTCAGGCAATCCCTCGATGTCCGACAATGATTCACAGGGGCGAACAAACAGCGAATCTCTATATGTACGCCGAGCTGCATACAGCCAGCGCCTTCAGCTTTCTCGAAGGCGCGTCCCTGCCGGAAGACTTGATGGCCGAGGCGGCCCGCTTGGGCTATCGGTCGATGGCGCTGTGCGACCGCGACGGGGTATACGGCGCGCCGCGCTTCTATCAGGCGGCAAAGCAGGCTGGACTCCGTCCGCTGGTGGGCTGCGAGATTTCACTCCAAAGCGGACGTCGCCTGACAGTGCTGGTCGAAAACCGCACAGGGTATCGCAACCTCTGCCGCCTGCTGACGCGAATGCACCTCGGCGCGCCCAAGGGTGAAGGCCGCGCGGACTGGCGGAACATCGAATTTCACGCCGGCGGCTTGATCGCTTTGCTCGACGACCTGCGCGACGCGGAATCGATTCGTTCGATCTTCGGGCCAGACCGCCTCTATGTTGAACTGCAACGGCACTTCCACGACGGCCAGGAAGCCGCCAACAAGGCTCGTATTGGTTACGCGCGCCACCATCAACTGCCGCTGCTCGCGACGAACGGCGCGCGTCATGCCACGCGGGCGGGACGCGACCTGTTCGATGTCCTCACCTGCATTCGTCACAAGACAACGCTCGACCGCGCCGGGCGGCTGCTGAGCGCGAACCGCGAACGCCATCTGAAATCACCGGCTGAGATGCAGCGGCTCTTCGCCGACGTTCCCGACGCCGTTCGCAACTCGCTCGAACTCTCCGAGCGATTACAGTTCACACTGCAAAACCTGGGCTACCAGTTCCCCGAATACCCGCTCCCACGCGGCGAGACGGCGAATTCGTATCTGCGCAAGATGACCGAGCAAGGCGCGCGCGGCCGCTATCGGCCGTACCACGAGAAGGCGCGCCGTCAAATCGACCACGAACTCAATGTCATTGCGAAGCTCAAACTCGCGGGCTACTTTCTAATCGTTTGGGACATCGTTCGCTTCTGCCGCCGCGGCAACATTCTGGTACAAGGGCGCGGCTCGGCCGCCAACAGCGCCGTCTGCTACGCCCTTGGTATTACGGCCGTTGACCCGGTCAAGATGGAGCTGCTGTTCGAGCGGTTTCTGTCAGAAGAGCGCGGCGAGTGGCCCGACATCGACCTCGATCTGCCGAGCGGCGACAAGCGCGAACGGACGATTCAATACGTCTACGACCGCTACGGCAAGCACGGCGCCGCGATGACCGCCAACGTCATCACGTATCGCGAGCGCAGCGCCGTGCGCGAGGTCGGCAAAGCGCTGAGTTTCCCCGAGGAGGCGATCGGGCGGCTGTCAAAGTGCATTCATCACATGGACGCATTCGAGGACGGCGAGCGCGTCAAACATTACCTCGAAATGGCCGGCTTCGATCCGTCGCACGCGCGGCTGCAACACCTGGCGCGCCTATGCCGCGAGATTCTGAACCTGCCACGGCATCTGTCGCAGCATCCCGGCGGCCTCGTCATCTGCCAGAACGATCTCGATAGCGTTGTGCCGCTCGAAAAAGCGCGCATGCCCGACCGCCGCATCCTTCAATGGGACAAAGAGGACTGCGCCGACCTCAAGATGATCAAGGTCGATCTGCTCGGGCTGGGGATGATGAAGGCGCTCGAGGAATGTGTCGCCACGCTCAACAGCCGCGGCATCGATTTCGATCTGGCGCACATCCCGCCCGACGACCCCAAGACGTACCAGATGATTCAGAAGGCCGACACCGTCGGGGTGTTTCAAATCGAGAGCCGCGCGCAGATGGTGACGCTGCCGCGCATGAAGCCGGCCTGCTTCTACGACCTGGTCGTGGAAGTCGCCATCATCCGCCCGGGACCGATCGTCGGTAAGCTGACGCATCCGTATCTCAACCGGCGCATGGGGCGCGAGAAGGTGACGTATCCGCATCCCTCGCTGGAACCGATTCTCAAACGCACGCTCGGCGTGCCGCTGTTTCAAGAGCAGCTCTTGCGTGTGGCGATGACGGCGGCCGCCTTTACCGGCGGCGAGGCCGAAGAGCTACGGCGCGCGATGGGATTCAAGCGTTCCTCCGAGCGCATGAAGGCCATCGAAGAAAAGCTGCGCAGGGGGCTCCACAAGAACGGCATTCGCGGCGCGGGGGAAGAAGAGATCGTCCGCGCCATCTCATCGTTCGCGCTGTTCGGTTTTCCGGAATCGCACTCCGCGAGTTTTGCTTTGATTGCCTACGCGAGTTCGTATTTGAAAGCCCATCATCCGGCGGTGTTTTGCACGGCGCTGCTCAACAGCCAGCCGATGGGTTTTTATAGTCCGGCGACGCTGGTGAAAGACGCTCAACGCCACGGTGTGCGGGTGCGGCCGGTGGACGTCGTGGCATCGGATGTTTGCTGCACTGTCGAGAACGATATGTGCATCCGCATCGGGTTGAATTACGTTTCCGGTCTGCGGGCCGAGGCCGCTGAGCGCATTGTGGCCGAGCGTTCCCGCAAGACCTTTATCTCCGTGGACGACCTGGCTCGGCGTGTGCAACTTCGCAAGCGGGACCTCGATACATTGGCGGAACTCGGTGCGCTCAATTCGCTGGACGACAAGATGCATCGCCGCGAGGCGTTGTGGCAGGTGGAGAAAGCATGGCGTCCGCGGGGGCCATTGCTCGATGAGTTGGAGGATGATCCCGAGCCGTCACCGCTCGAACCGATGTGCCCGCTGGAGCGGCTCGATGCCGACTATCGCGGCGCGGGGCTTACAACCGGACCGCATCCGCTGCATTATCTGCGTCCGGTGCTGACAGAGAAAGGTGTGTTGAGTGCCACGCAGCTTACGGCCTACAACCACGGGCAGTGGGTACAGGTTGCCGGGGCGGTGATTGCACGGCAGCGTCCGTCGACGGCGAAGGGTTTTGTGTTTCTGAGCCTCGAAGACGAGACAGGCATTTCGAACATTGTCGTGCGTCCGCCAATATTTCAGGAATTCCGGCTGCTTTGGACTAGCGAGCCATTCATCCTTGTCGCCGGGGTGGTGCAGAAGCAGGACGGAGTCATCCACGTGCGCGCCCAGCAGATCGAGCCGCTGCAGGCGGGCGAGGGTCCGGGGTCACATGATTTTCATTAGGAACCCGTGACTGATGCCGTAGGTCGCGCTCAACTTCCGACGGGGATGTGCCACTGCTTCGACGATGATTCGTCAACTTTGCCGCCTAGCTTCAGCAGCAAGGGTTCCAGCGGTTGCCGGCTGGCAATGAACAGCGCGTTGTCTTCGGGACTTTCGCGAACGTAGACCGTCACTCCGCAACTCCATTCGTCAAGCTGCTCGGCCGTCGCGTTCCGAAGAGCCTTTACGTCGAAGATCGGCAGATAAAAAGGATGCCCCCGAAACGAAGGATCCTTGATCGTGGGCAGCAGGATTTCCTCGCCTTTCTTCTTGAGAGCTTCAAAATCTCCCGCCGAAAACATCTGCGAGACCGCGCCGTAGCCCAGCATCGTATTGCGCGCGTGATCCTTGGCTTCCGGCGTCTTCGAGATGCGGAAGTATTGGTACATCAACACCGGCGCGCTGCCCGGAATGAAGTCGAGGAACTCCTTCATCGTCCATTGCGCGGGCGGTTTTCGGTTGGGCCAAACGGCTAGGCCGATTTCCGGAATCCAGGCGGCGCCGTTCTCGGCGAAGCGCTCCGAGGCGTCGGCCACCTGCAGGCGGTCAAGCTGCACCAGTACTTCTTGTGTCAGCTTCCAGTCTTTCGCGATCAGAGTCGAAAGGCGCTCCAAAAAGACTCGCATAGGGTCGAGCGTCGATGCGGCCACTGGAAATCCGGGCAGCCGCACGATGTACATCTGCCACGGGTCCGCCAGGGCTTCACGTTCCAGAGAAATATATTTGGGAGCCGCCATCACACTCACCCTTCGGGATAGACAAACTCTTCTTCCCGCATTTCCTTTAACATCTCGATCAAATCGTCGTCCAAGTCGGTCTTGGAAGCGAGCAGCAGCCCCTTGTCGTCCAGACTCTCGTTCACATACAGATCGAAGAGGCCGAACCATTTCTCGTACATCTCTTCGGGTTGGCTGAAGAAGTCGACGGTATGTAGTAGCGGAAGAATGAACTTGATGCCCTCAATCTGGGGCTCTTCCTTGAGATCCTCTCCGAATAGTTCTTTGCTCTTGGGTAGAAACTCATCGGCCAGTGAGAACCCGCCTTGGATCACCGAGTCGACATCCATCATCTGAAATGCTTTGTTCGTTTCCCTCACATGCGGAGAGAAGTAGATCTCGGGCGGCGTCGTCTTCGGATCCGCCTTCAGAAACATCATCGACATACCGCCCCGGCCTAGAAACGACTCACGCTGTTTTTCACCCGCCTTCGTCACGAACCAATAGCAGTAGTCGGCCATGTAATCGTCGATGTCGATTTTCTTCTCGCCACGCAGGACAGCTTCCGGGTCTTCGTGAAGTTGTTCATTGGTGGGCATGAGGGGCAGCGGACCGGCGTTCGGGCGGCGACTCAGCCCAATCAGCGGCTGGAACTCCATTGCGGTTCTCTGAAACTGATCGTTGATGTCGCTCACGCTCTTGTATTGAAAGAAGGTCTCGACGCGAAGCTCCCACTTGTCTTTGGCCAGCTTGACAAGCCGCTTGAAAAACTCAAGCTGCCAGTTCTTTTGCGAATCGGGTGCGGGAAAACTTCTGACGGGAAGCCAGTACAGGCAGCACTGCTTCAGTTCGTTCGCCCGGCGGAACGGCAGCAAGTCACGGCTCCGGTCAACCGGGCTCAAGCGGCTGACGGGTTCATCACTGCTGTTGAATCTATCTTTTTTCGCCA
This sequence comes from Acidobacteriota bacterium, assembly GCA_027624045.1. GTDB lineage: Bacteria > Acidobacteriota > Terriglobia > Bryobacterales > UBA6623 > JAPPLB01. Next base: position 8,235 of record JAQBUE010000180.1, read on the forward strand.
TCCATCACCTGCCTAGCAAAAGCGTCATGCGCCGAACGGAGCCGTGGTCGCGACCGTCGGTCCGGCATTGACACGCGGATTGGCCTTCGCCGCCATAGCGCCTACTTTCCCATCCAACGGAATAATCCGGGCCAGCAGACCTTGCAGCTTGGCGGAAAGAGCCTCCGAGACTTGCTTCAAGCCGCTCGCTTCGACCTTGAGCCCGGTCACCCCGATACCTACACCGACACTCTCGACCTTCAATCCGGTATTGCCTTGCGCGATGCCCACCGATGCCAACTCGATAGCCGAGGTCTTCATATAGAGAGGTTCGTTGACGGTCTTCGGCGCGGCGTGATTCTCGGTCATCGGGGAAATGAAGTTGACGGTGTGTGGGCTGATGTAGGTGCCCAGGTACGTCCCGATGATCGTATGCGTGATGCTGCCGACGTTCAGGGCGGTCAGGTTCCCGACGATCATATGCGTCACGTTTCCAATCGTCGTGAGTGTCTGATCCGTCATGACTGTATGGATCTGATTGCCGAAAATCGTCGACTTCACGTCCCCATAAATCATCTCGGTGAAGTTGGCGTCAATCGTCTGCCATCGGTCGCCGTGAACAAGCTTGGCATCAATGCCGACGCAGCCGGCCAGGGCCGTCGGCGTGGTGATCGTCATCCACGAGAGAGAGCCGGAGGGAGCCAGCGCCCGATCACCCCAGTCGTGGTCGGACTCCGACACTTTGACACGTGTCTTCGTAAAGGTTCCCCCATCGAAAGTTGTAACTTTTGTCGGCACGGTTTGTTGCCTCCTTGTCGGTCAGGTATGGGTCTAGCCAACTTCCCGAGAATAATCCGCGCTCTTCATGTGAATGCGGCCGCCCGCGCTGAAGAAAATGTCGCCATCCGAGTGCAGCATGATCGACGGACGCCCGTTTTCGTTGGACGACTCCATGAAGGTCATGCGGTTCTTATTCGGGGTGGCGATGATAATGGCTTCCTTGCCTTCTTTATCGTTGATACGGATGCGGTTGCCCGATTTCGTTACGATGCATTTGGAGTCGTTGTTATCGAACTCGCCCCCCCACATGTCGTCCGCCGGGGGTTTGTCAACACCGTTCCATAAGGCGCCCACGACGACCGGACGCTCCGGGTTTCCGTCAACGAACGAAACTAGGACTTCGTCACCCATTTCATGCACGAAGTAGAAGCCACGGTCGGCTCCGGCGCTTGGCTGGGCCGTTCTTACGGCGGGCATGGGCGAATTCGGGTTCCACGGGTAGTTAATCACGGTTCTCCCGGTCCTCTCGGGGACTGCGTTGAAACCAACGTGGGCCGATACCACACCGTGCCATTTTTGCGGCTCTGGCGCCTCACGGTTCGTGAAGTCCTTCCATGGCGTACACCAGAATTTATTGAGGAAGCCCTGCCGCGTCCACGTGTTCACGATCTTGAGGACGCCATACGTTCCTCCCGAATCGAAGGAGCCATCGATTTCGATCTGGTCTCCGACGTAATAGGCGCAGTTGCGGCTGACTCCGCTTACCGTCAACGCTCCGCCGATCGAGCGCACGCTTTCTTTCTTCAGCAGATTCTCATAGTCGGAGAAATCTTTGATCCGGCCAGCCTCGCCTACATATCCCGGCGGAAGCTTTTCCGCTGACTGTGCTTTAACGGCGTCGACCATCGGCTGAACCGATCCGAAGAATTGAGCTTCTTCCCTGACATCCGTGTAGGACATGCTCTTCTTCTGGTTGTACTCGTGAAAGTACCCGTCCATCGAGGCCGGCCGTAATTCGCCGCAGACCTCAAGAGAGATCAGCCCGCCACCATCCTTGCGCCACTCGAGCTTTGTGTTCGGCTTGTCGAACACCCCGTTGATTTGGATACCGTCTCCGTCGGGCCGTATCCACGCACCATGGTCGTCGGCCAATCTCTGGAGAAATTCAAAGGGCGTTTGATGCCAAAGCATGTAATGTAGCGGTATTTCCTTCTCCTTCACCTCCTGGACAGTGGCCTTGATCCCGACGTCAGCGGCAAGCTTGTTCGCGATGTCAGTAATCGAGGGGCTCGCAAAGAACTGGCAGCCCTTGGCGACGTCGAGTTTATAGGAATTTGTGATGCCCTCAATCGTCACACGGGCGCTGCCGTAGGCCTCGTACTTGTGTTTGACCCGCAGCACGAAGCCGCCGAACAGCACGGTGCTCTTGCCGCCCTCGTCGAAGCCCTCGACGAGAAGATCCTTGCCGAGGGCGTCCTCGATCGGGAAGCGGTGATCGGGCGCCTGCCGCAGTTCCACCATACACGTCCAATGCGTGTTGATCTCCTGCACAACCTCAACTCGCTCGAGGATGCAGTCCGGACTGTACTTACCGTGCGGTTTGCCGTCAATCGTTACGACCAAGTGGCTAGCAGCCTGTGGTGGAAGTCCCACATTGAAACAAGAGTCGATAAACTTGTTCTATGGCAATGGG
>JAQBUE010000181.1 GCA_027624045.1 Acidobacteriota bacterium
TCTTCAGGATCATCTTGTATTGGAAACACTCCCTCCTTTCAGGATCATCTTGCATTGGACAACTCTCATTCGCGCGGGCCTCGGGACGGGCTGCTATTCTGAGCTTCAGGTTGCAGCTCATCGACTCCAGAAACAGGACGTTGCGCACAGCGCTGGTTCGCGCGGCCCTCCTCACGCTAGCGCTGCTCACGGTGGTATCCCTAACGTCTGCGCAAGTCCACTTCGACTTGAATGCGGCCGACGATCAGGTGCCGTGCGCTTACTGCCAACTCGGCCACCTCGTTGCTCTGACCCCTTCAGCCGAGCTCACAATAGCAGCGCAACCGAGCCTGAGCGCTTTCCAGGCCTGACCGGCCGATGCTCGACCCCTCGATCGCCGCATCCTGCGGCGGGCCGGCCGCGCACCTCCTCGTTGTTCAATTGCACTCGCGTAATCGACGCGATCACTCGCGCCGATCGACGCTTCGTCCCGCTCGCGGGCGGCGCCGGATATGTGTTGGCCAAACAATTGGAGGAGCGAAGATGCGAAAAATTCGACTTTGGGGGGTTCTGGCCTGCGCGTTTGGGTTGCTGGCGGCGGCGGTCGCGCAATCGACCGGCGAAGTTCAGGGCATCGTCAAGCTGAAGGAGACGGGCGAGGCCCTTCACGGCGCCCAGGTATTGGTCGTCGAGCTTGGCCGCGCGACGATCACCGACGCGGAAGGTCGCTACGCATTCAGGGACGTACCGTCAGGCCGCTACCATGTCATCTCCCATTTGGACAGCATTTTCACCGAGGAGGCGCAGACTGTCAATGTCGCCGCCGGGGGCGTGGCAACCGCGGATTTTACGCTGGAGCTCACCGCGCTACGGCACGAAATCACTGTGACGGCGGGCGCAAAACAGCAGACCGCCTTCGAGTCATTCCAAAGCGTAGACTCGCTGGACTCATTCGAGTTGGCCGAGAGTACCGACGTGTCGCTTGGTGAGGCGCTGGGCAATCGCGTCGGCACGGGCGTCTCGAAACGTAGCTTCGGTCCGGGGGCGTCCCGGCCGATCATCCGCGGCTTCGACGGCGACCGCGTGTTGATCATGCAAGACGGTGTTCGCACCGGAACGCTCGGGTCGCAGTCGGGCGACCACGGCGAGGCGATAAATCTAAATCAAGTCGACCGCGTCGAGATCGTGAAGGGTCCGGCGACGCTGCTCTACGGTAGCAACGCGATGGGCGGCACGGTGAACGCGATCAGCCGCCACCACAGCGTACATTCCCACTCTCACCAAGGCCTGCGCGGCTTTGTCTCCGGTTCGGCCGGAACGGCCAACGCACTCGGCGGCGGCAACGCGGGCTTTGAGTACGGACAGGGTCCGTGGATGGTCTGGGGTTCGGGCGGCGGCCTGCGCGCCGGGGATTACCGCTCGCCCATCGGCGAGATCTTCAACTCGCGGACGCGCAATACGAATGCGGGCGGTGGCTTCGGTTACTACGGCGACAAGCTGTTCGTCAGCTTCGGTGTTCAGCAGGATGACGGCGTGAACGGCGTTCCGTTCGCGGCCGCGTTCGAGCAAGGCGGAGAGGGAAGCGCCGAGGTAAAGGAGGAAGAGATCGAACGCATCTCCCTCGAGTCAGAACGGCAGTCGTACGAGATCAACTGGGGCCTGCGGGAGATGAAAGGTAAGATCGAGAGCTTCGTCCTCAAGCTGCGGTTGATCGACTGGCATCACGATGAGGTCGAGTTCTTCGAAGGAGGCGCGAAAGAGATCGGCACATCCTTCGACCAACGCCAGTTCATCTATCGCGGCGTCTTCGAGCAGGCCGCGCACGGACCGTTGACCGGCCGATTCGGGTTCTGGGGGCGCGGTCTGAACTACGAAGTAACGGGCGAGGAAGCCTTGGCGCCCGCGGTGGATCAGACGGCCTTTGCGCTGTTCGGCCTCGAGGAGATCGAGTTCGAGCGGATCAAGTTCCAACTTGGCGGCCGGATCGAGACCAATCGCTACAGGCCCGGGACGGCCGAGCGGCTGGGGGCGCCGGCGGCCCGCGAGCGCTCGTTCACCGGCGCGTCGGCTTCCGCGGGGGCGCACGCGGACCTGTGGAAGGGCGGTGCGTTCGTGACCAACTATTCGCATTCGAGCCGCGCGCCGGCGCTCGAAGAGCTGTTCAATTTAGGCCCTCACATTGGCAACCTGGCGTTTGAGATCGGCAGTCCGGACCTGAAGCTGGAGACCGGCGACGGGCTCGATCTATCGTTGCGTCACGAGGAGGGCAGAGTGCGCGGCGAGGTGAACTTTTTCTATTACGGCTTCAACAACTTTGTCTTCCCCTTTGCCACCGGGGAGATCGAGGACGGGTTGCGGGTCATCGAGTTCACACAGCGGGACGCGCGCTTCGTCGGCGGCGAAGCCAATCTGAACCTCGGCCTTTCCAAGGGCGTTTGGCTCAACTTAGGACTGGACGCCGTCGATGCCCGCGAGACGGCCTTCGATACGCCGCTGCCAAGAATTCCGCCTCTGCGGGGGCGTATCGGGCTCGACCTGCACTACAAGAATTTGAGCCTGAAGCCGGAGCTTTTGCTGGCCGATGATCAGGATGAAGTGTTCACCGCCGAGACCCGCACGGCGGGCTTCGCAACGCTCAATCTCAAGGCGTCGTACACGATCCCTCAACGACACCTGGCGCACCAGTTCTCAGTGAACGTGTTTAACATCGCGGATCGGCTCTACCGCAACCACGCATCGTTCATCAAGGACCTCGCGCCGGAGATCGGGCGCGGCGTGCGCTTCACTTACGTAATGCGGTTCTTCTAGTCGAGAAGCAGACAGCCTGCGCCGCGCGGCTCTTCCTTCCCGAAATATCAACCCCGATGTATCAACACCCCTCTACGCATATCGATGCCGCTTGGCTTCCCAAGTAGCCAGCGGAAGGGTGCCCGGATTTAGCAGTCCGCCCATGCGGTCACCGGAAAGCGTCCCTTCAAAGCGATATCCGAGGCCGACGCTCTCGTACGGCAACGAACTGCTCAAGCGCACCGTGTCCTCTTCCAGCGTTCCCCGGAGTCGGCCTTCCGCGATCACCCCGATGTGAGCGCCCGTCACGTTGTTGCCGTCCGCATCGAGAAAGAGCTGATGGTCCGCTTCCCCGACGCCGAAATCCAGATGGACATCCCAGCGGCCCGCGATGTCCCCAGACGGCGACTTCAGTGGCGCCTTGGGTCTGGGCTTGGGAGCGTTGCGGAAAACGGAGTGTAGTCGTTCGGCCACCATCCGGTATTCGTTCGGCTTCAGCGCGACCGGGCGCAAGCGGAATGACGAACCGCCGCCGGACGCATGGGTGGCAATTGCGGGCTTGCCGTTCATCAGCAGGTCGCCGACTTCTCCCGCCGTCAGGCCGATCTTCGCCTGGTCCCATTCGACCATCAAAACCGGGAACGGCCCGCCTCGCTCAGGCTCCGCGACACGAGTTGAAACGCCGTCGACCTTGGTGATCTCTCTGGTGATGTAGTCGTACCAGCCTTCCCACTCGCTGTATTCCTGTTGCAGGTCCCTTCGCCCGAAGAAAGTCTCGACGGCCGTCAGCACCCCGATGATCTCTTCCTTGCTGACTTTCATCGGACGCCCGAAGGCATGATGATGCGCGGAGTTCGCGAAAGCAGCGCGCACCAACTCCTCTTTCCCCACCAGCAGACCCCCGCCCTGCGGTCCTCGCGAAATCTTGCCGCCGCTATAGGCGACAAGGGAGGCGCCCTGCGCGATATAGGGATTGGGAGTCATCAGGTAGTCCGCAGCGGAATCGACGAGCACCGGAATGCCGGCCTGATTCGCGATAGGGCTCACCTCCTTGAGCGGCAACTCGACGCTCGGAGTAAAGCGATCCCCCAGCATCGCTATCATCGCGGTGCGGCTATTGATCGCCGCTTTCAACTCTTCCGCCGTGCTGACCTCGATGATCGTCACGCCCACCATCCGCACCGCGTAGTCGTAGCCGTTCCGCGATGACTTCGGTATGATCACTTCGTTCTTCAAGCCCGTCATGTCTGGAAGCTGTTGCATGCGCTCAGGGTCGGTGCCGGCCACACAACCCGCCGTCGCATGCGCCAACGCGGCCGCCGCGCCGGACGAAACCATGGCGTGTTCGACCTGCAGCAGCTTCGCGATCCGCTTCCCTGCCGCTTCCTGCAACTCGTCCATATTCACGTGGTAATGCGACGCATCATGGATCGCTTTGATCACCTCAGGCAGAGTCCTCGATCCCCCGTTGGTCGTGACCGTCGCCGTGCAATTGATGAACGGCTCCACCCCCAAGTGCGTGTAAACGTCTTTGGGCGGTTCTTCGTGAATCTCGGAAACCGGCGCCGCACCGGCGGCACTCATCAGTGCGGCGGCGCTCGCCGCTCCTCCCGCTTGCAGCCAACCTCGGCGTGTCGTTTTCGTTTTCGCTCTCGTGTTCATGGCTAGGCGCTCCTTCTTCGTTGCGCGACCCAGCGCGCCGGCGGATACTCATTGAGGTCCAAGTCACCCTGCATCTTGTCATCCTGCAAAACTCCGGTGAATCCGTATCGCAGCCGCGAGCCCTCCATCGGCAAGATGCTGTTGAGACTCACCTTGCCGCCGTCGACGGTCCCCGTCAGCTCACCCGTCGTTCTGGTGCCGATGTGGGTGCCGACGACGTCATTCGCCTCCGCGTCGAGGAACAACTGGTGTCTACCACGTCCTCGTAAAAATTCAATCTCTACATCCCAGTGCCCCGAGATATCAGCCGCCGGTTTCGACGGCGCGGGCAGTGCATCGCCTCTCGGCGCCGCCGCCAGAATCGAGCGGATCGCCTTCGCGACGGCTTTGTATTCCTCCGGCTTCAGCGCCACGGGACGAATCACAACGTTGCTCTGGTCGCCGTTGTCCGAGATCATGATCGACGGCTCACCGGCCAGCAGCCGCTGATGGATTTCCGAAGCGCTCAGACCGATCTTGTCGCGGTCCCACGAGATGCGCATCGTCGGGAAGGGACCACCGCGCGTTGGGCCGTGTACGCGAGTCTCAACACCGGCGACCTGCCGCACTTCACGGCTGATGTGCTCGTACCAGCCCTTCCACTCCTCGTACTCACGGTTGATGTCGCGCTGTTTGACCCAGACTTCCACGGCCGTCGTGATCCCGACAAGCTCTTCCTTGCTAACTTTCATCGGACGCCCAAAGCCTGCGTTGGGCGCCGCGTTCATGGCGGCGGTGCGGACGAGATCTTCGCGCCCCAGCAGGATACCCGAACTTTGCGGGCCACGCAGAATCTTCCCTCCGCTGTACACAACCAGATCCGCCCCGGCTTTCAGATACGGATTCGGAATGATCGGGAAATCAGCCGCCGCGTCAACCAGGACAGGGATGCCGTGCTCGTTGGCAATCGGCGCGAGATCCTCCAGATTGGGACGGGCGTTTCCGAAGCGGTCGCCGAGCATCGCCACCATGGCGGTATGAGGGTTGATGGCCGCGCGAAACTCCGCCACCGTTTCAACTTCCACAATGCGGACGCCCACCATGCGGATCGAATGGTCGTACTGGTTACGCGACCACTTCGGCATGATGACTTCGTTCTTCATCCCGCGGAGATTCGGTAGCTGTTGACGCCATTCTGGGTTGGCTCCCGCGACACAGGCCGAGGTGGCGTGAGCCAATCCCGCGGCAGAGCCCGAGGCGACCATCGCCCACGGCACTTCCAGCAACTCCGAGATGCGTTTGCCGGCCGCCTCGTTCAGCAGATTCAGGCTGACGTGATAGTGCGCCGCGTGCTCCACCGCCTCAATCACCTCGGGTAGCAAACGCGAGCCGCCATTGCGCGTGAGCGTCGCCGTGCAGTTAATGAACGGCTTGACCCCGATCCGCGTGTAGACATCGGGAGGCGGTTCGGCAGCCGCGGCGGCCGGCATTGGCCGCGCGCCCGCTGCCGCCAGCAGTGCCGCCGCACTCACTGCGCCACTCGACTGTATCCAATTACGGCGTGTCGTTGTATTCGCCATCAGCAATTCTCCAAGCCAAGACCTAGCCTTATTTCGTTACGGCTCATGTTGGACCATGATAGCGCTCCGTCTACCGAATCGTTGGCGCGGTTCTGAGATTCGCGGCCTTTCCTCGCGGCCTGCGCAATCCAGCATGCACAACCTGCCATTGATGACGGAGCCAGCAGTGGCCCACGAAGGGGATTAGCCGCGGGACAACGCCACTACCCCTTTTTAAACCGGGACAAACCGCGTGATGTCGAGGTCGCGGGCGTGCCGCCGCGTCTGGGCCACGTCGTAGGCGAGTTGCATGCGTAAAAGATGATCCATGTCGGGGCCAAATCCCATTTCGATGCGCAGGGCCATCTCAGGCGTGAGCGCTGCCTTGCCGTTGAGAAGGTCAGAGAGGGTGGCGCGGCGCACCTTCAAAACCTCGGCCGCCTTCGACACGCTGAGGCCAAGGGCTTCGATGATCTCGGTTCTGATCAGGTCGCCCGGGTGGGGTGGATTTTTCATCGGCATTTACGGGCCTCCTAGTGGTAGTCGATCAAGTCGACATCGCTGGCGGTGTTCGCCTCTTCGTCATAGCGGAAAATCAACCGCCAGTTCCCGTGACGGTCAGGCTCCAGAATCCTTTCAGGTCCCCCTTGAGCGGATGCAGCTTCCATCCCGGAAACCGGGTCACCTGGTCGAGGTCGTCAGCGGTTTCGAGAGCGAACAGAAGCTTGCGCAGCTTATCGACCATCGCGGGCTGAACCCCTTTTGCGTCGTCATCCGCATGGAGGCGGCTAGCGGGGTCGGGAAATGTAAGTTATTGAAAACGGGAGAAATAAAGGTGCGAATCTGCCGTGACTGGGGATTTTGTGTCGAGGAAACCGGCGGAACGGGGAACCGGAAACCGGGACGGCCTCAATCTAGCCGAGAGGTACGCCCTGGAATTGCTAAGTGACTCAAAGTAAGAATGTTTCTCGCACTCGCAGGCGGACTCGGGATGCGCGAAGCCGACGGCCTGCTGTTCGTGGAACTAACTCAAACCACTGGAGTAATGTCCACGCTGGCGTCTCATCCGTGGACGCTAATTGAGGCTGTCACGTTTCCCCCCCCCCCGATCTCCCGTCAGAGGGCGGTCTCCTCGATCTCGGTGGAGGCTTCCGGCTCGATGCGAATCCGGCTCGTCACCCTTCCGCCAGGCGATGCCCGATGCGGCTCCGGACGTCTTCCCAGCGCTCACCTGAGGATTCACCGGCCAAAGGCTCGACGGGCGCGTCTCTCAATCTCCTTCGCCCATGCCGCCTCGACCGCGGCGGCGTCCTCGGCCGGCTGGTCGTCGAGGCTCGCGACCAATTCGGCAGCGACACCGGCCCGCTCCTCAGGCGGCAGCGCCAGGGCTTCGCGAAGAAGTGCTTCCGCTCGCTGACTCATGTTGCCATTTTAGGCCGCGCGCCGCCGCCGAACAAGCCTGCGGCGAGGAAAAGGGATCGCGGGAAAACGGCTTCGGGAGCCCCTTTTGTCGAGCCCTTTTCGTCCACACCCGGCGCTCCGTGTCTATTGTTTACCTGGTGTCAAGGGGTGGTTGTTCGGGCTGCACGACGGGTCGAGAGTTCTGTTCTTTCAGAAAGTACAGTATTGGGGCTCTGTCCCCGATCGGCCCCCAATCGGCTCCGTCCCGATCGGCTCCCCGATCGGCTCCTATCCCCAACCGATCCAATGCTCTGTTAACGCCATTGACACTGCTGTGAACATTGCATACACTATGTGTGAGTTCTATTCACACATGACACGCGAGAACCTTCTTGGATTGCATGAGATTGCAACGCTTGCGGACGTTACACCGTCGGCAGTTGCGAACTGGAGAAAGCGCTTCCCGGATTTCCCGGCGCCCCTAGCGGAATTGAAGTCCGGGCCAGTGTTTCGAGAGCGTGATGTTGACGTCTGGCTGGCCAAGCGAGACGGGAAGGGCCTGCCAGTACTTTACTACGACCGACTTGCAGCAAAACGCGGGGACGATCCAATGCTGATGCAGCAAATCGAACGCGCTGTTGAGAACCTCACGGCCAAAACGACATCCCTCGATCGCCCTGGAATCCTGCTCGGAAAGATCCAGAGTGGCAAAACGAGGGCATTCCTCGGCATCATTGCGCGCTGCTTTGATCGTGGCTTCGATGTGGCAGTTGTCCTTACTAAAGGGACGAAGTCGCTAGCCCAGCAGACCCTGTCGAGAGTTAAGGAAGACTTTCGAGAATTCATTGACGCGGAGGAGATTCAAGTCGAGGACATCATGTCGATCCCAGACCTTACTCCGTACGAGCTAAACAAGAAGCTTGTGCTGATTGCGAAGAAGGAAGACGATAACCTAAATCGCTTGCTTGATGCGTTCAAGTACAAGTATCCGGCCCTTCGCGAAAAGCGCATCCTGATTGTAGATGATGAGGCGGATTTTGCTTCAGTTAGCTTCCAGAAAAGAGACGGCGTTGTCGGCGCTGGTAAGATATCGAGTCAGATTGACGATCTGAGAGGCCTTGTTGCTAATTCTGCATTCCTCCAAGTTACAGCCACGCCCTATTCCCTCTACCTTCAGCCCGACGATACCGCACACGTCAACGGCAACTCGTTGTTCATGCCCAAGCGACCACAATTTACCGTGATCCTTCCCACCCATGACAAATATGTGGGCGGTGATTACTATTTTGAACGCAGTATCGATCCAGACTCGCCGGCATATTATTTCTACAGAGAAGTACCCTTGCAAGAGCGCGAAGCTTTGAAAAAGGAGGACAGACGCCGATTCCGGGTGGAAAATATTCTATCGGAGAAAAGGACTGAAGTGTTGCGTGACGCAACACTCACTTTCATCGTGGCTGGTGCGATCCGGCGCCTCCAAGCTAAGGCGGGGTCTCGCCCCCCAGAAAAGTACAGTTTCCTGATTCACACAGAGCAGAGACGAGAATCACATGAGTGGCAAGAGACAGTGGCTACAGCGATTCGCGATGCTCTCATCAGGGAAGCAAGGAAAGACACGCCAAGGTTCAACGGCTTGCTTCAGAGCGCGTACTCAGACCTTAAGCGTTCAATAGTCCTCGAGGGCTCATCTTTGCCAAGTTTCGATGACGTGAAGTTCGAGGCTGTGGGCGCGCTAACGGACGGTCAACTGATGATCACGAAAGTGAACTCGGACAAGGACATACACGAGTTACTAGATGATAATGGACAGCTTAAACTCCGAACGCCTCTCAATATGTTTATCGGTGGTCAAATTTTGGACCGGGGCATAACCATCAATAATCTAATTGCTTTCTACTATGGCAGGAACCCAAAGCGCTTTCAGCAGGATACGGTGCTGCAGCATTCTCGGATGTATGGTGCGCGCTCAATGGCAGATCTGGCTGTAACACGTTTCTATGCGCCACAGCACGTTTACCAGATCATGAAGAATATACACGAATTTGACGGTGCTTTGCGGGAGGCATTCGAGAGTGGCGCCCATGACCAGGGCGTCTACTTCATTCAGAAGGACGCACAAGACCGGGTTGTGCCGTGCTCCCCAAACAAGTTGATGTTTTCTGACGTTGTCAGTATTCGACCGGGGCGTCGCCTGCTACCGATGGGGTTCCAGACTGTCGCAAAGACCTCAGGTCTAGCGAACTTGAATAAGTTGGACAGGCAGCTAGAGATTTTAGTTGGAAGTGAGCCGGACGAGCCTACTCTTATTCCTGTTGACCAGGCGCTGGAGCTACTTAGGCTTGCATATGCGAACCTGGTGTTCGACAATTCTGGTGATGATGATGATGAGAAAGCGCACGTTGCTGCCTTGGAGCACCTTTCTAGAACATCTAAAAACCGCATTGCCCAAGGAAAGAGTTGGCTCCTAGTTGCGAAGGACAGGGACGTTGCACGTTATCGCGAGGAAGGGCGCTTTTCAAATGCGCCTGACACGAAACAGCAGGCGGCGCTTGCTAGAGAGAAAGCAGCAGACATCCCAGTCCTCATGCTGTTGAGGCAGAATGGCGAGGAGGCGAAAGGATGGCGGGGGCTGCCATTTTGGTGGCCTGTGATTGTCACACCGCAGGCTGCCGTCACTTCGATTTTTGCATCAGACACGCCTTCGACTAATACTACGGTGTTGAAGAAGAAAGGTCGTTCAAATAAAATGTCGGAGCTGCGGCTTCGACAGAGCCCAACGGAGAAAGGCATCCAGGCGTTGATGAATGTAGGATTGACGCGAGAGGAAGCAGAATTGAAGTTGGACGCCGCATCGAGTCATGCGCCGGCGCTGGCGACAGCGCGGGCGAAGCGCTGACTTCAGCCATGGACGGGCTGCGTATGGAGCCGTGAAATAACCTCATCCAGGGCCGGTCGGGGCCGGTCGGGGCCGGTCGGGGCCGGTCGGGGCCGATCGGGGCCGATCGGGGGGTCCGAGGGACAGGGGTCCGAGAGGGGTCCCGAGAGGGGTCCGAGGGACAGGCAACCTAACTCGTTCACGGAACCGCTCAGTGCGGCACTCATTTCCCGGAAGTCCTTTTTATAGGGGTTTGGCGTGTTGCGACCGTTTCGTTGGGCAAATGCCGAAACCCATCCCGTTCGCC
>JAQBUE010000182.1 GCA_027624045.1 Acidobacteriota bacterium
CCGCAAACTCCGCCGCTACATCAACGCTTACTCGAAAGATGCCAAACCGTTCCGCTGGAAGTACTCCAAGCCTTCACATCGCATCCGCTATGGTAAAACTTCCTCTAAGACAGTCCACTAGGGTTACTCTTGGCAGCCATCGTTGAAGAATACAGCTCGCGTAACCGCATCGGCTTGCTGGTCGGACTCGTTCTCTTTTTCGGAATCCTGCTCGCACCGTCACCGGCTGAGCTGACGCCGACCGCCCAGCGCATGGGTGCCGTAGCCGCGCTGATGGCCGCCTGGTGGATCACCGAGGCGACGCACATCGCCATTACAGCGCTGCTGCCCATCGCGTTGCTGCCGCTGCTTGGAATCATGCCGAGCAGCAAAGTCGCGCCGCACTACGCCAACCACATTGTCTTTCTGTTCATCGGCGGCTTTATCCTGGCGCTCGCGATGGAGAAGTGGAACCTGCACCGCCGCATCGCGTTGAACACGATCGCGCGGGTGGGAACGCGGCCCGCGCGGTTGATGCTGGGATTCATGATCGCCACGGCCTTTCTGTCGATGTGGATCTCGAACACGGCGGCGACGATGATGATGCTTCCGATCGCGATGGCGGTCGTCAATCAGCTTGCGGAGATGGCCGAAATCGAGGGCAAGTCCGGGCCCGAAACGCCGGCGCGGGTGCAGCGAACATTCGGCGTCATGCTGCTGCTTGGGGTCGCCTACTCGGCAAGCGTCGGAGGCTTGGGCACGATCATCGGCTCGCCGACGACGGTGGCTTTTCTCGGATTCGCGCAGACACGTTTTCCCGACACGCCGCCGATCGGCTTCCTGGACTGGAGCCTGGTTTGCATCCCGCTTGTTGTCATTTTCATCCCCATCATGTGGGTCTATCTCTGCCGCTATGGCGCTGATATCCCGTTGAGCCACATTCGTTTCATCGGCAGCCAGGACGTCATTCGAGGTGAGCTACGAAAAATGGGGCGGATGAGCCAGCCTGAGAAGATCGTGCTGGCCGCGTCTACTTTGACCGCGATGTTGTGGGTCTTTCGCAGCCCGATCGAGTTCGGAGGATTCACGTTGCCGGGCTGGTCGAGTCTTTTCGCGAAACCCTCTGACATCCACGATGCGACGGTCGCGATGGTGATGGGGATTGCCTTGTGCCTGCTGCCGGTCAATTTTTCCGGAGGCACGGAATGGAAGGGCCGCCGGGAGATTTTCATCATGGACTGGCGGACCGTGCAGTACGGTATTCCGTGGAGCATCGTGATGCTGCTCGGGGGCGGTTTCGCGCTCGCCGCGGGGATCCAAGAGTCGGAGCTTGCGCGCTGGATCGGTTCCCAGCTGACGGTCCTCGAAGGGACGCCCGTATGGGTGCTCGTACCCCTAACCTGCATCCTCGCCGTGACCCTGACGGAAACCACTTCGAACGTCGCGACGGTGCTGATGATCTCCCCAATCATCGCCGAAACAGCCATCCAGATCGGCGTCCACCCCTATCTGCTATTGATTCCGGCGGCGATCATGGCATCGTTCGCCTTTATGTTGCCCGTCGCCACTCCGCCGAACGCCATCGTGTTTGGGAGCGGTTGGCTCACGATCCCGCAAATGTTCCGAGCCGGCGTGGTGCTTGATGCGATCGCGGTGCTGTTGGTGCCGGTGATTGTCTACCTGCTCGGCTCGCTGGTTTTCCCTTTCGGAACTTGATGATTCCTGCGTCTTCCGGCAAACAACCGGTGTCTATACGTAAGGAAGTGCATGCCATGCACGCCTGGGCTTGATTCGCTCTGCTCGTTCATGAACCCCGGCTTCAGGGCGATGCGTATTCCAGATGATCCCTGCCACCACTATGCTGATTCCCCGCGGTCTGACGTTGGCCGTCCTCCTTCTTGTTGGCCCGACGGGCCCTGCCTGGGCGCAAGATTCGTTCCTCGAAGAGTGGGCCGCCGCGTCGTCCCTTAACCCAGCCGACGTCCGGTTCCGGGTGCGGTTGCCTGAGGGTAAATCGTCATGGTACATCGGCGAGATGATTCCGCTGCATCTTGAGTTTTCGTCGTCAAGCCCCGGGAAGTGGCTGGTATTCTCTTCGTCCGGCGATCACACCGGCTTTTTGAACGGTGTTGATGAATTCAACATTGACCCTGCTTCCGGGACGAGCGATCCACTGGATGGCCTACCTAGTACGACGGGCGTGATAGGAGGTGTCTTCAGTGCTCCTGATCCACTGGGTAGCGAACCCGTCGAGATTGTACAGAACCTTAATCCATGGGTTCGCTTCGAGCAACCAGGCTCCTATCGCTTGTACGTGACAAGCAGCCGTGTGTGCCACGCGCGCGAGCCCGAGGGAGAGCGGCATGCTCCTCTCTGCAGCCCCTCGGAGAAGACCGAGGTAGTCTCCAACGTAGTCAGCATTGATATCACCGCGCCTCCCGTTGGTTGGGCGCGGGGTCAGATCAACGCCTCACTTGAGGTACTCGACAATCCTGACTCCGAGTTCGAGGAGCGAGGCCAGGCGGTACGTGTTCTGCGATTTCTTGAGACGCCCGAAGCCGCGGATGCCATGGTGAGCCGCCTGGGAAAGGATCATCATCAACGGTACGATCTTCGGCTCGGAATCCTGTCGTCGTCGCATCGCGTGAAAGTCTTGCCGTACATGGAAGCGCGGCTGATTTCGCCGGATCAGCCAGTCACAGATCAGTTTGTGGAAACCCTGGCGTATCTCTTCATGCTGGTACACGAACCTGCACCGGCTCCTTATCCGGTTGACGACCCCTCACAGCAGGAAGCGTGGCACGCCCAGGCAAAGGCCCGAAGGGATAAAGAACTGGGTAAGCTCGACGAATACTGCGCGTGGCTCGCCAAAGCGGTCGCCGACAAGGAAACTCACGCCGCCGGGGTGAGCCGCAAGGCCCTTCTTGACTACGCGCGGTCACAGCAGCACAAGTCTACCCCTGCATGGTTGAACTCCGTGGTCGCCGCTCTACGAGAGAGCTTCCTCTCGCTGTCGGAAGACCTCCAGCGCGATCTACTCGACAACCACTGGCCGCAACTCGCGGGGGCCGAGATGGTTCCAATCCTAAGAAAAAGGTACAACGAGCCGAGTACCATCCAGCGCGATCCCTCGATTCACGACCTCACCCTCCGCCACCTCTACGAACTCAGCCCCGAAGACGGGCGTGAACGCATCATTAGTCAGATCCGCCACCCCACGAAGCGCATCGAATGGGAAACGCTCGCGATGTTGTCCGATGCTTCGCTCCCCGAACTGAACGATGAATTGGCGAGTCGGCTCGAAGGTGGTGAAAACGTCACTCGCTTCATCGTTCGATATGCCGACGGCGAGATTACGGATCGTGTCAAGGCGGCATTCGAGAAACGACGCGTCAAAGATCAGGAGAACAAGTATCGCCGGTATGGTCACCCGGACTGTATCGCGCCCCTCCATTACTATTTCCTGCGCTACGCCCCCGAGTACGCAACCGCCGATCTGGACCGCATCTTCGCCGCCGAAGCCCCTCCCCGGCCCGTTTGCTGGGACTTGTTTTGGCCTGTTCGGCGCCTCGGCGAATCTGTTGCGAGCCCCGCTCTAGAGAAGCTGGCGATCAAGTATGTCAACAACCACGGCTCAGTCGCGATCAAGAAAGGCGCCGCCGAAGTGTTGGGCCGGTTCGGCTCGGCTGCCGCCGAGAAGCCGCTATGGGAAGCGATGACCTATTTCCACGAATGGTGGAAAGACCGCAAGGATGATCTGGAGAACTCTACTCAATCCGGCAGCCTGGAACTCGGGCGCGCCTACCGCTCTGCGCTCGCCCAGGCCAACGGCTGGGTTCTCGATTCAGACGGGCTCAGCAAGCTTCGGGACCTCTGCGTGAGTGACTGGGGCCGAGGCGAGGTGAGCGAGTGGCTTCGGCGGGCCCAGTCCCCGCTGACGATTGATCTCAGCATTCGCGGTTCCGGCGACGTGAGTGCTCAAGTTGCGCAGTATCGCCTCCGCAGTGAAGCCACACTCCTTCGCAAGCTGAAACAATTCCCTCAAGGGACCGCATTCCGCTGGGAGAACCGCCCTGGAAAGGGGGCGCCGCCGAAGACAAGAGTGATTCGGGATCGAGTCGAAGAAACCATCCGGGCCAACGGCGGATCGATCGTTCCCTAGCTGAAGTTATACTGCTCAACGCCGACATGCTCGCCGCACCGGCAACCATCCTTCGAGCCGAGCCGCGAGAGCCAACGAGCGGTGCGGAAACCCACCGCATCTCAGACCTGAAGTTTGCCCACCAAAGCCCACCAAAAGGATCGGTGCCCTAGCCGACCACTTCCGCCTGAGTCGCCAAGCTTCGGCCTTCCATCGAATCGGGAATGGGCACATCGAGCAGATCGAGGACGGTGGGTGCGACATCCTTGGCGTTAGCATCCTGGGTATTCCCAAGCCGCGCCTCGGTGGCGCGCAGAATCATGAACCCTTGCGCCGCGTGTCCGCCGGTGCGCAGATCGGTATGAACGCCGGACACGGTCCCATACCCTGGCGAGTGGAGTTCGTCGATCCACGCCTTCTGGCTCCACAGAGCCGTCAGGTCGGGGAGTTTATCGAGGAACGGTCCATCGTAGAGATCGTGAATCTTCGAAACCTTGTCGACTGCCGGTTTGCCGGTTGCGGTGTTGACAAGTTCGAGCAGGCGCGTCGAGAGCCAGTCGCATAGCGCGTTGTATTCGCGCCCCGCTGCGACGAGACCGCCGGGGTCGCGGCCTTTGAGGTTGACTCGAATCGCCGCGGTGAGATCATTATTCGGCACATAGAAAGCGCGCCAGGTTGTCGGGAGCCGTTCGGCACCCATCACGCGGCAAATAATAGCGCTCTCGAGTTTGGAGGGCAGCATCTTTTTCACGGCGTACTGCCACTGGATCGGTACGTTGTCCTTCAGCGCTCGCACCCAAGTTTTCTTCCACGCGACGTGCCGCTCGCGCGACGGGTCCGGCTGCACGTTCTCCGTCCCTGCCATGCCCCACATCTCGAGCAGAATCGGTAGCAGGTCACGCCCGTGATACTGCGCCCGCATACCGTGGCCGGAGAACACAACGACGCTGGTTTCAGGGCCGACGGCATCGAGTAAGCGGCCCATACCGCGGTCGACGGCCTGATAGACATCGCGCATCGCGTTATGAAGGCCATGGCGGTCTTCGGGGTCGTAGCGCGGGTGAGTCGGGTCTTGAAAGTGCCAGAACTGGTGCCCGGAGCAATGCGTTTCTGAGTACGCCGCGAAATAGAGATCCCATTCGTCGGAAGAAAGCAGATCGAGCAGCACTTCGGTGCGGCGTTCAACGCCCGCGATGAGCTGCCGTCGAAGCTCCTGATACTCGCGCGGCTCCAGCCCATGCTCATCACAACTATGGAGCGGGTACTTTCCATGCTTGAGGATCACGTCATCGACAAGGCCGGGGGGATGGGATGCGGTATCGCAGCGAGTCGCATGCGCGCCCCAGTTGGCAAGCTGGATGCCTTTCACCGGCGGACCGAGCCCGATCTTCGGCACATCGACAACGGCGCATTTTCGCCCCGCCTCGGACGCCGTCAGCCAAAACTGCTTGCCGTGCCGCGGAATGTCGTCGATCAACTGGAGTTCGTTGGTGCCGAGTTTAGGCTGAATGTAATAATACTTGCCGATCCGCGCCGAGTTCGTACTCGTATAGATCGACGGCCAGACTTCATCGGGAAACTCAGCGGCCGCCGACTGCATATGCGTCATCGCGCCTTCGCTGATCAGCCGGCTCAGGTTGGGCAGATGACCTTCGGTAGCCCACTGCTCAATGCAAGACACCTCGGCGGCATCGAGACCAATCAGCAGGACTTTGGGAGCAACGGGCATCGTAGCGGTCGGCCTCATTCAATCTTAGCTCCTCGCGGCAGCACGATCCAAAGCGCCTGACGGGGTGAGATTCTTGAGTCGCCGGCCCCTACTTGGGCTATGAGCGCCAATCGAGGACGGCCCAGAACTCGTCTCGTAGAGTCTTGGCGAAGGACCGGAGTCGTTTCAATCGCTTTGAGTGATAATGAGAGGGTGCATTTGTGTATAATCTTGGCCGCCGTTCTCTCGCTTGTATTAGGCTCCTTATCCGTGCCGGCGACAGCCCAGCAGGACTACACGTTCAAGGATATTGATGGCGTGGAGCATGGTTCGTTGGATGACTCGGGGAACCGTGCAACGGTGGTTTACTTCGTGATGACGGATTGCCCCATCTCTAACCGGTTTGCTCCGGAGATCGGTCGTATCTGCACCGATTACAAGGCCAAAGGGGTGGATTGCTTCCTTGCCTATGTGGACTCTGGTGTGACGAACGAGGCGATACGCGAACACATCGAAGACTACAGCCACGACTGCTGTCCCGCGATCAACGACGCCCGGCAGGTTCTCGCGGGCAAGGCAGGAGCTATCGTTACTCCCGAAGCAGCCGTATTCTCGGCGCGGGGAGAAGTTCTCTACCGCGGCCGAATCAATGATTTCTACGCCGCTCTCGGAAAGGCGCGGCGTAAAGCGCGGGTTCATGATCTGAGAACTGCTTTGGACGAAGTGCTGGCCGGTCAGCCGGTGACGAACCCGCGAACCGAAGCAATCGGCTGCTATATACCGCCGAAGGATCTCTGACGACGGTGCGGCCCGATTTGTTAGAGCGGCGATCGGTGTCTCCGGTGCGAACTCGGTTAGTCATCGCGCTGTGCTGCGCCATGCTGCCGCTCGCCGTGCTGCGTGCCGCAAACTCCTCCGTGCGCGGGACCGTGTCTGAACGCGAACGAGAATCGGCGCGGCCGGCAGCGGGCGCTTTCGTTTCGATTCTCTCTTCGGCGGGCCGGTTGTTGGCAACGACGCGCGCCGATCGGCAAGGGCGATACCGGTTCTCTCAGATAGCTGCCGGGCGCTATTTTGTGACGGCTTCCCGTCCCGGCTATTTCGTGAACCGCGCGGGCGGGAGGGCGGACTCCCGTTCGCCGACCGTGTGCTCGGACGGCTGTGATCCGGCCGCGGTGGATTTCGAGCTGCTACGAGGCGCTGTCCTCGGTGGCGTCGTCGTAGATGCGTTTGGTGAAGGTGTTCAGGGCGCGAGGGTAACCGCCTATCGGGAGAACAAGGGGTTGAGTGGTTCCACGAGCGTTGATGACTCAACCGACGACCGGGGCAGTTTTCGGATGGCCGGTTTGCAGCCAGGCAGGTACACAGTGACGGTTCGAGGCGGAGCGTTCAGCATCGGAACGAAGGCGTTTCGCACGGTTCTCAATGTGAGCGAGGCGGAGGTGCTCGACGGACTTCGCTTCACGCTGGGAGGTGAAAAGGCGGTTGTATTCTCCGGCGTGGTCTCCGGCGTGCCGGCCGGAGAAGCCTACAACTCGATCATTCGGATCCAACCGTTCGTGACGCGATCGCAGCTCTTCGAGGCACGCATCGACAACGACGGCCGATTCGAATTCGCGTCACTGTCAGAAGGCCGCTATGCGGCGACCGCTGTTGCAACCCACAAGGAGAGCTTCGACCAGAACCAGTACTTTCTGGGCGCGGTGGACGTAGGAAGCGAGAGTCAAGACGTCGCGCTCAGCCCTGTGGAGTACGCAACCGTGGTGGGACGGGTTGAGTTCGCGGCAGGGAGCCCGCCGGAACGGATGAGCGTTCAGATGACTTCGAGTGAGGGCCTTGGGCGGCATTGGTCGCAGGTTCAAGGAGCGGAGCGGGAGTTCGAGCTGGAAGAGATGATCCCGGGCGCCTATTTGGTCGAGGCGCGCGCGGGACAATTCTACATCCGCAACGTAGACGGAGGAGGTCGCGGCGGGAGCCCGACGGAGGTGACCCTGTTGCCCGGGCGCAATCTGCTGACGATCGAGGCGGCGGCGGACCACAGCCGCGTCTTCGGCACGGTGCGGCATCCCGATTCGGGCGGCAGTTTGGCTGGGGCCCGCGTCGCGCTCGATGGAGAGAGGGGCACACATTTGGTCCGAGCGGATGAGAAGGGGCGTTTTGAGTTCGGGATGGTGGCGCCTGGCGAGTATCGAATTTGTGCCTGGACTGACATCGCCCCCGAAGCCGTGGAGGATGAGACGAACTGGGAGAGAGCGGGCTGCGAATCGAGGTTCATACCGATCGATCCGGAAAGTGAAATCGAGATCGATCTGAGGGCGGGGCAATGACGAGGGGCTGGCTCTGCCTGCTTCTGAGCGTGCTCGTTGGGAGCGCGGACCTGTGGGCGCAGCAGGCGCGCGGCCGGATTGCGGGGACTGTGGTTTCGGCGGCGACGGGCGAGGCTGTTCAGGGCGCGATCGTTACGGCGCGTTTCCCAGGGGCGGAGGGGCGTTCTTCGAAGACGGCGGCGAGCGACCGGGCAGGGCGCTTTGGTTTCGCCGGCCTGCCGGCGGGCCGCTATGAACTGCGCGTCCGCAAGTCGGGGTATGGCGAGATTCCAGGCAGCATCCCGCGAGTGAATCTGAGCGAGAACGAGCAGTCGGAAGGCCTGGTCTTGCGGCTGTGGCCCAGCGCGGCGATTGTGGGCCGTGTGCTTGACCCCGACGGCGAGGTGGTTGCGGATTCCCAAGTGCGGGCCTACGCGGTGCGGTACGGTCCGGCGGGGGTTTATTGGTCATTGGCGGCGCGGGCTGTGAGTGACGACTTGGGCGAGTACCGTTTGTTCGGGCTGAGCGCGGGTAAACACGTGTTGCGAGTTTGGCCTCCGGCGAGCGGGCCGTCGGCGCAGTTCTATGCGAACACGATGGGGACGTTCTACCCACGCGTCACGTCGCCCGCGCAGGCTCTCCCGGTCGAGGTGAGGTGGGGGAACGATCTGGCGGGAGTTGATTTGGAACTGACGTCAGGTTCGATGTATTCCATCACGGGGGCGGTAACGGACGCGTCGTCTGGTGGGCGGTGCGTGCTTTGTTTTGTCGAGGCGATTCAGGTGGATGGGACGATTCAGGTGAATCCTATTCAGCCGGGGCGGACTTCTCGCGAGGGCTTGTTCGCACTGAATCGTCTCGCACCCGGCAACTACAAGCTGATCGCGCAACGCGGCCGCGACAGCAGCCTCGTGGGCCAGACGGATGTTTCGATCCGGGACGGTGATGTCGCCGGCGTTGAGGTGCTCGTGGGCGCGCAGCAACGGGTTGTGGGGCGGATTGTGATAGAGGAGCCACCGGATGAGCTGGCCGCCTCGGAGTGGGCTGTTCAGCTAATGCCCAGCGGACTTCCGAACTCCTGGCCGACCAGCCGCGCAAAGGTTCAGCAGGACTTGGGCTTCGCACTCTCGGGTCCGCCGGCGCTGTACCGGCTCAGTGTGGAAAACCTGCCGGAGGGGGCCTATCTGAGTTCACTGCGAATCGGGGGCCGCGATCTGGCTGGGCCGGAGGTAGCTATCACGCGGGACGCGGCGGTGAGCGGACTGGAAGCGGTGATCGCGTTTGATGCAGGGACGGTTCAAGGAGTTGTGCAGGCGCGGAGGACTGGCAGCGATGAGGAACCGGTCGAGGCGAACGTGTTCTTAATCCCCGAGGAGCAGCGGTCGACGTATCTGACGCCCAGGCGTGTGACTACGGCGGCGGATGGGAGTTTCAGGATTGAGTCGGTCGTGCCGGGCCGCTATCGGTTGTACGCGTTACCGCTGGAGAGTGCCGCCCAAGTGTTTGACCCGGCGGTGCAAGCCGCGCTTCGGGATGTGGTGGAGCGAGTGGATGTGGATGCGGGGGAAAGCGTCGGCGTGGAACCGTTATTGGGAGCGCCGTGAGCCAAAAGAAAAGGGTGAGCCTTGCGGCCCACCCTTTGACTTGTGTGGTTCTGTATTAAGTCGGGTCTTCCTGGTTGCCGATGCCGCCCTCGCCGGGGCAGGGGTGCATCTGGATGTTGCCTTGGACAGCGCCTACATTGGAATAGCCAGCGAAAGGCCCGCCTCCTAGGGAATCCGGAGGGATCGCGACAATAGTGAAGCCATTGATGCCCTCATTATTGGAGCCTTCGCCCAAGTCGACCGTACAGACACCGGCCAAGCCTTCGCCCTTCTCCTTCGGGTTTGTCGAGCGATAGGTCATACCGATACCCTTGAACTCGAACTCCGCCAGGAACTGCGAGGCTTCGACAATATTGTCAATGCCAAACAATTCCTGGTCCGCGATGACTGCTGCGCAGAATAGGCAGGTCAAGCCTAGGTCTCCAGGCTCCTCATCAAAGATGCATTGGTTCGCCTCGCGCACCTCGCCGTGGAACTTCACACCTTCGGATTGGTCGTTGTAGTTCAATTGACCGCTGCCGTCGAAGAGCGTGCTCTCGTCGGCTGCGTCGTTGCAATCCTGCGCGTTGAATCCGAAGGAGGCCGTCTTCTCACCCTCCATGTTGACGATGCTGCCGCCGCCGGTGATCTTGGCGGGTATGCCACAGCCTGACAGCAGGGCGGCCAAGCACATGGCGGTGGTGATGCTCAATAGTTTTTTGTTCATGTCTTAACAGCCTGTGGCAGAATACCCTGTTTTCAGGCGGCGAGAAGCAGCGGGGTGGCCAGCGGCGCGCC
>JAQBUE010000183.1 GCA_027624045.1 Acidobacteriota bacterium
CGGTACGGATTGCTCATCCAACCAACCCGCCGCGCCTGGCCAGGACAGTTCGAGGTTGCTCTTGCGGTGGCGATTCCCCCGCGGACACGATTCACAGCCCCTCAGGGAGCGGTCAACACCCGCCAGTCAAGCCCCGCAAATGAAATACGGGGGCCGCGCGTGTAAAACCCCGGAACCCGCCAATACGCACCACTCGAAGCATGCCACACCGTCCGCGGCGCGGGGGCAGGCAAACACACGAAAACCACCGTAAATAGGGGCTTGGAGTGAGGTGCGGGCTTGGCGAGGAAATCCCATAGTGTTGCAAAATGATGCAAACTGTGGCACGCAACTGTAGACAGACGACCGCGAGAGACAGTCAGAAAACACATCAGATTAAACGATCTGATCGCTACTAAACAACACCCGCCAGCCCGCCAGCCCGGCCCCGCCGTGGCCAGCCCCTTCCGCTGTTGACAATATACCTAACGCTAAGTATAGTTTTACTATGGGCAGGACAAAGCCGAAGAAGTCGATCAGCGTAGCCGAAGCGGGCAGGCGGGGCGGCCAAGCGAGAGCCGCTAATAACTCCAAAGATCAGATACGCAATTGGGCGCAGCTCGGAGGTTGGCCCAAGGGTCGCCCTCGTAACCCGCAACCTGACGAAGAAGTGAAACCTGAAGAAGAAGTGAAGCCGGAAGAAGATAAGAAGGACGACTGACACAACTGAAATAGTTCGTGTTGATCGTCGCAGCGAGCCGCAACGAACCACGCAGCGCTTGTCCGCGCCGGGGGTACACCGGGTGAATCACGATCGGTGCCGACTCCTGAACCTGACAGAGAAATACTCTCCTCGCCGGCTCAGCGGCTATGTCCCTTCAGGGAGGCCCTCTGCCCGACTCGAAAAACAATTGGACGACCGCGCTGGCGCTCAACGCGAAGCGTGAGCCCATCTCCGGCAGCGCCGACGGTCTCGCCGCGGCTATTCGGCGTGGCGCCGACCTGCGCATTTACACCGAGTTCCGCCACAACGAACACATCGATACGAAATCCGACAATCCCGAGCTCATCCAGGAGGCAGCCGATTTCCGGGTTACCTATCTGCTCGACAATCGCTGGGTAGCCGGCATCATGAGCCTGCGCCAACCCGTCGACCTGCCCGACGGCTTTGGCCCGCGCCCGTCGATGTCGTACTTCCTTTACAACCAGAACGGCCAACAAGCCGTCGCCCGGCCACACCTCGACGGCGCCCCGCCCAGCGGAGAGCCCCGCCCCTCGCCCGTCGACGACCACAGCGCGATGCCCAAGTATCACCAGCACGATAACTGGGACAGCGCCACGAACGCCCCGAGCAGCAACTTCATCTACGACTTCAACACCTACCGTTGTTGCGTCTCCGACGACTGGGAAGAGGTCCTCAGCCACACCGCCGACGGCGAAGTTGTGTCCGGCTCCATCGATGCCCTGGCGGAGCAGTTCGCCCGCGGCCGAGAATTCAAAGTTGGCATCGAGGGCCTGTGCGCTGATCTGGCCGATGATCCCGCTTCCGCGCCAGCCCACGAAGTCTTCGCGCACATTGGTCCCGGCTACTACTACACCGGGCGCAAGCTGTTTCTAGCCGAGACGCATCCGCTTGTGCGCGTGCGCCCGGCAATCCCGTTGGCTTACAGCAGCCGCGGCTGGGATTTCGGTTGGTTGATGCCGCGCACGGACGGCTTTGTCGCCCGCTGGCTCGTCGACCCCTACACCCTCAAGTTTCACAAGAGCGACGGCCGCTATGCCATCCGGTGGTTCGTCCGATAGGGCCGCCGGCCCCAGCTGTCTTGTCATCTGAAAACCTCAATAATTTCCAACGCACACCGATAGGACTCATAGGGGGCGTTTTGGTCCCGGTAATGAGATGAGCGTCCTTCTGCGTTTGATTATCGTCGTGAGTCTGTTCCAGCTTTCGTGGTGGCAAGCCTCCATCTCGTCAGGCCTGAGCGATCCGTGGACGGCCTGTGTGCTGACATTAGGGCTGCTGGCCGGCGTGTACGGCTGGCTTGGTCGACCCCTGGGCATGGGGCTGGCCGCACTGCTTGGCCTAGGCTATCTGGGTCCGGCCTGGTTCAACTATCCGGACGTTATCTGGCACGATCTGCCGCTGGCGGCTTGGGCCGGGCTCGTGATTTGCTCCTGCCTGCTGCACGGCTGGGTCAACCGCCGCCGGCGCCGCATGGGCCGCGGCGGCTATGAGCGGTTGTCGGGGTCGACTACCTGAGACCAGGATTGGCCGGAACCGCCCCAGCCTTACATATAGAACAAGCTCAAACGAGGCAGCCCGCAAGTTTCGAGGCACTTGCGGTCGAGGTATTGCTTTTCGAACAGCGCCAGCTGGTCGGCGGTCATCTTACCTCTGTAGGGCGCGAGCTGGCGCTCCATTTCTTGACGCGCTTCAATAAGTTGCTCCACGCTGAGCTGCTGCCGGGCCGCCGCTGTCAGACGTTCTTCCAGGACAGTTAGGCGCTGTTCAGTGGCCTCAATATCAGCGAGTTCATCACGCCCAGCAGCCTCGGCGAGCGAGAGCAGCGATTCCGCCGTTTCCCGATATATGGCCTCGAGCGCCTTCGATGACCGCTCACGGGCAGTACCAATCTGTTCCGCGTTGCGCCGGAAGTAGGCTTCCAACTCTTTTGCGTCGAACGCCGGCTGGGCGGATTTGCCGAGCGCCTCTGAGCCCGGGTCCTCCATCTCGCGCGCGGCCGTGAGAACTTCCTGAGCACAGTATGCTATCGAGTTCACGAGGCGGGCTCTGCGTTTGCGGGCATGCCATTTTTCAAAGGCCCGCTCGATCCCCTTGTGAACGGCGTCGAGCGGTACGCCGGATTCCTTCCAGGTCTCGATCATGGCCCAATCGAGAGGCGAAAGGAGGAAGAATCCCGAGCCACGGGCCTGCTGAAAGTGCTCTTCGATCTCGGTGAAGTAGTTGAAGTAGTTCACGGCGACGTGTAGTAGAGGCCGTTGAACAGCATCTTGAACGTGGCATTCGACTGCCCCCGGTACTGCGGCCGAATGCCAAACAGGACAAGGTGCCCGTTGCCGATCGGGGTATCGAGTACCGCCGCCTGGTTCGCCAGGTAACCTTCGCCCAGCAGCCAACCCGATGCCAGGATGTCTTTCCCTGGATAGCGCATCACCGCCATCGCGTCTTCGTTGGGAACGGTTGAGGTTTCGAACGCGGGCCCTGATTCAAACCAGACCGACTCTTCCTCACGCAGTCCAAACGCCAACGGATGCGAGGTGTCGACGGTCACTCTCACCTGACTTCCCGGCGCGTAGAAACGCGACGAGTCGAGCCCTCCCAGTGCGTTCCGAACCGGCACGCGCAGGCGATCGATGGCATATTCAGAGGCCTGATTCAGGGCCAGCAGCGTGCCTCCCCGCGTGACGAAATCCCGCAACGCCGTGGCGCCTTCCGCGCCGATCCCCCCGGTGTACTCCGCCGGCACTGGCGCTCCTGCATAGAGCGCTCCTGGCAGATAGCCGCCATGCAGCGTCCGAGGCCGGGCGTCGGGAAGAATGATCACGTCGAAGTCGCTGTTGAGGTCGCCGGCTTGAAGGCGCGCGTTTCCCACGGATTCGTGGGGAAACTCGTATTGATCGAGGACCCAACGCGTCCAGCCCTCGTCCATGATGGGCACGAAACCGGCATAGAGACCGACCCGCGCCGTACGCATTCGTTTGCGGCGGGTTGAGCTCGGGCTCGCCGCGCGAAAGTCAAGACCGTATTGCTTCGCCAACTCCTCCAGCATGGGGACCAGCGAATCCCGACGCGTGATGTAGAACGTGCCGTTCATCGTGTCGCGAAAGACATCGGCGCCCGCCTTGAGTAGGCGATTGACGGCGATCCAGGCATCACTGGCGTCGGGAGAAAGCGCCACGACATAACCCGCCGCGACGCGCCCACCGCTGGCGCTCACCTGCTTGAGCGGCTGCAGTTCGGCCGTTAAAGCTTCCCGAGATTCATACACGTCGACGCCCATCAGCAGCGGCAAGCTGTGCGCCGTGACATCGTAAGGCCGCACGGGCGGTCCCCCGGGGTACTCGCGCCGTTCCGGATAATCCTGCCGCTCAAGGAGGGTCTTGGCGAATGCACCGTAGGGCTGGTCAAGCGACACGACATAGTCGCCCTCTTGAAACGTGCGCTCGGCGGCGCGAAAACGCCGCCGGGCGCTCTGGATTTCGACCATGCCGAACTCAAGCGTTTCGAGTAAACGCCGCAGTCCGCTCGGATCATGCTGGTCGCGCGGAAGAATGAACGACCGGTTGCGGTTACGGGCCATGACACGCTGTGAAATCCGTCGAAAGTTTCGCAGCAGATCGGGGCGCTGCAGGGCTGCCTGGTAGAGGCAAGTCTCGAACGTGATCAGTTGATAGTCGATGATGTCGCGCATCGTCCATTTTCCGCCTAGCCAGGGCTCAGGAAAATTCCAGCTGCGCGCCTGAGCGTTGTAGCCCCGGCCGTTGGTAGTCAACGAAGAGAACGGTGTCTCGATCGGAGTTGCGTAGCGCGCGCTCGCGGCCTCGCTGAGAAGCCGCAGTCCGCCGTGGTAGCTCTGATAGTGGCGCGCCGGCGTGAAATAGTCGTAGATGGCGTTTACGACGACGCCAGTCTTGCCCGCTGCCGTCAGATCCGCTGCCATGGCCGTACCGATCTGGTTCCCTTGCTGCAGGATCAGGGGGTCGATATTCGGGTCGACCGGGTCGCTCCAGGGCGGCACGAACATGCGCGCGCCGTTGCTATCCATCTGGTGTACGTCGTAGACAATTTGCGGCCGCCAAACATTGTGGATCTTCTCGACCGCCAAGCGGGTCTCTTGCTGGCTGAAGATGTACCAATCGCGGTTGTTGTCGTGTCCGACATACTTCTGGTACAGCTCGATCATCGGCGCACCCTCGTACGGTGTGCCGAGGTAGCGCTTGTACCAGCTTGCAACTTTGTCTACACCGTCGGGATTCAGGGAGGGGACGAGCAAGAAGATGGTGTCGCGGAGAATCGCGCGATGCCGCGGTGTGTCCTCCGTCAGCAGCTTGTGCGCGAATTCAACCGCCGTGTGCGTCGAAGCAACCTCGGTCGAGTGGATCGAGCAGGTGATCAATACCACGGTCTTGCCTTGTTCGATCAGGACGTCGGCCGCGCCGGCGTTCGTCCTCCGAGGGTCGGCGAGTCCGGCCTGAATCTGCTTGTAGCGGTCGAGGTTCGCGAGGGTCTTGGGGTCCGCGATGGTTACCAGAATGAGCGGGCGCCCTTCGGTCGTGCGACCCAACTCATCCACCCGCAGACGGTCGCTTGCCGCGTCCACCCGCTGGAAATAACGAACGAGATCGTTCCACTCAATGAGGGTTCCGGCCTGACCCATCGGGTGCCCGAAATGGGCCGCCGGAGACGGAATCTGAGCGAAACCTGGAATCGTGATCGCCAGCAACGCGATCAAGGCCGCCCATCGTGGAACCGGCAATCGCATCAGCAGGGTCGGCATTTTGGGCTATGCGAAGCACACTAACGGGCAACTCGACCGCCGCGCCCTTCGGCTTCTCGCGGCGGTTGGCGGTTGAGGGTTAATCGGCGCGCTCGGGTTTCGAAACGTAACGATCGATGATCGGAAACAGGCCGCCTTCCTCGAAGATGCCATGGCTCAGAACGTCGTATCCGTAGTCTTCTCGAATCCATCCCCGCTGATCGATCACGAAGAAATGCGGCACCTCGATCGTCGGCCGCTTGGGGCTGATCTTCAAGTAGGAAATGGCGACTTGGCTGCAATCGAAGAGCACCACGAGATTACCACCGTTTTCGGCTAGATAGCCTCTCACGGTGTTCTGGGTCTCCGGCGGTGTGTTTACGATCGACAGAACTTGAAGCCGGTCGCCATACTTGGTTTGCGCCTTGGCTAAGACCTTCGAAAACGCGCCGCAATGCGGGCAATCCGTCCTCATGACGTTCAGCAAAACAACCTTACCCCGGTAATCGGCCAGGTCGTGCTGCTTGAGGTTCATGTCCGGCAATGAGAACCCCGGCGCGCGCCGGTTCGACAGCTCGTTCGCGGCCCAAGCAGTCGTGAAAACCGACAGCAGAAGGACCCCAAAACCCAATCTCTTCAACATAATCGTCACCTTAGCACAAGGACGAACAGGGCTCCCAAGGCGTTGCGAAAACATTTGTATTGACATGTCGAGATATTCAGATATAATGATATGTATGGCGCGCAAGAAAGAGAAGCCGCTGCTGGGCCTCGACGCTCTCGGGAGAGCCGCGGAATGCCTTCGCACGATCGCCCACCCGCACCGGCTTCGCATGATCCAGATGCTTCTTGCCGGACGGTACACGGTGGGTGAACTTGCCGAAGGTTGCGGCATTCCCAGCCACATGGCGTCAGAGCATCTCAAGCTGATGAAGCTCTGCGGACTCCTGACGGGCGAGCGTGAAGGCCGCCGAACTTACTATCAGGTCGTCGAACCTCATCTGGAAGGGATCATGGCATGCGTCGAGAATCGCTTCGGGTGAGATGTGATGCCGCTTCTTTGCGGCACAATATATCGAATTATCACGACACATAGATATGAGATGGGACATGACGAGACGACTCCAGCAGTGCCTCCTCTTAACAGCAATGGCAGGGCTGGCGCCTCTACCGGCTCAAGATGTTCTCAGCCTCAAGCAGGCCGTCGGCATCGCACTGGATTCGAGCCCCGCGATCGAGGCGGCCCGGGCAGGTGAGCGCGAGGCGGAAGCCGGCATCGGCGTGGCAAAGGCGGGCGGGTTGCCGAGTGTCGCCGTTCGGGAATCGTTCACGCGGAGCAACAACCCTGTATTCGCTTTCGGGTCGCTGCTGAACCAGCGGCAGTTTGGCTCAGAGAACTTTGCGATCGAGCGACTCAACAATCCGGACGCCCTGAACCTGTTTCAGTCGGTCGTTCGGGTCGAGCAAGTTCTGTTCGACGCCAATCGGACGAAGAACGCTGTCCGGGGCGCCCGCCTGCGGCGTGAACTCTCAGCCGAAGAACGCCGAGCCGACGAAGCTACCGCGATTCTCGCCGTGGTGCGGACCTATTTCGGAATCGCCCTGGCGGACGAAAGCGTGCGGGTCGCTGAGCAAACGAAGAAATCCATTGAGGCCGACTTGCGGCGAGCCGAATCGCTGTTCGAAGCCGGTATGGCGACGAAAGCGGACACGCTGTCGATGAAGGTCCACTTGGCGGCCATCGACGAAGAGCTGATCCGGGCGCGCGCACAGGCCGACGTCGCGCGGGCAGTACTGAACGACGCACTCGGCCTCGATCTCGACCGGCCACACGCCCTCACGACTCCGCTTGAATCCGTCACTCCGGCCGCCGACTTTCGGGAGTCATACGTACGATTGGCCGTCGAGCAACATCCCGACCTGCGGCGAGCCGCGTTGGGGACCGAGCTGAGTGCCGCGGAGACACGGGCCGTTTCGAGCGCCCTTTGGCCGCGCGTTACGGCGCAGGGTGTACTGGAGGCGGGCCGCGGCCGTTTTGCGTCCCGCGCTGGTGGCAACTGGCTGGCCGGTGTCGCGCTTGATTGGCAGATCTGGAAAGGGAACGAGAACCGTGCTCGTATCTCAGCGGCGCGTCACGCTGAAGATCGTGCGCTCGCTTCCCGGCGCCGTGCCGAGTCCGCCGTGAACTTGCGCGTGCGACAGGCACACGCCGACTGGAACGCCGCGCGCGAAAGGATTGCTGTAGGAGAAGCAGCCGTGGAGGAGGCCGAAGAGAGCTACCGCATCCAACGGAACCGCTACGAGAACGGCTTGGTGAACGTGACGGAACTGATTCGCGGCCAGACAGCCGTACTGGCAACGCAATTTCGGCGATTGGCGGCTCTCTACGACTTGCGGGTAGCGCGGGCCGTGCTTGACGAGGCGGCCGGTATTCTTACCGCGGATTCGGAGGCATTGCAATGAACACGTTTTCTGGATGGCCTACAGTCGCACTGCCCGTTCTGGCCCTCGGTGTGGTCTTGACCCTCGGCGCTTGCGGTTCCGATGAACCCGCCGCATCGGAATTCGCGCCGAAAGACGGACCAATCGCCGTGCAAACGGCGACAGTTGTGATGACCGATCGGCGCAGTTCTCTGCGGGTTCTGGGTACCGTCCGCTCGCAACAAACGGTCGTCGTCTCCAGCCGCTTGCCCGCTACCATCCTCGCTGTCAACGCACGGGCCGGTGAGCACGTTCAGAAAGGGCGGCTGCTGATCGACCTCGACGACCGCGAACTCGCGTCGGCGGTCACGGCGGCGGAGGCGGCTCGAGCCGAGGCGGAAAGCGCTATGCGGGCGGCGGATCAATCAATTGTGGCGGCCCGCGCCGAACTCGACTTGGCGAAGCTCACGCATCAAAGATTCGAGAATCTGCTCCAGAAGGAATCCGTCTCTCAACAGGAATATGACGAATCGGCTGCCCGCGTCCGGCTCAGCGATGCCGGATTACGCGGCGCGGAGTCTGGCAAGGAACAGGTCCTGCGGAAGCGTGAGCAAGCGGAAGCAGGCATCGCCGCAGCGCGCACGCGGCTCAGCTATACGAGCATCACAGCCCCGGTCTCTGGATTGGTTGTTGAGCGTCTGATCGACCCGGGCAGTATGGCGAACCCCGGCGTACCGTTGATGAAAATCGAGCCGTCCGGCCGCTACCTGCTCGAGATCAACGTGCCTGAGTCACATCTTCGGGAACTGAAACTGGGGCAAGCCTTGCCGGTCCGGATTGACGCTCTCGGTGACGAAGAAGAAATCGAAGGCCGGGTCTTAGAGATCGTACCTGTCGTTGACCCGCACTCCCGAACGTTCGTCGCGAAGCTCTCCTTGCTGGCAGGTTCGGGCATCCAGTCCGGTCTATACGGTTACGCCGCGCTTCGCGGTCCAGCTCGCCAGGTACTGACCATCCCCGCTGAAGCCGTCGTCGAGTACGGGCAACTCAAGTCCGCTCTTGTCGTCGAAGACGGTGTTGCGAAACGCCGGCTGATCACGCTGGGAGACGCCGATGCGAACCAGGTGGCAGTCCTCTCCGGGCTAACCGCGGGAGACCAGGTCATTCTGAACCCGTCCGCTGTCAAGGACGGTGCGCTCGTGCGTGCATCGGGGATGCCTCAGTCATGACTTCCAACGGCAGCGAAGGACGGGATGTAGCAACCCACGGCGGCCTGGCGGGCGCCGTGGCGGCCTACTTTATCAACTCGAAACTCACGCCGCTCATCATGGCGTTCTCAATTCTCGTGGGACTATTCGCGGTCTACGCGCTGCCCCGTGAAGAAGAACCACAGATCATCGTTCCGATGATTGACGTTTTTGTCGCCATGCCCGGCGCGTCGGCGCGGGAGATCGAGGAACGCGTCACCAAGCCGATGGAGAAGCTGCTGTGGGAAATTCCCGGCGTCGAGTACATCTACTCGACGTCGAGTCCGGGTATGTCGATGGCCGTCGTCAGGTTTCTAGTCGGCCAGGATGAAGAGGATGCGATCGTCCGGCTCAATCAGAAGATGTCGGCCAACTTTGATCTGATTCCGCCGGGTGCCTCGCCACCGCTGATCAAACCGCGCTCGATCGATGATGTGCCCATTCTTGCCTTGACGTTGTGGAGCCGCCAGTACGACGACGCGCGGTTGAGGCAAGTTGCCGCGCAGCTTCACGACGGGATCAAGCAGGTCGATCAGGTCTCGGCGGTCGAGATCATCGGCGGCCGCCGCCGCGAAGTTCTGGTCGCCCTAGACGAAAACCGCCTCGCAGCGCATAACCTGACGGCACTCGAAGTAGCCGGCCGGCTGCAGGGCGCCAACCGCAAGCTGCCGTCAGGAGCATTCGACACGGGAAACCGGAGGGTGTTGCTCGAGACAGGGGGCTTCTTCGCGTCGTCGGCCGAAGTCGGGCGCGCCGTCGTCGGCGTGAGCGGCTCGATCCCCGTCTACCTAAGTGACGTCGCAACGGTTTCCGACGCCGGCGAGGAACCGATCCAGTATGTGCAGTTTGCCTCCGGCGCGGACCCCGCCTATTGGCCCGCCGTAACCGTGGCCGTATCGAAACGCAAAGGCTCCAACGCAATCGATGTCGCCGAGCGTGTTCTTGAGAAAGTGGAAGGGCTCAAAGGCCCCGTGATTCCCTCCGGGGTGGAAGTCGCCGTCACACGCCACTACGGCGAAACGGCGAAGGAAAAATCGGACGAACTACTGTTTCACATGGCGATTGCCGTTGTGGCCGTCTCGATTCTGATCTGGCTTACGCTGGGCTTTCGCGAATCCTGGATCGTATTCACGGCGATCCCCGTGACCCTGGCGCTGACGCTTGCCGTCTTCTACCTATACGGGTATACCCTGAACCGGATCACACTCTTTGCGCTGATCTTCTCGATCGGGCTTTTGGTGGACGACGCAATCGTCATTGTGGAAAACATTGTCCGCCACTTGCGGATGCCAGAGTTGTCCAATGCAAGATGATCCTGAAAGGAGGGAGTGTTTCCAATACAAGATGATCCTGAAGA
>JAQBUE010000184.1 GCA_027624045.1 Acidobacteriota bacterium
GTGCAGACCGCCATCGGCCCCGCCTCCCCCGGCCCGCCGCTCGTCATATCGTTCGAGCGGCGGCTGAAGCAGCACCACCTTTACGTCCCGCAAGTTGGGACGGGAGCGAACAAATCCGCACACATCATACCCGCCGGCACCCGGCATATCGGTGTCGGCGAGGATGAGATCAGGGAGATGTTCTTGCAAATAGGAGATGGCTTGGTCACCGTCGTCAACCGTGATGACGTCATGGCCCTCCGAGGCGAGGATTTCAGTTCCCATACGGCGGGCATGGGGGTTGTCGTCGGCTAAAAGGATGGTGCTCAAGTTAGCGGGCCGTGAGAGTTCATGATAACCCGCCCCAAGTGACGTGGGCCGCTGATTTCCCCGCAGCCGTCAATCGGTGTGGAACACTTCTTCCATTTCGGCCCACCACTCTCCTTCTTTGCGCGTCGGAACGGGGTCTTGCATGGGCTCCATGACGTCCCACCATTCCCGCATCTTGGGTTCGGCCGCGAGCCGCGCCATATCGGCTTCGAAATTGTCGCCGGTGTACTCGTAGTATGCGAACAGGTAGTGGTCCTTGAGATAGATGGAGTAGTTACGGATATTCGCGGTGCGGATGATTGCGAGGATATCGGGCCAGACCGCTTCGTGATAGCGGCGGTATTCCTGTTCTTTCTCCGGCCTGACTCGCAACACCAAACCGTAGCGCTTCATCGGGCTTGCTCCAGCATCGCCCTATTGTACCGGGACGCCGGCGCGGATGCTCTCTTGTAGCAGCCTGTCTCGCGGCTCCGTATGATGGAGGATCGTTGTTCGGTGACGGTCGAACACAACACCGGCGTGAAGGAGCCTATGCGGGAATCCATCGTCTATCTGAAGGGACAGTTTGTGCCTGCCCCACAGGCCAAGATCAATATTTACGACTACGGAATCGTAATGGGTGCCACGATCACAGACCAATTGCGAACATTCCGGCACAAGCCGTTTCGGCTCGACGAGCATGTCGATCGATTATTCGAATCGGCCCGCTATGCGCGGCTCGCGCTTCCGTTGAGCCGCGAGGAGACAGTGGCGCGAACGCAGGAACTGATTCGCGCGAACAGCGCCTTGTTGGCGCCGGGGGATGATCTCGGCGTCGTCTTTTTCCTGACGCCGGGTGAGAACCTTGGCTATGCCGGCAGTGCCGCGGGCTTCGAACCGTCAGAGCCGACATTCTGTATCCATTCGTTCCGCTTGCCCTTCGAGGCATTCCGCCGCTTCTTTACAGAGGGACTGCACCTAGTGACACCCAGCACAAGGCATGTACCCTCGCAGTGCCTCGATCAGAAGATCAAGCATCGCAGCCGCTTGCACTGGTGGATCGCCGAGAAGGAGGCGCAACTCGTCGACAGCGGCGCCGTACCGCTGCTGCTCGATTTACAGGGGAATCTGACCGAATGCAGCGGGGCGAACATGTTGCTCGTGAAGAACGGCGTTGTCTACTCGCCGGCGGCGACCAACATGCTGCGGGGCACCAGCCGGGGGCAGGTGGCCGAGTTGTGCGGTGAGCTGGGTATCCCTTTTGAGAGCTGCGATCTGCAGGTGCATGACGCCATCAACGCCGACGAGATTTTCGTAACGACTACGCCTTACTGCATGGCTCCGGTCACCCGGATCAATGGTCTTGCGGTGAATGATGCCATCGCCGGCGGGCCGCTGTTCGAACGAATCCTCTCCGCTTGGAGCCGCCAGGTGGACGTCGACATTCGCGGGCAGGTGCTGGGTCTTGAAAGCGGCGCGGAGGGCTCTGCATGACGCACATATCTACTCTGTTCCGGCTTGACGGCAAGGTCGCGCTCGTGACGGGCGGGACCGGGTTGTACGGGCGCCATATCGTGCGGGCATTGGCGGAGGCGGGTGCTCAGGTTGTCGTGGCTTCGCGAAACGTGGAAGCCTGTCGCGACTATGCCAAACAACTGAGCGGCGAAGGCCTCGCTGTGACAGGCGACCAATACGACCAGGCTTCAGAGGATTCGATCCGCGGCTTGCGTGATCGTATTGTTGAACAGCACGGACGGCTCGATGTCCTGTTCAACAATAGCGTGGCGCGCGGCGGCGGCGATTTACTGGAAGTGACCGCCGAGCGATGGGAAGAAGCCATGAAGGTGAACTCGACGGGATTGCTGCTGGCTTGCCAAATCCTGTCGGAACCGATGCGGCGGCAACGTTCGGGCTCGATCGTCAATATCGCCTCGATCTACGGGATGGTCGGCCCGGACTGGTCAATATACAAAGGCACGTCGATCACGAATCCGATTGACTATCACTTCGCGAAGGGCGGCATGATCCAGATGACGCGCTATCTGGCCAGTTATCTGGGGCCCTATGGCATACGGGTGAACTCTCTGTCACCAGGCGGGCTCCGCACACCCGATCACAGCGATACGTTCGTCGAGCAGTACAGCGCGCGAACCTTGCTGGGGCGGATGGCCGATGAAGACGACATCAAGGGCCCGGCATTGTTTCTTGCCTCGGAGGCTTCGCGCTATATCACCGGCGCGAACATACCTGTCGACGCCGGTTGGACGGCCATCTGAGCCGGGCTAGGTTTCTTCGGTGCCTGTGACCACGAACATGGCGTCCCCCGGCTTGACAACGGGGAATTGACGAATGAGCGCGACGATGCCGGCGTCAGTGGCGCAAAACGTTTCGATTGTTTCACCGTGCAGATCGACGGTCCGCCCAAGTTCTTGACCCTTGGCAACGGGCTGGAGCAGTTCCACGGCCGACATGAAGAAACCCTCGACGCCGCAGGTGAGTCCGGCCTCGATGTTGCCGTCGCCCAGAAGTCGATGCCGGATCGGCGTCTGTATCACTGCCTCGCCTGGCAGGATGTTCAGGTGCCGCATCAGGTTGAGCACGCCTTGCCGGAACGTCCGCAAGTCTTCCGGATCGATGCGCCCTGCTCCGCGCGCCTCGCTATACAGCCAGGGGATTCGGCGCTCATGCGCGAATGAGATCGTGCGGCCCGGAGCAATGTCGGGGTGTCCCCAAATGACGGTTGCGCCGAAGCACTCGGCCGCGTCTCGGCCGCGCGGGTCGTTCGCGCTATAGCCCGCCATGGTCGGCATCAGGCAAGCGACGCCGGCACTGTGCAGATCGAGATAGAAATCGGCCTTCGAAATCAACGCCTCGGCGAGGGTATGGGCGATGGCGGGCGTCGGTCCGCCATCAGGCGAGCCGGGAAAAACACGCGCCAGATTCGCGCCGTCGAGCGGACTGCAACGCGTTCCGGCCCAAAATGCCGGTGGATTTGAAACGGGCGCCGCAAGCAGATCGCCGCTCATCTCGGACGGATCGATCTGTTCGACCACTTCAAAGATCGCCCGCACGCCCTCGAACTCGTCACCGTGGACGGCGGCGCTGACGACGAGCATCGCTCCAGAATTCGCGCCCCGTATCAAGAGGACAGGAATGGTGATCTCTGGGTGGTTTGGGACTTCGAGGTCGAGGCTGTATTTGCGGCCACGCTCATAACTGCCGGGATCAAACGTTGACGCTGTCATAGGGTGGTTCAGTATACGGTGGTGGATGGACTAAGGCGCACGCTTTGGCTCGGCGGATTCCAACCGCTCGATCTGGCGCGCAAAGGCGTCGGCTATCAGCCGGTTGACCCACGTTTGCCAGTGTCCGCCGGAATGGGGGTTCGCCACGGCGATATCGCCCTCGGACCGTTGAACGGATTCGACGCTTGGCCACCAATCGGCAAAGGGGATTCCTTCGGTGGCTGCCCGCGCCTGCAGCCAGGCGTACGACGGTGAACCACCGAAAGACCAACCGAGAACGGTGACCGCACCCTGCTCTCGACACCGATTCACGATCTTGTCAATCACGGGCCACGTAAGCTCGGCGACCGAAGCGCGACCGCTCGGGGAGTCTTCCGCCGGCCCTGCGCCGGTTGCCTTCAGATCGCGCTGACGCCACCGCGAGAGGGCCATCTTGAACCGCTTTACGATCTGGAAACGGCTGGCCCACAATAATGGTCCGGTCATCAAGCCCCAGTGCGGACTGCCGCGAACGATGTGCCGGTGCCGGTAGCCGCTTCGGAACAGGATGTCGTCGGTGAAGTCGTTTTCAGATCCGAGATAGAGGCAAAGCCGTGGCGCGCCGAGACTCTTCGAGTAGCGGCCGAGAGCAATCAGGCTCTGTTCGGGGCCATATGCGGCCAAGCCCAGATTCACGACGGCGTAGCTGGGATGATACAGTCCGTCCGCGCCGATGTTGAGCCGCAGGTCAAGCTGAAACGGATACGAAGCGTCGGGCGGCAGGCCGGTGCCTTGCGTGTACGAGTCGCCGAGCGCGAAGATGCGTGCGCCGTACGCATCGAACGAATCCTGGAAGTTGGCTGTGCCGGCGCGGTTGGTGCGAATCTCTTGCAAATGATCGGAAAGCTGCGTGGCCCGCAAGTCCTCCCCCAGCCTGATGCCGAGTTCGTCATCGTAGACATAGCCGCTCTGAATGCCGGCCAGGTGGATCGGGGCCAGCCAACGCAGAAGGCCCTCGGCTATGCAAAGCAGAATGGCCGTTACGGCCAGTACGAAGGCGATCTTTCGCGGCAGCAGTCGCCGCGACCCGTCGGCGCTCATAGAGGTCAGCCTAGCGTAAACAGGCGTCTCAGAGAAGTAAACACTAGGATCAGTAAAGCCGATCGCGGTAAGATTCGTCGATCAAGCCATCCAGAGTTTCCAGCTCGATGTCCCATTCAAGCTGAGTTTTGAGGACCGTCCCGAGCGAAGGCAGAGCGCTGATGTCGGGCCATCCTTCCGGTTTCCACAAGCTGGAACGGATCATGCACTTGGCGCAGTGGAAGAAGATCGTCTCGACTGAAACGACAATCGCTAACTTAGGAATCTTGCCCTTGTGAGTCATTCGCTCGAGCAGGTCAGGGTCTCGGACGATCTGAGCTTGGCCGTTCACGCGCAGCGTGTCACCCTTGCCCGGCACGAGGAAGATCACAGCGACCTCGGGCGTCTCAAGGATATTGATCAGCGTGTCGGCGATGCGATTGCCGGGCCGGTCGGGCAGCGCCAGAGTCTTGTCGTCCAGTACGAGGGCGAACCCTGGCGGATCGCCCTTAGGAGAGACATCCATCTCGCCGGCCGCGTTGCGGGACGCGATCAAGCAGAAGGGCGACTTTTCGATAAACTGCCGGGAAAAGACATCGAACCGCGGCCGCCCTTTCCGCGCCACCATGGGGTCGGGGTGGCCGACGATCTCTCTCAACTCATCGACGGTCGTGACTTTGTCGTTGAACTCCATGCTCTTGAACTTCCCCTATTCTTGAATTTCCCCATGCCGTTGAATTTCACGGTTACTTAGAGTAGCGCCCGGCCACCCTAAGGGGAGCGGAAATATCTCATTCCGGCCGCCGCCTTCCTTTGGGCCCAACATACTCACTCAAATATGCTGGGGCGAGACGGATTGAGCTTCGTTCTCATCCAGGGGAGGGCCCGGACTGATAGAATCCGTTTCAGGTCGAGGCAAAGCATATGGTGACGATCACCTTCGAAGACCGCGAGATGGAAAAGAGAGCGTTGGCCTTTCTACTGGGTCGCTTCTCGGGCCGGGTTCTTCGTTCCGGAGAGCATCTAGTTCCTGAGGCCGCCTTGGAAGCGCTCGCCGATCAGAACATTCCGTTCAGCGTTAAGGGAAAGACGACTTATGAGCAGCAAGTGGCGGCGATTCGAGGTGCTGCTCCCTCTCGAGTTCAATGACGGGCGAGACGTGCCCGCAGAGTGGCTGGTTGAAGCGGTCCTGGAGGTCGTCGACGAGTTTGGCGCGGCAACCAGTTGACGCTTACGACGGCTATCAGCACCTCATAAGCGAAGCGCCGCCTGCGCTCTTATGCTCTGGTTAGCGGCCGCGGGGTCGCTACACGGGCGGTTCCGACTTTGCATCTTCCTTCGTGCCCGGTGCGTCATCTCTGTTTTTCAGGCTCCCCAGAACGCTAGGCAGGTCGATGCCGGCTTGTTTGGCGAGTTCGTGAATGGGGGGAAGGGAACCGATCAGTCCGCGCAAGAAGCCGGCGGTGGCTCCGCCCGATTCGCCCGCGCCATTCGCGCCCGAGCCGGAATCCCAGACCGTTACCTTGTCGATCTTGAGGTTCTGAATTGCCTTGACTTGCTCGGCAACGAGGGCGGGCAGTTTCTCGATGATGAGCAGCGTCGGGGCCAGGTCAGGATGCTGCGCGCAACTGCGCAGCAGGTTCTCGTAACCCTTCGCTTTGGCTTCGAGGACGCGCTGCACGCCTTCGGCTTCAGCG
Source organism: Acidobacteriota bacterium (assembly GCA_027624045.1). Classification (GTDB taxonomy): domain Bacteria; phylum Acidobacteriota; class Terriglobia; order Bryobacterales; family UBA6623; genus JAPPLB01. The sequence continues at coordinate 6,290 of JAQBUE010000184.1, forward strand.
TTGTACTTGGCGAGCACAGCGTCGGCTTCACCCTTGGCGATACGCCGGATGCGCTCCGCTTCGGCTTCGGCCTCGATTTCGATCTTCTCGCGCTCAATCTGTTGCTGCGCGATTTGCTCCTTCTGGAGCCGCGCCACTTCCTGTTCTTTCTCGGCCACTAGGACATCGCGCGCGGCTTCGGCCGAAGCGACTTCGCCGCGGCGTCGGGCGTCGGCGCGGCGCTCGGCGAGCGTGGCGTTCGAAGCGGCGATGCTGGCCTGCGACTGGTTCTCTCCTTCGACCGCTTCGGCTTCCAGGGTGGCAATACGGATGCGCCGCGCCGCCTCGGCCTGCTTGCTGCCCTCCATGGAAAGAGCTTTCTGCTGGGCGCTGACGATCTCTTGCTCGCGCATGCCCTCGGCTTCGCCCGAAATACCTTCCGCTTCGAGTTTGGCGACCCGAACCCGCTGCTCGCGTTCCGCCTGCTTGCGCCCGATGTTGGCCGCTGCTTCCTGGTTGGCGACCTCGACTTCTTTGGCGCGGTTGGCGGTGGCTTCGCCGATGGCGCCGTCCTTAACCTGCCCGGCGACTTCAACCTTGGCCTGCTGGATGGCCTCGGCGGCTGCTTTTTGGCCGATGGCGTCGATGTAGCCCGATTCGTCGGTGATGTCGCGAATGTTGACGTTGATGACTTCGAGGCCGACGCGAACAAGTTCACCGCCGCAGAAGTTATTCACGAGATCGAGGAACTTCTCGCGGTCCTGGTTGATCTCTTCGATCGATAGGGTCGCGATGACCAAACGCATCTGACCGAGAATGATGTCGCGCGCTTGCGCCGCGATAACCTGTTCGCCGAGGCCCAACAGGCGTTCGGCGGCGTTGTTCATGATCGAGGGTTTCGTTGAGATGCCGATGGTGAACGTCGAGGGGACGTTGACACGGATGTTCTTCTTCGACAGTGCGCCGGTGAGCTCGATGTCAATCGTGAGCGGCTCCAGCGACAGGTATTGGAAATCCTGGAACAGCGGCATGATGAACGTGCCGCCGCCGTGGACGCACTTGGCGGCCGCCTGGCCGCCGATCTTGCCATAGACCACCAGGATGCGGTTTGATGGGCAGCGCTTGTACTGGTTCACGACGAACATCAGCACGCCCATGAAAATTGCGACGACGATGATCGGCAGAATGATGCCGAAATCAAATATAGGTGTCATATGGCTTCCTTCCCGCTATCTATACGCAGGATTAACTCACAGGTTCCACAATAAACGTATCTTCGCCCTCTACGGCGACGATCTTGACGCGCTGGAAGGCCGCGATCTTCTCACCGTTTGAGATCGCGGGCAATACTTTGCGGCGGCCCGATACGGTAACTTCGACTTGGCCTTGACCTTCGCCCTTGGCTGGGATAGTCAGGTAGCATTTGCCGATTGTCCCAATAGCCGTGTTGACGTCGTAGCGGCCTTCCTCAGCCATCTGCCTCACCGCATACATCAGTCCCGAGGAGAGGCCCATCAGCGAGAGTCCGAAAGCGGTTGCGGAAAAGGCGGAGAGCGCCGAGCCCATGCCCCAACTTACGCGGCACGCCAGTCCCATCCAGCCAACGCCCATGAAGAACGCCAGAACCGAGAGCAATGAGAATAACTCGAATGCTCCTGTGCTATCCATGTGGGCGTCGAGATGAACATCGGCATCGACATGCATATCTACGTCGCCGACGAAGAACTGAAGGCCCAGGCGAATCACGAACAGCGCCGTAGCGGTCACGGCGAGAAACAGGTAGACCGAGGCGTCGATGCCGACCGAGAGGTAGCTATTGATGTCGAAGACTTCAAACATGGGCTCAAGCGTCGGGGCTTCCATCCCCGAGATCGATGCATCCCAAGTTTACGTTCTGCGGACCCCGGCGCGCAATGGGTCGTAGTGGATCAGTTTGGCCGTGCAGAGCGGCGACCGAGACGGATTGCTTCCGACTGGGCGGTGACTCCAGTGCTAACCGACTCGGTGCGGGGGGGGGGCAATTGTACGAGGAGCCGATTACGTGGGTGCGTAGTTGAGTGGGATGGGTCGACCCTGTCATCTGTTGGCCTCTGGGCAAGCAGACGCTTCACACACAGGGGCCTTGTACGCGCGCCTACCTTAGAATGTTGGCGAAAGCTCGTCAAGGTCGGATAGGTACCAAGAAAGGATTTCCTATTAAGCGATGTAGGCGCCAGAGCTTCCTCAACCGGTCGCCGAGCGGAGCTAAATCGAGTGCCATCTGCTGGCTAGCGAGGCTGTGGGCAAACAGCCAGTGACATCGGTTGTTCGCAACAGGTATCGGCAAAAAGGCAGGACAGACCCTCCCCGCGACGATTCATCTTGGTGGCAACCCTCGCGTGGCTCTCCATTTGGTCGAAACAAGTCCTTTTGCTGCTCCTGATCGTGCTTCCACTGTGGACACTACTGACGCAGGGCAGGCGATTTCCGCCCCAATTTCCCCGCCGGGGGCCAGTGCCGGCGAATTTTCAATAGGTCATAGTCTATTGATAAGCCAACATAAATGGATTTCGAGGGCTTTTGAGGGACACAGCGCGATAGCGAACCCGGCCAAAGCCGGTGGAGTTGATCTGTCTGTTCGGAAATCCGTTGGCGCACTCCCTCGGCGTCCAACGCGGCTTTATCCTGAACGTCAGCTGCTTTCGCGCAAGACCGCGAAGCGGGTGCTAATTGGCCCGACGAGTTCGAATACGATGACGGCGCCGAGCACGACGGCGGCTACGGTGGGTCCGTACTCGGGATAGCGGTTTCCGATGCCGAGGGTGAGACCGATTGCCAATCCGGCCTGGCTCAGCAACGCGGAACCCAGGTTGCGCTGGATACCGGACTCCATCCCCAGCCAGCGCGCTCCGAGCCAGCCTCCGCCGAGTTTACCGAGCGAACGGGCGGCGATGTAGACAACGCCCAGGGTTCCAAGTTTGCTCAGCAGATTGAGGTCCAGATCCGCGCCGGCGATCACGAAGAAAATGGCGTAGAGCGGAGGGTCCGTTCGTGAAATGACGCTGAAGAGGCGCCGCGAACGTTTCGAGAAATTCACCATCGTCGAGCCGACGGCCAAACTCGCTATAAGCGGCGAAACATCCAGAATCCGGGACGCGCCGACACACAGCAGGATCGCACCAATCAGAAGAATCAGAATCTCGCCATGCTCGGTGATCCTGGTTGCCCAGGACGCGAGCATCAGGCCGACCAGAAATCCGAGCGCCACGCCTCCGAGCAACTGCCAAATAAACGTGAATACAGAGTTAAAGACAAGGACTACTGCTTCCGTGTCGCCGAGGCCCGCGCTCACGTCGAGGACGGTCGCCACAACGCTAAACGCCGTCAAACAGATGATGTTGTTCACCGCCACAACACCCAGCAACGTGTCGTTGAACGGCCCGGTTGCGCGGCACTCGCGCAACACCATGAGTGTGGAGGCAGCGGCCGTTTCCGTGGCGATGGCTCCGAGGAGCAGCGCGACCGGCCAAGAGCTCCCCATGGCCAGCATCCCGGCGACCACCAGCCCGCCGGCCAGCGCGGCTTCCACCCCCGTCAGAAGAATCGTCTGGCGTCCGGTCGCCTGGAAGCGGCGCAACTCGAAGACCGTGCCGATCGAAAACAGGATCAGGCCCAGTGCCACTTCGCTGAAGATTTCCAGAGCGCCAAGATGCTGATGGCTGAGCCAATGAAGTCCCGATGGGCCCAGCGCAACGCCCGCCAGAATGTAGCCCGTCACTTCCGGGACCCGCAGGAACTTCACCAAATGCCCGGCCAGTAAGGCCAGCAGCAGGATCAGTCCCAGAGAGAAAAGTTCATTCACCTAGCACCACGGGAAGTCGCGCCGTCGCGCCCCCGAATGGGCTTTCGGGCACATCGGGGGCTCCATTCGGAACTCAGATTAACACGGCCCTTGCGCGCCATCATGCCTCCAGAGTTGTCCAATGCAAGATGATCCTGAAAGGAGGGAGTGTTTCCAATACAAGATGATCCTGAA
>JAQBUE010000185.1 GCA_027624045.1 Acidobacteriota bacterium
CTTCAGGATCATCTTGTATTGGAAACACTCCCTCCTTTCAGGATCATCTTGCATTGGACAACTCTAAGGCACGGAAATGGACGGTACCCCTGATATACTGGGTTTGCCGTTCGCTGTGCCGTACGAAGAGGAGAATCCGCATGCAGATTGAGAAGCGCAGGCTTCTACTGGCAGTCCCGGCAACGGTGCTGCTGTGCTCGCTGTTGGGGGGCTTTTTCGGCTCGCGAGTCGTCGAGGCCGCAGCCGCGTCCGAGAGTGATGTCGCTGATTCGATTCGGCGCTTCACCGACGTTCTGGCGGTCGTCGAACAGAACTATGCCGATGAGGTTGACTCCGAAGAGGTAATCTACAGCGGCGCAGTCCCGAATCTGCTCCATACCCTCGACCCTCACTCTCAATTCTTCGATCCCGAACAGTTCCAGCAAATGCGCGACGAACAGAAGGGTGAGTATGCCGGCGTCGGCATGCAGATCGGCCCCCGCAACGGAAATACCGTCGTCATCGCGCCGTTCCCAAAGACGCCCGCCTATAAGGCCGGCTTGCGGCCAGGCGATATCATCTCCGAAGTCGACGGCGAGGCGATGGATGGTAAGGATGTCGGTGAAGTCGCCAAAAAGCTGCGTGGTCCGGTCGGTACCGAGGTCAAGATCGGCGTCATGCGGCGCGGCATCGACTCCATGTTGAACTTCGCGGTAACGCGCGGGTCGATTATCTACCCCAGCATCTCGTCGGCCTTCTTCATCGAGCCCGAAGTCGGATTCATCAAACTCGACCGCTTCAACGAAACAACAGGCAAGGAACTCGATCAAGCGCTGAATGATTTCAACAAAACAGGCATCAAGGGCTTGATCCTCGATCTGCGCAAGAACCGCGGCGGCTTACTCAGTGAAGGTGTCTACGTATCCGACACATTTCTTGAGCGCGGTAAGACGATCGTCTCTCATTACGGGCGATCATCGCCCGAGCGCAAGTATGAAGCCAAGCGTGGCAACGGCGGCGACGCATTCCCGATGATCGTGATGGTGGACTGCGACTCGGCCTCGGCCTCAGAGATCGTGGCGGGCGCGCTACAAGACCACGACCGCGCTCTGATCGTGGGCACGCCTACCTTCGGGAAAGGTCTCGTTCAGACCGTGTTCCCAATTGGCAGGACCGCCGGACTGGCACTCACCACCGCGCGCTACTACACCCCCAGCGGCAGACTCATTCAGCGCAACTATGATGATGTCTCGCTGTGGAAATACTATGCCGACCCTTGCAGCGAGGAGTATAAACCGAATACCGACGACGTCCGGCTCACCGACCAGGGTCGCCGCGTTTACGGCGGTGGCGGCATCACTCCCGACGTACGGATCGCGCAGGCTAAACCGAACGAATTCCAAGTGACCCTTTGGCGAACCTCCGCCGTACAGACGTTTGCCCAGGAATACACCCTCAAGCAGCCGGACTTGGCTCCGGGGTGGGAGGCGACCCCCGAGATCGTCGAAGAATTCCGGCAGTTTCTTTATCGTGAGAAAGTCGAGTTCAAGGAAGCGGAGTTTTCCGAGAACACCGACTTCATCGCCCGGATGGTCAAGCGCGAAGTGTACGTCTCCGCCTACGACCTCGCCGAAGGTGAGCGCGTCAAGCACACCCTCGACCCCGACGTGCAGGAAGCCCTGAAACTGATGCCGCAGGCCAAAGACCTGCTGAAATCATCCGGCCGAGTGATCGCCCAAAATTAGAGCATCACCGCCCCTAGCGCGTCACGTAAAGTTCGGCCGACGCTACATCCAGCAGCCGTATCTGTTGGGTGACGGCTGAGTACTTGAGCAGCACGGCGTCCTGCTCGATCCGGCGCGCCACCTCAAACGGAATTTTCACGGAATAGACGTCTGCTTTGTCGGCGTAGGAGTAACGCTCGTACTTCGCGTCCGCCGTCGGCAGCGCGGCCAGCAGGCTCTCCCAAAAACTAGTCTTCTTGAAGAGTCGTTTCTCTTTCGCGAAATCGTCGCGAATCTCGACATTGGCGCGCCTTCCACGTAGAAAAATCGTATGGCACTTGGCCCCGTCGAACGGCCGTTCAGGCTGCTCGTCGGGCAAGGTTGCGAGCAGCACCGTAAGTTCCGCGGCGTCGGCGTCAAGACGCTGCCAGCGATAGCGCGCCGGGCCGCTGACGAAAGTGCCCCTGCGGAGAATCTCCGCGATGTGCTCGGCGTCCTTGCCCGTCACCGCCACGATACGTTCGACCAACTCGGCGCAGGGCAGATCCTCGCGGCCGACTGGCGTCAGGCTGACGTAGCCGGCTGCTTCCGAGCTGATCTTCGTCGGGATGGTTTCAGGTAGCGCCACGTCACCGGTCTACTCGAAGTTCTATTGGATGAAGCTTTGCTCGATGAAGCTTTGCTCGATGAAACCCTACTCGATGAAACCCTACTCGATCAAACCGAGTTCGCGCAGCTTCTCGCCCAGCTCCGGCTCCTCGAAGAACGGGAAGCGCTCCGTAACCCGCCCATCCTCGATCGCCACGGCGTACGGCGGATTCTCGAACGGCAACGCCTCTCTCAGAGTCTTGATGTCGCGCGTCAGTTTGACGTCCCGCAGGCCGGTGTCGTCGATGAACCCAGGCGTTAGGTCCTCGTCTTCGGTCGCCACACCCACGAAGATGGCCTGCCACTTGTGTTTCGACATGTTGATGCCCGCATCCACGCAGTGCGGACACATGGGATTAAAGAAGAAAATGAAAACCTTACCTTCATGCAGCGAAACTTGAGCGTCACCGGCGGCGATCGTAGCCGGCACATCGAGTTCCGGTTGCGGACCGAGTTTGTCAATCGCCAGGGCGCTGAGAGAGATCACGACAATGCCCGCGACGGCTAGCACCGCACCACGGATGTTCCTCAGCGGCGGCGCCAACCACGCCGCGGCCACCGACAGTAGCAGCATCGCGCCATCAGTCCAGAAAAATTCCGGCCCCACGGCGCGCTTCACCCATGGGAAGCAACTGCAATCAGCGCCCCGTAGCGCCTCGTAGTTGATCGCGAAATAACCCATGAAGATGATCAGCATCACGGATGAGAGCATCCCGCCGAGCCGGCGCCACGAGGGGCGCAACAACAAAACACCGGCCGTCAGATCGCCCATGATGACCGCCATCGTCCCTGCCAGGCTGAGCGGGACGGGCACCAGAATCTGCGTCAGCATGAGCTGCCACTGGCTGATCGTCGTCAGTTTATAGACGCCCGCCACGAGCCAGAGAATCGCCATCACAATGGCGGCCGCGGCACCCGCATGCTTCTTCCAGGCGCCGGATGCTGAGCCGGTTGCGCTGGATGACGCGCCGGATGCGTCACCTTCAGCAAGCGCGCCGTCGATGTGTTCTGAATCAGTCCCCATGTCAGATCAGACGACTCACGCGTCGATTCGTGAGCCCGAGTTTCAGTATACGAGGAACCCGCCTACTCAGCAGCCAATCCCCCTAACGGCGGCAAGCTGCCGTTACTCAAGGCCGAACGCAACAAGCAAGAGAGCCGCTACGGGGTTTTACCGGCGCTGACCAAATTCGCGAAAATTCGGTAGGCGCCCGGGACGCCGGCCGGGAGTTGCCGGAACCACGAATACCCCGTGAAAATGTAAATGCCTTTCCCGTGGCGAGCGTAGAGCAAGCCGCCGCGGCGGGGCGGTTCGCCGCTGTCGCTCGATTCGAGCAGCGCGTCGTAGCGCTCGTCCCATTCGGTCATGAAGTAGAGCCCGCGCTCTTGCACCCAGCCTTCAAAGTCTTCGCCGCTGATCCGGTTTGGGGATTCGAGCAGTGGGTGTTGCGATTCCAGTAAGCGCACAGGGGCGTTCTCTTCGCTGACGCGTTCGCTGGACGCCGTCAGCGGGTAAGGACCCAGAACATCCGTCGGCCCCCGCCGCGCAGCGGTGTTGTATTGAACGACCAGAGTCCCTCCGCTTTCAACGTAGGAAAGCAGGCGCTCCTTGGCGGCTAGAACACCGGCGCGCGTGTTGAGAGCGCGGATGCCGAGGATGATGGCGTCAAAGCGGGCGAGGTCGCCGGAAGTCAGTTCGTCATCGCCGACAAGCGTGACCCGCGCGCCGAGCTGCTCGAGGGCTTCGGGAACCTTGTCGCCCGACCCCATGATGTAGCCGATGTTTTTCGAGAGCAGTTTCACGTCGGCGCGCTCGACGCGCATCTCCGCTTTCGGAAAAACAACCTGGACCGGGAAGTGGGGGTAGTCAATCTCGCGAATGCCGGTTTCGATCGTCTGGCCGCCGACGCGGACTTGCGCGGTGACAAAACCGCCGCCGGGTTCAGCGGGCGGATGCAGCTCGAACGCAAGCGTCGCACGCATCCCGCGGCGTTCAAGCTGAAATGGTTGAGAAGCGTGCAGGGTTTGCCAGCCCGCCGGGAGTCGCAGCGAGACTTCACCTGTGGCTTGATCAACGCGGCTTTCGATCTCAACGCTGATATTCCGCCGCCACGCATCGGGGAAGATGCGATTCGCCTCAGTGAACCGCACGGCAACCGTCGGGACGATCTCGGTGCGCCGCGTGAGTTCGCCTTGCGCATCATCGACCCAGCGGTAGATCACCGGGCGCGTCACGCTGAAGGCGACTCCGCCAGGACCTTGGATCTCAAACGTAACTTGCAGCGGCGCGGGAGTTTCAGCAAGGCCGATCAGATGGGGGTCGTCGACGTGATAAAAATTTCCGTCGCTCGGTTTACGAAGCCAGGCAGGCTGAGAGTACGGCGTACCCGCCGGGATCTCGATCGTTTGCTTGCGGGTGATGACTTGATTGCCGGGGAGCGGCGTTGCTTCGCGCGCGAGCGCCTGGCTGACAGCGCCGGAAACATCCGCGCCCTGCCATTCAAATGACAGCCCGGAACGATTGACGATCGAAAGCGTCAGTTCTGCATGCGCGCCCGCGGCGACATCCCAGCGGTCAGCCGCTGCATCGATCCAAAGCCCGGCGGCAAGCTCGATAGCGCGCAGAATTTCCCGCTCTTTGACTCTCGCCCAACCGTCTTCGATCTTGCGAACCGCTTCGTAGGCTTTCAGCAATAGCGGCACGATCGTTTCGGGCGAGCCGGGGCGATACTCATCGCGAGCCTGGTCGATGAATTGCCGAACGGCGTCACCGCCCTGGACGCGGCTCCAAGTCGTATCAATGCCGTCAAACAGATTATCTTGAGCTTCCTCGCCCGCCAGGTATCCGAAGTAAGCGGGTGAGTCGCCCTTACGTTGGCCGGAGCCCATGCCCTGGCTGCGATGCATGCTGCGCGCCGCGCCGCCGATTTCAGCGTACGAAGCACCCAGCACGGGGTTGTATTCGCCGGTGTTGACGCGCAGGCGATCGGTGCGCTTGGCCTGCTCTTCTTCGTGCCGGCGTGTAAAAAGCGGCGGACTCCAATAGAGGCGCGTGGCTTTCCACGGCGTCAACCCTTGCTTGATCTGTTCCGGGAAGCGCTTCGGATCAGCGGCCGCTTCATAGGCCTCACGGGCAATGTATCCGATGGCGGTGTGGTGGCCATGGCCGCTGCTTTCGGTGGGCGAGAAGCGCGACAGGATGACATCGGGACGGAAACGCCGGATCGTTCGAACGATGTCGCCGAGAACGCGTTCCCTGCCCCAGAAGGCCAGAGCCTCTTCGGGAGACTTGCTGAAACCGAAATCAATCGCCCGCGTGAAGAATTGTTCGCCGCCATCAAAACGGCGGGCGGCGAGAAGCTCTTGTGTGCGGATCACACCGAGCAGTTCGGCTTGCTCGGAACCGATCAGGTTCTGACCGCCTTCGCCGCGCGTCGCGGAAAGGTAAGCCGACCGCAGGTGCTGTCCGCGCGAGAAGTAGGCGATCATCGTTTCGCGCTCGTCATCCGGGTGTGCGCCCAGGATCAAAATGCTGCCGAGGTTGCCGAGACGATTGAGCAGTTCGTGAAGCTCCGAGGCGCCTTGCCAGGGAGTCGAGGGCGCGGCCGAAGAGCTTAGGAACAGCGCCGCGAGCAGCGCGAACGTAAGACTCGCGGCGGTTCGGCGTCGGCGGCAGGTGGGGGGAGAGGCGTTCTGTTGATGCAAGCCGCATTGTATCGTTGCCGGTGATCTCGCAGCCGGTTTGCAGTCGCGATTTGGGAGCTGAGTTAGCACCTGATCTGACAGCTGATTTGACAGCTCATTTGACAAGGATCGCGGGGACCGTTATCGTCCGGGGTCTGTTTCGGTTGAGACCCGATGCGAGCCCGAACCCTATGAGACTCGAGACCCAATGATACTAGTGACTTGGAATGTGAACGGACTTCGTGCCGTGGCGCGGAAGGGACTGTTCTCGTGGTTGCAGATGGTGCAGCCAGATATTTTTTGCATGCAGGAAACGAAAGCTCACCCTGGTCAGCTGCCACCCGAGTTAGCCGAGCCGGAGGAGTACGAGGCCTACTTCCACTCGGCGAAGAAGAAAGGCTATAGCGGCGTTTCAACCTGGATACGGAAGAACGGGGCGGCAAAGCTGATCAGTGAGCCGGTCACGACACTGGGCGTCGAACGGTTCGATGACGAGGGACGGGTGCTGCTGACCGAGTTTGAGGGCTTCACCTTGATCAACTGTTACTTTCCCAACAGCCAGCGCGAACTGGGGCGACTTGAATACAAACTCGATTTCTACGACACCTTTCTGCACTATTGCAATCGGCTGCGGCGCGAGGGAAAGCGGCTGATCGTCACTGGGGACTACAACACCGCACACAAGGAGATCGATCTCGCGCGGTCGAAGGAGAACCGGCAAAATTCAGGCTTCCTGCAAGTCGAGCGGGATAGGCTCGATCAGCTGGAGGCGCACGGCTATGTGGATGCCTTCCGCCTATTCCATGAGGGGCCAGGGCACTATACCTGGTGGAGCTATATGTTCAACGCCCGCGCGGCGAATGTGGGCTGGCGGATTGACTACTTCTTCGTCAGCGACGATCTGGTTGAAGAAGTAAAGGACTGCCACATCCAGCCCGAAATCGAAGGCTCCGATCACTGCCCCGTCGTCTTGGAGTTAGCCGGCGCACAGTAGTGACCGGCACTCATGCCGCTCCGGCCAGGCGTTTTACGCCTAGTATGCGGCCCCCCAAAAAAATGAATCCGGCCCGTTCCAGGGCCTTACCCGAACAGGGTTTACTACTACTATTCCTGCGATTATTCAGGTCGCGGGTCGTTGAAGTCGCGGTCAGGAATCCGGCGCGACGGTGGGGTCAGGTTCGTCGGGCGGCTCGGGACTCGGCTCGGTCGATTTCGTACGATTACGTAAAGCTCGGTTGGCTGCTCGACGAACTCGGATGGCCGCGGACTTGGCGTCGGCCCCGAAGGCGACCTCGCGCTTTATGACTTCGTCGGTGAGGACGCCTCGAAGCTCATCGTCTTCGAGCTTGGCGCCGGGTGAGATGCGCCGCAGTTCTCGACGTAGGACTCCTATCAGCGGGTCGCTCAGGAGCACGGCGGCAATCAGAAAAGGGCTCGATGCATCCTTTTGTTGCTGGAATTCCTGGATGGCCGATTTGGACACACCTTCACGGGGAGTTCGTTTTCAAGCCAAAAGGTCTTCCACAATCTTATCGATTTGCTTACCCGTATCGGTCCCTTGCACGTACTGCCGCACCCTTCTGCGAAGGGCTGTGAAATGTTTGCTAACATCCAGATCGACGTCTGATACAAGTTGTTCTGCCGTTCGCCCCAGCCGCGACAGCGCCGCGTGTAAATCGTTGGTTGAGTCAAACTCGGGGATGGGAAGCTGCCAAATATGCTTATCAAAATGCCGTTCGTCTTTGCCGTACGACATCATCGGCCGAACCAGCGCAGTAGTTATCGGCGCATTCAAAACAGCACAAAGGTAGTGGGCTTCGTCGTCGCTTCTGACGTTTGCCCAATAGAGGCTGTTGTTGAGCACGACGCGTACTGCTGTGACACGAGCCGCGACGAGATGCATCCCGGACTTGGTGTAAACGATGCGGCGTTGAGAAATCGGAAACTGCTTTGTCAACTTATTTTGGTAATCTAACTGCTCTCGCAAAGTCAGACGCGCACTCGACCTATGTGCCATCCAGTGCTCCTCCGCTCGCCTCCACCAGTCAGCTAGCCCAGGGTACAGGTCGATCCGGTCATCATTGGACGCCAGTAGCTTGCCGGATATCCAAGGAAGGATGACATCCAAGGGATCTAATGTCCGATAAGGCAGTGTAGTCTCTCCGGAAAGGAGTGGTCGCACAAACTCCGATTCAACAATGCCTTCTAGGAATTCGATGCTTTTCCAGGGGTGCTTCTCGTTGGCGCTTCTGTGGGAGCGAACTCGTACTCGGCCTGCTGGAACGCCTAGCGGTCCGGGTGCCTGCCTTTTGACAAGGAACAAAAACCGAGGTGCAAAGATCGCCCCCTGGGTAAAGCGCTTGCGATAAGGGGATTCCACTTCCGAGCTGAACGGCCTCGCGGTACCCTCCGAAATTTCTATGATTGGGGCCACACTGGCCCAATCTACATTGCCTTCAGGAAGTCGACCCGACCAAGCGCGAACTGCCGTTGGCATGGCAGAGGCAGTATCAGCTTTCTTTCCGAAAACGACTACTGCCTGACGGGGGAAGAAGTGAGGTCGGAGTCGTCTCAGATCCCACGGCCGTGAGAACTGGATTAGCGTCGGATCACTGCTATCCGGAAACGCGCCCGTTCGAAATCCCTTGAACTGAGCGCGATCAACGACGGCGTTGGGCATGACCAGAGCCAATCGCCCCCCACGTTTAAGGTAAAGCTGGCAGATCCGCGCAACAAACAACCCCGATAAATCTTGGTGTGTGGCGACGGCAGCGCCGTGCCAGAGACCTCGCGCTTTGCTCATCCTCTGGAAGGTAGCCTGCATGTCGGTTGTCATGTGTCTGTAGGCCAGCCAGGGTGGATTGCCGATTAAGACATCAACTCGATTCTCAGATCTCGCCAACCAGACGGGCCGGGCCAAGTTGCGAATGAAGTAGCCCCAGATGTGGTCCCGACCCTCGCGATGTAGGCGGCACATCGTTCGAAAAGTCGCCTCGATAACAGGTTGGTCGTCGGTTTCGACGGCAGAGCGCTGAAAGATCGCTGCTAGTGACTTTGATCCAACGGGTTCTGTTGCTCTTCTCGCAAGCTCGCCGACTAACTGATCGAACCGAGAGGCATCACCCAGAAGATTCGCTGGCAATCGTAGTTCGGACGCGAAGAGCTCTCGTCCGTCGTCGGTCTCGATAACAAGCTGGTCTTCCGTCAGAAGGTCCTTTTGTCGTTGCCTCCACTGCATGGAGTCCCCCAGATAGACGGGCACGTGGATATCCGAACGACTTGGATCAGCGAGCTTTTCACGGCCAATCGCGAGCAAGTAGGTGACTCGGGCGAGCGTGACCGCGACAGGGTGAAGATCAACTCCTATGACGTGCTGAGTGACTCCTTGTAACAATTCTGGCAACGATTGCCCCGCAGCTTCCCCCGAAGCGATGTAGCGCCTGACCGCGTGAAACAAGAATGTTCCTGACCCGCATGCCGCATCCAGCACCCGTTCCCGTAGGGGGTCTCGGATGGCGGTCTCAACCATGTGTTCGGCTAACCAGTCCGGGGTGTAGTACTCCCCTAGTTTCTTGCGGGTCTCTCGACTGATTACGGACTCGTATAGCGTTTTCAAAACGTCATGTTGAACGGCACTCCAATCGAAACGCGCCAGTCTGCGAGCAAGGGCTCGAACGAAAGATATACCATCTGGGGTCTCAACCACCCAGTCAAAGAAATCACTGTCAACAACTCCGATAATCCCGTGCTCGATGAGCTTGTTACCTGACAAGAGCGAGGCTGGCGGTAGCAAATCAACTTGGAGCCCGAGAACCGCATGAGCGATGATTTCTGCTGTGTTCGTAAGTAGAGTATGCTCCAGGAATAGCTCATCGCTATTCTCAAATTGAGAACCCAAGGCTGACGTGAGCAGCCGTGCCCACAGTTCACGCTTGACTCGCAGCGATTGCGACTCCTTGTTTCGCTCGAAGAGTGCTGCGAGCGTTGCCCGATCGAGGTCGTGCGAACTCGTTCCCGCTCCCATCCGAGTGCGGATCGCATGCGGCGTGGGAGCGAGCCCACGGGCGGTCGCCATCACTCCGTCCAGCCAAACTACTAGCTGATCAACATCGGGTCCGATTGGGCTAACCGTGTGCGACGAAACCTCAGCGAGTTGGCTAGCAGCCTGTGGCAGAATACCCTGTTTTCAGGCGGCGAGAAGCAGCGGGGTGGCCAGCGGCGCG
>JAQBUE010000186.1 GCA_027624045.1 Acidobacteriota bacterium
GTCCCATTGCCATAGAACAAGTTTATCGACTCTTGTTTCAATGTGGGACTTCCACCACAGGCTGTTAGTCCTCAAAATGTTCAGCGGTTGAATTCTTACTCGCGGACGAAGTTTCATCGACGAGTTCCAGCCGTCGTCGCATCCATGATGACAATGTCGCTGTTATCACTCCATGGCTGACACGCGACACCGCCTCCTCTGAGGAACAGGAATGGCTCAAGATCGTTGACTTTCCGCAAAATCTGCCAAAACTTGAGGTGATCGTGAGTAGATCGATCTCGGTCAGATCAACTGGATAGCCACCAGAATTGCGCACCACAGTCAGCCGAGCATCTTTATTGGGCGTACTATTCTTAGTCGTAGGCATAAAGTTATCCATGGATCGGCCTCCCAAAGCTTGCGGCGCGTGGGGCCGCTTTCTTTTCCTAGCTACTCTTTTCCTTCCCTCTTGACTGCTTCTGAACGCAAGCCTCAGGAATCCTCCAAACGCGCCCTTGCTTGCGGGCACCCTTCAGGCGTCCTGCCGCCAGCAAGTCGTAAACGTACTTCGTCGTACAGCGCCTCGTGCGAGCAAACTCCTTGACGGTAATGAATGTTGTCATTGCAGTACTTCCTTTCGCAGTTGGTGTTGGTGTGCTAGATTTAAGGTAAAGTAACTTGATCTAGCAGTCTAGGTTGACAGCACAAACTGGAGAACCCAAACATGTCAAGAACGGTTAATGCTCTAGCGCCATATCCCCAACGTGGTTTCGCATTTGGTGTCCGTGGTGGAGTCGCCAAGGTCGAGGTCCACGGCGAGAAGATTGTAGGCCGATGGGAAAGCTATGGCCGACTTCTGCGCTGCGACTCCCTGCCGTGGTCACTTGACAAAGTGTGTATGCTTCAAGGCACCCGACAGAAGCCGAAGACCAGTCTGATCGAAGACTTTGCGAACTGGCCGTCGGAGTCGCTTGGTCGGTTCACGAAAGACTACGGTCCGCTGCGAGATGCGTTCTCAGGTGGAGACGAATTTGAATTCACGTGCGACGAGTGGAAACAGGCTCAGATCGATTTCCGCAGGCAGTGGGAGACGCGCATGCTCCAAGGCCAAGGCCGTAGGGTCGCCCGCATCGATCCGTACCACCGGTTGCCAACCCTGGGGAGTGAGCAACTTGTATTCGGATGGGACGACGAACTGCGCTATGAGGCTGCGACTATTGAGCGCGTCCTGATGATGGAACTCTGCTCTCAACGGCGAGGGAGGCTTCGCAAGTGTGGTCGTGCAGGGTGCCCTAATCCGTATTTCCTGTCGAATAGGCCACTGCGCAAGTACTGCTCGGACCTGTGCGCCAACTATGCACAGCGCGAATCAAAGAAGAAGTGGTGGCACAACGAGGGTGCTGAACAGCGCCGTAAGAAGGCGGCAAAGGTGAAGAAACGGAAGTCTCGGAAATGAGCCTTGCTCAATGCCTGGGAAGGGGCCTTGGGGGCCCTGGGGGCCTATTATTGACCAACTAATAACACACTACAGATCGCTCTCCGGTGTCACGGGAAGAACGCCGTGTGGGATAGAAGGCCCCCAAGGTCCCCAAGGCCCCCGGATGTTGCGCTGGTCCAAGGAGCGCAAAGAGGGTGCGGCATCATCTGGGATCAGCTGCTGGAGTGGGAGCGTGGCAATGGTCTCCGCTCCTGTCTCCACACTTTCTTCTAGATCTCCTTGCCAGCTAGCCCAGGCCAAGTTCAGTGGATGAACCTGTGCCCGTCTGGGTCGAGAGCCGGATCAGCGAGCGAGTGGCTTGCGGCGGATAGACGGCGAGCCTGCTGCCGACGATGCCATCCGTGCTCGACTTCTCAGCGGGCCAGCGTCCGACGGTCCGACGGCGCGTAGCTGTCTGGGAAATGTATTTCGCACTCGCTATGGAGTGCGCTCAGAGCCTAACCGTTGCGGATCGGACGGGGGATAGCGGCTCGGCCCAGGGTCTTGGTACCATTCTGAACGGATCGCGAGTGACATCGGTTGTTTTCCCGCCATCTAACTGTCGCGGAGCACAATCTACCGCTTGTGATTCGGCCGCCAACGGGACATCACCCAAGTGCGGGCCTTTTGGAGTCTCGCTGGATACCGAGCCCCCAGTAAGTCAGCGTAAGCGACGACCCAGCTACTGTCTCGCAATCACGTGAGCGCCTGGGCGAATCTCGTCGGTGGCCCGTAACACGATTCGGTCTCCGGCGTGTAGGTTGCCGAAGACCTCAACGAGGTCGCCCTCCGTCATACCCCTCCGAACGTTGACCCACTCGGCTTTGTCGTTGGTGACACGGATGATGAAAATCCGCTCGGTCGTTGCCTTAATGGCCGTCGGTGGGACAAAGAGAGTCTCGTAACCGCGCCGAATCGGCCACTGCACCTCGGCATACATGCCCGGCGTGAGCTTATTGCCAGAGTTCATCACATCGAGTTCGACTGGCATCGTCCGGGTCTTCGAGTCCACGGCGTAAGCCGGACGCGCAACGACACCAGCAAACGTCATAGAAGGGAATGCCGGAACCGTGAACTGCACCCGCCCGCCGCGAGTGATGCTCTCTTTGTAAGCTTCGGGAACGGCGGCAACCAAGCGCAGCCGGTCGATCTGTTCCAACGTGAATAGCGCCATGCCGGATTCGCCGCGCGGGCCGACAAGCGCGCCGGGGTGGGCAAAACGCTCGGTGATGACGCCGCCGAAGGGCGCGCTGACTTTCAGGTACTTCTCGATCTCTCCGATTGCGCCGACCGAGGCTTCGTGGGCCGCGATCGTCTTGTCCAGCGAATCGATGCGGGCCCGCTCGGCCTCGACCATCTTCTCGGCCAGCATGACATCGTTGCCCGCGACGACCCCCGGAGTTTTTGCCGCTTCGGCCAAGCGTTGATACGTGCTCTCGGCAGCGGCCAGCTTTGCTTCCGCCTCAATACGCTGAGCGATAACGGCCGGGATCTTCGCGTGCGCTGCGGCGCGTTGAGCAGCCAACTCGGGCGCACTCAGCTCAGCGAGTGCCTGCCCTTGTTTGACAAACGAGCCGCGGTCGACGTGAATCGCCTCGACGAAACCGCTGACCTTGGCGTGGATGTCAACTCGCTGGTAGGGCGCGAGCTCGCCCGGGATCAGCGTCGTTTTTTCAAGCGACTTGGCGACGACCTCGGTCAACTCCGTTTGGACGGTAGCGGCGTCATCGGCTAGCGCCGGCGCAACCACCGCGGCCATTAGGAGGAGTAGCAAGAAGGGATTGCGCATGTCAGTATCTCGTTTTCAGGCTGCCGAGGAGCCGGATGCTTGCACGCCCGCGTAGTGGGGGCTATCGGGATCTTCTGGATCGATGGAAGACGAAACGGTCGAGGCTTTCCGCTGCACGACCGCGAAGACGGACGGAATCACCACAAGCGCCGTTAAGGTCGAGGCGACGAGTCCGCCGATGACGGCGATGCCGAGCGGAGCGGTCTGTTCCGCACCCATCGCCAAGGGCGTCATGCCCGCAATCATGACAACGCTCGTCATCAGAATCGGGCGCATGCGCGACCGCGCCGCTTCAACCGCCGCATCGACAGACGTCATGCCCCCGCGCCGATACTTCTCGGCGAAGGTACAGAGCAGGATCGAATCCGCGACGGAAACGCCGATCGCCATGATCGCTCCCATGAACGACTGAATGTTGAGCGTCACGCCGGCGAACATCAGGGCCACTGAGACTCCCGCCAATACAGCCGGAATCGCCATGATAACGACGAACGCGACACGCATCGACTGGAAGTACGCGGCGAGCAACAGAAAGACGGCAATCACCGACAGCAGCAGACCGAGTTCCAGGCTTCCCGTCATCAACTCCATCGGGTCCACCTGGCCGCGGACGTTGACGGATACCCCGCGCGGCGGCGCGGGCAAGTTGGCCAGCGCGGCGCGAACATCGGCGGCTGCCCGACCCAGATCTCGATCGACGATGTTCGCCGTGACCGTCACCATGCGCTGCATGTTGTAACGATGGTATTCGCCGACCGCGTTGCCGAACGTTACGTCCGCGACATCACCGACGGCGGTTCCGGCCTTGACGGGCACGCGCGAGACGTCCTCTAGCGACTGAATCATCGACTGCGGAATCTCTACTTGAACCTGGTAGGCGATGCCCGATTTTGGATCGGCCCAATAGACCGGGGTTGTGAAGCGGCTTGACCATGTCGCCGGAGCGAGCGCCTTGCCGACTTCCTCGACCGTCACGCCGAGCTGCGCCGCCCGCTCGCGATCGACGTTGATCTCTACCGAGGGGTATTCGAGCAACTCGCTCACCTGCTCATCGCGCAAGTAGTCGATCGTACCTAGCGCGGCTACGACTTCCTGAGCATAGGCTTTGCTGTCGGGCAGGCTCGGGCCGGAAACCGCGATCTCGATCGGCGTCGGCGCTCCGAAGCTCATCACCTGGCTGATCAAGTCAGGGGCTTCGAATGCGACCTGGGTTCCCGCGGCCAACTCGGGGATCCGTTCGCGCAACTTTTCTTCGATCTGAGTCGTTGGGATTCCCGAATCCGGGTTGAGCGCGACGCGAATGACGGCTTCGTGGGATCCGCCGGTCCAAAGAAAGATCAAGTTGACAGGCCAACTTGCCTGCTGCGTGCCAACGAAAGCAATAGACGTTTCGACGTTCTCGGGGCCGACGATCTCATCGACCGCCCCAAGCACTTGCTGCGTGATTTGCTCGGTGCGCTCGACGCGCGTTCCCGAAGGGGCACGCACACGCATTTGCAGCGAGTTGGTATCGATTCGCGGGAAGATGTCCGTTCCCAATGCGCCGCCGACGAAGTGGAGGATCGCGCCGGTTCCCAACAGGTACAGGCCGAAGATCGGCCAGCGTAGCGCGATGAGCCCGCCTGAAACACCGCCGAAAGCATCCTGAATGGGCGAGAACCAAGTGCGTGACTGCGTGCTCGCCGGGTACTTCGCCCCACGGTTGAGCCAGGTCTCCATGATCGGCACGAACGTGCTCGCCAAGAAGTACGACGCGATCATCGCAAAGGCGACCGCCAACGCTAGCGGTACGAACAGAGCCCGCGCCACGCCGGACATGAAGAACGACGGAGCAAAGACCGCGACCACGCAAAGCATTGCCAGCAAGCGCGGGACAACCACCTCGCGGCTGGCGTCGAGCACGGCCTTCGCCACCGGCTTGCCTTGGCTCAAGTGCGTGTGGATGTTTTCCACAGCGATGATCGATTCGTCAACCAGGATGCCGATCGCGAGGGTCAGACCGCCTAGCGTCATCAGGTTGATTGACTGCCCGGCGGCCCACAGCGCCACCGTCGCCGAGAGCAACGCGATCGGGATTGTGAGGACGACCACGACGGCGCCGCGGAAACTACCGAGCGTCAACAAAATGATCAGTCCTGTCAGCAACGCGCCCAGGCTGCCCTCAATGGTCAGCGCTTCGATCGCGTTCAAAACGTAGAACGACTGGTCGAACTCGAAGCTGATGTTGATGTCTTCGGGAATGGCCGCGCGGAATGTCGGCAGCGAATCCTTCACTCGCTGCACGACCTCCAGCGTCGACGCATCGGCGCGCTTCGTCGCAGCGATGTAGACCGCGCGGGCGCCGTCGACGAGGGCATAGCTGGTGAGAATGTCAGCAGCGTCCTCGGCGTAGCCCACGTCTCGAAGGTATACCGTGGGGCCGGTCCCGCTTTGGATCGGCACGTCGTTGAGCTCAACCGCTTGCTTGACGGTCGAGTTTACGGGCGCCAGGTAGTTCTTGTCTCCGATGCGCACACTGCCCGATGGCGAGATCGTGTTCGTCTTGGCGATTGCCTGCACCACGTCGTCCGCTGACAGCCCGTAGGCGCGCAACCGATCAGGGCTCACTCGCACGACAAGGCTGCGCGCGCTTCCGCCGAACGGAGGCGGTGCGGAGACGCCAGGCAGGCGGGAAAACATCGGGCGAACCCTAAACAATGCTAGATCGGAAATCTCTTCGACCGAGCGCGTTTCACTCGAGAACACCAGATAGCCCACCGGCACGCCGCCCGCATCAAAGCGCATGATGAACGGCGGCACGGTTCCCGGCGGCATGAACGACCGTGAGCGGTTAACTTGCGCCACCGTCTCAGCCATGGCCGTAGCCATATCCGTGTCCTCGTGGAAATGCAGCTTCATCAACGCCGCACCCTGAACCGAGCGCGATTCGACGTGATCGATGCCTCGGATGTAGAGGAAGTGATACTCGTAGTAATTCACGAGATAGCCTTCCATCTGCGCCGGGTCCATGCCGCCGTAAGGCTGCGCGACGTAGATTACGGGCGTGCCGAGATCCGGAAAGATATCGGCCTTCATCCGGTTCAGCGCCAAGATCGACGCCAGCGCCACACCGAGGATGACCATCAGAATCGTGATCGGGCGCCGCATGGCGGCATGAATGAGCCACATAGTTTGCTCTCTCCCGCGCCTAGCGGCTCGCCACCGTCAGTAGTTCGTCCATTTCACCTTGTGCCGCCGCCAGCCCGAACAGCGCTCGCCACACACCGAGGCGCGCCAAGGCATTGTCGACTTCCGACTGTTTCAAGAGCCGTTGCGCATCGGCCACCTCGATCACCGTTCCGAGCTGTGCCCTATAGCGCGCTTGGGCTTGCGTTTCGAGCGTGCGCGCGGCTTCAAGCTCAATCGGAGTGTTGGCGGCGATCTTGCGCGCCGCATCGAGCGCGATCTGTGCCCGCGCCACCTCGCCGCGCAGCCCCTGAATCACCGCGTCTTCGCGCGCTTGCTCGCGCTCTAGGTTGTGCGATTCAATCCGCCGCTTGACGCGGTTTTCCTTGTACTCAAGCAGGTCGAACTTCATGCTGAAGCCGACCGCCCAATTGCCTTCTGAGGGAGCCAACCCATGCGCCCCGCCCTGGAACGTGCCGTCGATGCGAGCGCCGGTGCCACGCCCATACACGGCGGACTGGATTCGAAACATTGGCCGCCACTCTCTCGCGAGCGCCTCTCTCCGGGCGTCCGTGACAGCCATCTCCGCCTGTTGCGCCGCTGCCAGCGGATGGCTGTCAACCGCCGCCGACTCCTGAGAGTTCGCGGGCGGATCACCCGCCAGGGCCGCCACTTCAATCGCCACGGTTTCGCCGGCTACGCCAAGCCATTCCGCGAGTGTTGCCAACGCCTTCGCCGATTCCTCTTCCGCGCGAATCAGATCCGACCGCGCACGCGCGAGTTCCGCGCGAGCCCGCGAACTGTCAGCGCCCGGCCGCAGCTCGTTTTTCACCAGGACCTCAACCACATCGTGAAAGACCTGCATCCGCTCGACCGTCGCTTCCGCCGTCGCCACGCTGCGCTGATTGGCGGCAGCCCGCAGATACGCGTCTACCGCTGCCAGAGAGACCTCGTACTCAGTAATCGCGCGACCGGCCTCCGCTCGTACCTTCAGCGCTTCGGCAACCCGAACATTCGCCCGCCGCAGGCCAAAGTCAAACGGCTCGTAGGAGAACAATACCCCTGCTGAGCTGCCAAACGTGCTTGCCATGGTGGACGCATCTTGCACGGGGCCTGAGATCGCAGGGATCACAGCATTAGGCAAGATCATCCCGAAGACGTTGTTGCGAGTCGCGCGGTTCACTCCCAGTCGCAGATCCGCTTGCGGCAGATAGGCTGTCTTGGCGAGATCGATACCGCCCTCCGCCGCCGCCACTTCGGCGAGTGAGGCGCGAATCGCCGGATAGTTGCGGCCGGCCAGATCGATCGCCGCCTGGATCGTCAACGGTCCTGCGGACCCTTTGGGAGCGCTGTCCTGGCTGAGCGCGATCGAAGTGCTTAGTGCGGCCAGGCACGCAAGTTGAAAGATGCATCTGGACATGTTAAATTATTCCGCCGCAGCCCTCTTGGATCAGTCTGAACGCCGCTTGGCCTCCTCACGCTTCCGCCTGGAGTCGAGCGCTCGCGACAGCTCGTTGACGCTTAGCGCCTCGCTGATCAATTCCGTGAGTCGCCGCTTCTGCTCCCGCAGATACACTCTTCCTTCGGGAGTGATGCGGTAGTACTTGCGAAGCTTCCCGTCGACAACCTGATCCCTGCGCTTCAGGTAGCCGCGTTTCTGTAGACGATGAAACCGCGGGTACAGTTGACTGGCGTTCAGCTTATAGCCGTGCTGGGCGAGCTCCTCGATCATCCACAGACCATAGAGAGACCTTTCGGAGGCGTGGTGTAAGATGTGGAATTCCACGAAATCGAATTGGGGCTTGTGACTCGACATTCCTAGAGGCCAGACACCGTCACCGCCCGGCGCAGAACACCAAGCAAGCACTTCGAGCGAGATTTTCATCTCGTACAGTTCAGTCGCCCGCGTCTGGATGATTCATATCCGAGAACGATATCTAATATGGATAACATATCCTGCAACAAGGGGCAGGTAGACGACGGAGCCACCAAGGCTCAAATACTCCTTGAGTAGTCGACAATGCCGATGCTAGGGTCGTTCTTCTTGGGTACTCGCTCCCACACTAAAACGGACTGTAGTAGACCATCCGTTCGATCCGGAAGGCGCTCGGAACGCTTTCTTGTGCCAGGTGACTTCCCGACTGTAAGTTCCCCGTGCCCAGCTACTTAGCCTCAGCCTGTCGTTAGCTGTCGGGATATCGCGTTCGCATGAGGAATCCGGGCACCTGAGAGCGGTTCACGTGCTCCCGGAAGAACCGGAAGTCGAGCCATCCTTTGCGGTTCTCCGCCGGGCGCGCGGTCAGGCAAACACTACCGACAAGCGGGGGAATCCGGCGGCGAATGAGCCAACGATACCTCCAGCCATCAACCACCAGCGATCCTCAGCCGCCTCCCAGGTCGGAAATTCTCGGCAGCGACCCGCCGCGAACTGTTCGGTGAGCGAACACGGAGCAGCGGTCGGGCCGAGGAACTGATCGGCCGGGGAGACTCCCGCGACCTTAGCAATGGGTAGGGCGGACGAGGGTTGCCGATCAAGTGGGGCGCTCGGATTGTCGGCCAGTGCCGCGCATGTATTCAACCGGCGGGACCGCGTGTCCCCAGGAGATGTCATCGGTCGAAACGCCCAGGGCGGCGGCCAGACGCTGACGCTGCGACGGGCTGGCGGTGTGGTTGCCCCTGATGATGGCGCGAACCAGTTTCCCGTCCAATCCCGTGGCCGTGATGAGTTGGTCGGCACTGATGCCGGTCTCTTCGATGTGGCGTGCGATCGGTTTCATGGCCGCTGTCAGCTTATCACTCTGCTCAGCAGTACGGTCACGCTGAAGCTCCTGTGGCCGGAGATTCCCGTGCGGGCAGTGCTCTGACCAAGGCCACAGGCTTGAGCGGATGCCGGAAACGAACTGTCCACTGAGTGAACAGCATGCAGAGCGGTCTGCGGTGGCGCGCCGGTCAGCAGGTGAGACGATTGCGGAGCGCGCTGCTTGATCCGTCTGCGGTGAACGCGAGTTAGAGAGCTTCGATCCCCAGGACCCTCAGCGCCAGGTTGAGCGGCCTCAGACGCGCACGCTAGCCCCTGTCAAAAACTCCAGGACGATTTTGGCAGGCCGCACAAGCACCTACCACCCCCTGCTCGGTCCCTCCGCGCTCAGCAGGCCGCTCTCCGCTCATGCTCCCTCCGCCGCCGCTCTCCAGCCCGCGTCGCCCCATATGGCTGCTCTACTTTCCGCACCTGCACGCAACAGTAGCCGTGACAGGGTTGCAGAGATAATCTATATTCGTATATGTATATATATCGGTTCCGGCGCGTCTCCCCGCACGTCGGCGCGCATATGGGAAATCCGCTCTCCGCGCGTGTTCGTTGAACGAACAGACTGCACGGGGGCGTGCGGTGATCGCGGTAGCTCGGCTCTTCCGGCGAATGCTGAAAGCTGAATCGCTGGTCGGAGGACCTACTGGGGTTCCAGTTCGGCTGCGAAGCGCTGAAGCTCACGCGAGGGGATGAGTAGTTAGCGGAGAGCTGGAGAGGAAGTCCGCTGCCTGGGAAGCGCAAGGTGATCTGGTTCGACGGTGCTCGCAAGCAGTAGATCGCCGCCGCCGAAGTTCTGCTAGATTTGTACCACCATGGACGTACAAAAAATGCTGGCGGGGTTATACGAAGAAC
Source organism: Acidobacteriota bacterium (assembly GCA_027624045.1). Lineage (GTDB taxonomy): Bacteria > Acidobacteriota > Terriglobia > Bryobacterales > UBA6623 > JAPPLB01. Next base: position 10,072 of record JAQBUE010000186.1, read on the forward strand.
GTGACCAGATCGATGCGGCCTTAGCAGCCTGTGGCAGAATACCCTGTTTTCAGGCGGCGAGAAGCAGCGGGGTGGCCAGCGGC
>JAQBUE010000011.1 GCA_027624045.1 Acidobacteriota bacterium
CGAGGATTCTCGTCATGGAAACTCGACCTTATACAGGAACGCCCAGTCTTTCAGAAGATCAGCTGAGCGCCGGTCGTGAGGACCGACGTGCCTCACCGCGCCTCACCGGCTACCATACTGACGACCTCCGCGTCGAACCCGAGATGCTCTTACACGGGCCCGCCGCGCCTCCCCACCTCTGTGTTGGCGCCAAGCTTGCCGACCTGAGTGAAACAGGTATCGGACTCCGCGTTCTCTCTCCGCTGCGTGTGAGCGCCGAGGTGGCCGTCTGCGTGGATCTGTATCGCGATGGGTCTGGTGAGGAACTCAAGGCGCGGGCAGAAGTCATGCATTGCCATGCGGATGATGACGGATCTTATCGCGTCGGACTTGCGTTCCGGAACGTCGATTGCCGTCCCCTCGATACCAGCTACTACCCGGATCTGGATAGCTGAAAACAGCAACGCCATCGAAACTCATTCGTCTCACGCCCGGGCGTCCCTTAGCGAGCGAATCCGGGCCACTTGACTTCCGGAGCCGAAACGGGCTTTACTTGTATCCAGAACATTTTTTGAGCGGTTTGTTCTTTTAGTTCCCGCACGGCCGGCTCACCTTTCGCTGATCTTTGCGTTCGATTGATTTTTTCGCCGATACAGTCAGGTGAACTCGCGGCCGATAAAGGCTTCGGGTTGGCCTGGAAGCATCGAGCAATGAAGAAACCGGACAAGGATCAGCAGGCAGTTTGGGAGCTCGGATGGGATTTTTCGGTCGATCCGCAGACGTCGACTTCTCCGCACCGCCTCGCGGCGGCGAGGACGTTTTTCTAGGCCGCGGTGACAGCGGTTCCCAACGAGCTTTTCTCCTCCTCAACCGACACGGTGTCGTACTGACGGTGCTCACGGTGTCCCTCGCCGGGACTCTGCTTGCTTGGCTTGCCGCGCGTTCGGCCGTGGAGAACAACGGCGTGGCGCTTTCCGCAGCCTCGGTCATGCTCTCGTATCCGGTCGTGGTCCTCATCGGAGGACTCGGCGTTTCGTTTCTGCTGGCGGGAATTGCGTTCCTCGCCGACAAGCGGCGGGCGGAGCTCGAACTCAAAGTCAGCATGATGGCCCAGCATCTTGAGAACGCCGCGGCACCCATCCAAGGGCGGGCCGCGGCGACTTCGTCAGACCAATTCTCGCTGGCGGTACGGGCGGCGCAGGACGGTCTTTGGGACTGGGATCTACTGGCGGATCGCATCCACTTCTCGCCTCGCTGGAGGGCCTTGATCGGTTTCGATGATACCGGCCTCAGCGCTCACCCGAGGGAGTGGCTTCAACGCATTCACCCCGAAGATCAAGAGCGGTTTCGCTCCGCCTTGCATGACCATCTGGAAGGAAGAAGCACGCATTTCGAGGCGGAGCACCGTCTTCTGCACCGCGACGGAACCTACCGCCTGATGCTGGGCCGCGGCGTCGCGATCCGCAACCAGGCCGGCTGTGCCACGCGCGTGGCGGGTTCTCAGACAGACGTCACCGAGCAGCGCCAAGTAGAGAAGAGCCTGCTTCACGCCTCCATGCACGACACCTTGACCGGCCTGCCGAACCGCAAGCTCTTCATGGAGCGGCTCGTCTTCACAGGCGACCTCGCCGCGCGGCAGGCCGGATACCGTTTCGCTCTGCTCTTCCTCGACGTCGACCGCTTCAAGGTGATCAATGACAGCTTAGGGCCGATCGTGGGCGACGAGCTGCTCATCGAGTTGAGCCGCCGCTTGCTCACATGTGCCAGACCCGGCGATACCGTAGCTCGGCTCGGCGGAGACGAGTTTGCCGTACTGCTCGACGACATCCGCCGGGAATCCGATGCCACCGAGATTGCTGCCCGGATTCGCGCCGAGATGGCGGCTCCATTCGAATTGCGAGGACAGCAGGTGTTCACCGGCGTCAGCATGGGCATCACCTTCAATTCCCAAGCTCACCAACCGGCCGAAGACCTCTTGCGCAACGCCGATGTCGCAATGTCCCACGCCAAGGGACAGGACAGCCAGACAGGCTATGAGCTGTTCGATCAGAATATGCACGTGCGGGCCGTCGAGCGGCTGCGCGTTGAAACCGAGCTGCGTCACGCCCTCGACCGCGACGAGTTCCTGGTCTACTACCAGCCGGTGATGCAGATGCCGTCGGGCCGTATTACGGGCTGTGAAGCGCTGGTCCGCTGGGCGCATCCGGAGCGCGGGCTTGTCTTGCCGAACGAGTTCATCCCTATCGCCGAGGAGACGGGCTTGATCGTGCCGCTAAGTGAGTGGCTGCTCGACAAGGTTTGCCGCGAAATGGCGAGCTTCAACGACGCCGGGCTGCCCCCTCTTCAGGTTTCCGTCAATGTCTCGCCTCGGCAGTTTTTCCGGCACGACGTTCTGGAAGTTGTGACACGCGCCCTCGATAAATCCGGTCTGTCGCCGTCGCGCCTGCAACTGGAGATCACCGAGAGTGCGCTCGTCGCCAATGCCGACCAAACGATTCGCCCGCTGGTGGAGCTGTTCGCGAAAGGCGTTCAGATCGCACTCGACGATTTTGGAACCGGATACTCATCGTTGGTCTACCTGCGCCAATTTCCGATCAGCGTTCTCAAAATCAGCGATTCTTTCACGCGCCACATCACGTCCAACCCGGGTGACGCGGCGATCGCGGCCGGCCTGATCGCCTTGGGCCACAGCCTCGACCTGCGAGTGATCGTCGAGGGGGTCGAAACGCGGGACCAGTTCGACTTTCTCACGTCCAAGGGCTGTGACGGCGTCCAGGGGCACTACGTCAGCCCGCCGCTGGCGATCGAGGACTTTCGGACGCTGCTACGGCAGCCGAACGCCTTCTCGGTCTCGGCTCCATGAAACCGGCGCAGCCATCATACCGGCTCACGTAACGGCCTCCTGGAAAACGGCCCCGCAAGAAATAGTTCCGTTATAATCTCGGCACAAGCTCCGAGTCGATGAGAACGTATTACCGCAGCGGCGCCACGCCGTTTCCTTCCAGAATTCTAGTCCTTGCCGTCCTGCTCAGCGCCGTTCCCGCGTGGGCAGCCGAACCTGTGCCCCATGAACCGGTGCCAGTCGAGATCGTTCGGGTCCCCGCCTATAGCGAGGGGATTGTCTTCGACCACGCCGGATACGCCTATATCTCTCACGGCAAGCACATCACCCGGATCTCGCTCACGGGCGATTCGAGCGTGCTGTCGTCGATTTGGGCCGAGACAGGTTCGCCGAACGGCCACAAGGTGCTGGCGGATGGCACACACCTAGTTTGCGACAGAGATCAGCACGCCATTCTGCACCTCGACAAAAACGGCAAGATCATCGGCAAGGCTTCGAGCCAGTGCGAGGGACGGCCCCTGCGGACGCCGAATGACCTGACGCTTGACCCTCGGGGAGGCTTCTATTTCACTGACCCGGGCGATTCGGCCGAAGAGCCGATCGGGACCGTCCATTATGTCGATACGAAGGGTACGACTCATTTGGCAACAGGCGGCTTGCTGTACCCGAATGGAATCGTATTGCGCCCCGGCGGCAAGACGTTGTTGGTGGGTGAGAGTAAGCGAAACCGCATTCTCGAGTTTCCGGTGACCGCCCCGGGCAAGTTAGGGCCTATGCGCGTGTTCGCCGACCTGCCCGGAATGAGCGGCGACCAGATCGACAACCAGCCCGACGGCATGGCTCTCGATACCAAGGGCAATCTGTATGTCGCCCACTACGGCATGAGGCAAGTGCAGGTGCTCGATCCCAGCGGCAGGCTCATCCGGCGGCTACCCGGAGGCAACCTCACGACGAGCAACGTAGCGTTCGCCGGCCCCAAGATGGATCAACTCTTCATAACCGGCGCCCTGGGCGCACAGGACACGCAAGGGGCCTTATTCCGGTTGGAGTTGCCGGGCGTGGAGGGGCTGCGAATCTTGCCCGCTGCCTCCCAGTAATGTATTCCCCGAGGCGGGACGCACGGATTTCTTCCTGATGACCACCGAATCTTTATTGCTCGCGCTGGCGCTGACGGCGGTACCGGCCGCGGTTTGGCTGGTCGCGAAGGTTCATCGGGCGCTCGAAGGGCTCTCGCTGCGGCTCGATGAGCAGAACCGCCACGGAGAACACCTCTCAAGCCAGCTTCGCGAGCAGGCCCGCGACACCGATGAAGTCGTACGCCGCCTCGACCACGACGTCAGAGAACAGCAGGTGGAGGCTCGCGAGACCCTGTTTGAGCAGCTTGCCGCGGCCCGCGAACAACAGCAGGCCTCGTTGCACCGCTTCGAACAGGGCCTCGCTCAAAGTTTCAGCGAGTTGCGGCAAAGCCTCGAACAGCGCCACACCGCCGCCGTCGGGTCGCAGCAGGAAGCGCTCGACCGCGGCATCGGCCGCGTTCAGCAGCAACTCACTGAGACGCTTTCGCGGACCACCACCGAACTCGGCACGCGTATGGACGCGCTGACCGCCGCGACGAATCAGAAACTGCTCGAGATCAGTGGTCAGGTCGACCGGCGGCTCTCGGAAGGCTTCGAGAAGACGACCGCCACATTCACCGAGATCGTCGAGAGGATCGCCATCATCGACGCCGCGCAGCAGAAGATCACTGAACTTTCAAGCAGCGTCGTGAGCCTGCAGGAAGTGCTGGCCGATCGCTCGGCGCGCGGAGCGTTCGGGGAAGTGCAACTGGAAGCGCTGGTTCGCAACCTGCTGCCCGAAGCGGCGTTCAAAACGCAGCACACGCTCTCGAACGGCAATCGCGTGGACTGTATTCTCTTTCTGCCGTCGCCGACCGGCAACGTACCGATCGATTCCAAGTTTCCGCTCGAAAACTATCGGCGTAAGATCGATTCCCGCCTCAGCGTCGAGGAACGGAAAGTCGCCGAAGCCGCATTTGTGCGAGACGTGCGAACGCACATTCAAGCGATCGCCGAGAAGTACGTCGCTCCGCCCGAGACATCCGACGGCGCCGTCATGTTCATACCCGCCGAGGCCGTATTCGCCGAGATTCATTCCATGCATCCGAACCTTGTCAACGAGGCGCATCGGGCGCGCGTCTGGATGTGCTCGCCAACAACATTGATGGCGATCCTGACGACAGCGCGCGCCGTATTGAAGGACGAAGCGACCCGCCAGCAGGTGCATATTATCCAGGAACACCTCAGAACGCTTGCGGCCGATTTTCAACGCTTCGGTGGCCGCATGGATGATCTCGCGAAACATATCCGGCAGGCCGGCGAAGACGTCGATCGCGTGCATATGTCGGCGCGGAAGATTACGAGCCGCTTCAGCAAGATCGAGCAACTGGACCTCAAAAACAATGAGACGCCGACCCTATTGACGCCGGATGCGGATGATGAACCCGACGAACTACAGGCTCACGGAGAAACAGCTTCGAGCTAGGTCGGCGCCCATCTTCGACCCGAGCCGTGACCGGTCTCGGCTTAGCGAGAAGACAGGCGTCTCGTGGTGGAGAATATTTCGGCGGGAGGATTGAGGGTTCAGCTCAAGCGACCGGCGCGTGCTCGGACTTGTCGCGGTTCGGGCAGGTTCCGCAGGAAAGCGGGTCGCCGTCCGGATCGAGCACGGCAGGCCCGCCGCAGGATCCCCGCAAGCAGGGCCGCTTCATCACGACACCAATCGCCATCCCGAACATGACGATCGCGATGGCGGCAACCGTAAGGGCAAGTAAGCCGAACATGAACCTTCATTGTCGGACATGGCAACGGTTCGTGCCCCAGCGCGGGCATGAGGGGAGCGAGACGCTCATGAACCGGGCGTGACAAACATGAGTGTTCGTCACTATCGCGCTCAAACATGAGCGTTCGTGATTACTGTGCTTGACAGCCCTCGGGGGCCGCCGTGATATTGGAGGGGCGATGCAGATCCCCCATGCGGTTCGATGCGCTTGCTTGCTCCTTCTCGCCGCTGTTTCGCCACTCGTCGTGGCCGCCCAAGGCTGGCAAGCGGGCGCCGCGAGCATTACGATTACGCCCGAAAAGCCGATCTGGATGGCCGGCTACGGGAACCGCGATCGACCTGCCGAAGGCACGGCTCAGCAACTCCACGCCAAGGCGCTTGCTCTGCGCGACGACGCGGGCGGCCGCGCCGTTCTTGTAACGACCGACATGCTCGGGTTCCCGCAAGACCTGGCCCGGCGTGTCACCACTCGCGCCGAGCAGCTTTATGGTCTTTCCCGCGAGCGCATTCTGCTGAACTCCTCGCACACCCACACCGGCCCTGTCGTCGGAAGGACCCTCGCCGCCGCTTATCCCAAAATGAGCGATGAGCAGTGGGCCGACGTCGACGAATACACGCAAGTCCTCGAGGACAAGGTCATCCGCGTGATCGGCCAGGCCCTCGCTAACCTGAAACCTGCCGAAGTCAGTTTCGGACGTACGCGCGCCGGGTTCGCGGTGAACCGCCGCCTTGAGACCCCCGATGGGTTCAAGGGCGGCAACGACAACTGGGAGGGTCCTGTCGATCACGACGTGCCGATCCTGCGCGTCCGCGACGCCGAGGGAACGATGCTCGCGATCGTCTTCGGTTACGCCTGCCACAACACCGCGATTCGCGGGACTGACTACGAGTTCCACGGCGGCTGGGCGGGCACGGCGCAGCAGGTCATCGAAGAAGACTATCCCGGGGCCGTCGCTCTGTTCATGATGGGCTGCGGGGCCGACGCCAACCCCTACCCGCGCGGCGGCGTCGAGATGGCGAACCAGCACGGTAAAACGATTGCCGGAATGGTCTCCCGCGCGGTGGCGAAAGAATTCCCCGCCCTCGCCGGCCCCCTCAAACCGGTCTACGAGGAATTTCCGGTGGCCTTCGCTCAGCCGCCTCCGCGCGAGGAGTTTGAGCGTCGGCTGCGCCAAGGGAATGAGTACGAACAATTCCACGCGCGGCTAATGCTGAAGACCTTTGACGAAAAGGGAAGCCTACCGCGGCGCTACCCCTATCCGGCGCAGGTCTGGCGGTTCGGGGACGGCCTGACCTTGATCGCCCTCGGCGGCGAGGTTGTTGTCGACTACGCGCTACGGCTCAAGAAAGAACTCGGCGCCGACAAGCTCTGGGTCGCCGGATACAGCAACGACGTGTTCGCCTACATCCCGTCGCTGCGCGTTCTCAATGAAGGCGGGTATGAGGCCGAGAGCGCGATGATCTATTACGGTCAACCGGGGCGGTTTGCGTCCTCGATCGAAGAGACCATCATCGGCAAGATTCACGAACTCGTCAAGAAGGCTCGCTAAAGGAGCAGCGTTATGAAATCCCCTTGGTCCACCGCACTCGGCCGGCGCGGCTTCCTCATAACCGCCGCAGGCGCTCTGGGCGCCTGCGCGCCGGATATGGGCGATCTCTCCGAACCCGAAGACCCCCTCGTAAATGTGAAAGACCGCGCCCAGTGGTCGCGGCGGCGCGAGGTGATCCTCTACAACATGCAGCTCGTCATGGGCGAGTTTCCCAAAACAGAACGGACGCCGCTCGATATCGAGGAAATCGAGACAACCGACTTCCCCGCCCTGACGCGAAAACAAGTCACGTTCGTGAGTGAACAGAACGATCGCGTACCGGCGTATCTGTTCATCCCGAAGAATCTGAACGGCAAAACCGGCGGCATGCTGTGCCTGCATCAAACGACAAAGATCGGCAAAGGCGAACCGGCCGCCATCGGAGGCAAGCCCGATCTGCACTACGCGAAGGAACTCGCCGAAAGGGGCTACGTCACCCTGGCTCCCGACTATCCCAACTTCGGCGACTACGCATACGACCCTTACGCGAACGGCTACGCCAGCGCCACCATGAAAGGTATTTGGAACCACATGCGCGCCGTGGACCTACTGCAGTCACTCAACGAAGTCGACAAAGACCGTATCGGCTGCATCGGGCACTCGCTCGGCGGCCACAATACGCTCTACGTTGGGGCCTTCGACGAGCGCATCCGTGCGATGGTCACGAGTTGCGGCTTTAACTCGTTCTATAAATACAAGGGCGGCGATCTCACCGGCTGGAGCCACAAAGGCTACATGCCGCGCATCGCCGCTGCGTACGATCGAGACCCGGCGAAGATGCCCTTCGACTTCACGCACGTCCTCGCCGCCCAAGCCCCGCGGGCCGTCTTTATCAACGCGCCGCTGAACGATACAAACTTTGAAGTCTCCGGCGTACGCGACTGTGTCGATGCGGCTTGGCCGATCTACGAGAATATCTTCGAAGCGGGTGAAAAGCTTGTCGCCGTACATCCTGAAGCGGGCCACGAATTTCCGCCGGATGTTCGGAGGCAGGCTTATGAGTTTCTCGACCGCTGGGTGGGACCTGCGAAAGTTTGAAAAGCCACAGACCCCAAAACCGAGGTCTGCGCTACGGGGCTCGATCAGGGGGGGCGGCGGCCCGTCCGCGAATCTGGTCCGCCGTTAAACGGGCTTGCTGAGCGATGTGCTCGGCCATGCCTTCGCGTGGCCGCATGAAGGTGCGCACATCGTCGAGGTCTTCCTGGGCGCCGACCAGGAAAAGGGCGCGCAAGGCTTGGAAGACGTGATCGGCGCTGGGGTCGAGCAGCATGATCCCGTCGCCTGCCGCCACATCTGAGCCATCATCGAGAAGCCGCTGCTTGACGATCCCCGGCACCGGTGAGCGCAGTTCGGCCGCCTCCTCCACGCCAGGTTGTTCGATGCGGGCCAGCAGCGTTCCGTGATCTACCGAATCCTCTGGCTCCAAGCGGTTTTGAAGCGTTCCCGTATGCGGCGTCGTCACAGTAAAAGGACGCAGCATGGCGCGCAGCACGGGCCGCCCGGCGGGGTCGGCGAACCTCGCCAGCGATAGCGCGACATTGCGGCGCACAAGCGGTTCGGCGTCATCCAACATGGCGAGAAGCTTGGCGTGGAAAGCCTCGTTCTCCCGGTCCTGCCCCATCACCCAGGCAGTCGTGATACGGATCTCTGATAGCGGGTGGCTGGCCAGTTTCAAAACTTCCGGTCGCCACTGCTGAGCTGCGAGGTTGCCGTTGGCCATTTGCTCGGAGATCTGCACCAAAGCGTGCTGCGCATTGCGCGGTTTGTCAGTGTCGGCCAGGTACTCACGGATCTCGTCGTCGCTGAGTTCGCGCCCGAACCAGGTATCCTTCCAAAACATGAACGGCACGACAACGCACATCAGCGCTACCACGGTCACAATAATGTTGGCTCGCCGCGACGTGCGCGGTGCGGCATCGGTCATCTCTTCGGGCATTTATGTTATGGTTGCGCCGGGTGCGCGTGGGCGCGGATCAGCGGGCTGCCTGGCGTGGGCCGACTCCGACAAGCGCCTGGAATTCAACGTTGTCCAATAGCGGAGCGAAAACAGGATCTTCGAGAACCTTGCGCGGCTTGCGGTAGCCATCCTCGAAGGCTCTCCTTAGATTGAGCAGCGCGCGGTCGAAAATACCGGCCGACGCATAGGCTCTGGCCATGAAGAAGTGATACTTGGCGCGGTCTTCGACGGATCGTTCCATCAGCAGCGAACCGGAGCGGCCCCGAGCCTCGAACACCCGCGGGTCGAGTTGCAAGGCGACAAGAAACTCTTCCGTCGCTTTCTTGTAGTTGCCGCGGCTGAAGTAGGCTGTTCCGAGGTTGCTGTGTATGGAGGCCACATCGGGCGACAGTTTTAGGGCCCTGCGGTAGGTCTTGGCAGCTTTCTTGTAGCTACGCTCGGCATGGTAAACCGTGCCCAGGTTGTTCACAGGCCGCGAGAACGTCTTGTCAAGGCGAATGGCCCGCTCATAGTTTCGCTTAGCGGCCGGGAACAGGTGGAGCTGGTGGTAAGCGACGCCCAGTTTGTTGTAGAGCGGCGCCGAGCCAGGTTCGGCTTGAATGGCGAACTGATACTTTTCAATGGCTTCACGGTACATCTTGCGAGCCATAAAGATGTCGGCTCTTTTTTCGTCACTGAGTTGCTGCTCAGCCGCCGGAGGTGACTGGATCTCCTTCGTGCGGTCAACAAGTTGTGGTGGCAGCAATACGAGGAAAAGCAAGGCCGCGGCTGGCACGTTCACCCTCCCCGGACGGCCCGATTCCTGATCGTGTCACATCGCTTCGAACATCAAGCCGCCGGATTCCACTTATCATTAAACCACATGGCCTTGGGCGCGGCCGCGGATCGTACAGCGTACCGAATCTAGCTAAACATACGGGTGACAACGGATTCAGGTAACAATAGGGGGCCAACACAGCCTATCGAGACCAAATGAAGCTGCACACTCCACTTTGTGATCTTCTGGGAATCGAATACCCCATCTTCTGCGCCCCGATGGGGTTCATCACAGGACCTGAGCTTGCGGCGGCGGTAAGCGAAGCCGGCGGGATGGGCATCATGTCGTTCGGGCGGAATCCGCCTGACTTGCTGCGGCAGGATATCCGCACGCTGCGAAGCCAAACGACGCGCCCGTTCGGCGTGAACATGCTGCTGCCGGCGGACGTCAGCGAACATGTCGCCGTCTGCATCGAAGAGCGTGTCCCGCTCCTGTCATTTTTCTGGGGCGATCCGGGGCCCTTCGTGCAACCGGCCCACGACGCGGGGCTGAAAGTCATGCATCAGGTCGGGTCCGTCGCCGAGGCCGTGGAAGCCGTGCGAGCCGGGGTTGATGTGATTATCGCCCAGGGCGTCGAGGGCGGCGGTCATATCCGGGGCGAAGTGTCAACGCTGGCGCTCGTGCCACGTGTCGTCGACGCCGTACCGTCAACGCCAGTCGTTGCCTCGGGCGGAATTGCTGATTCGCGAGGGCTCGTGGCGGCACTGGCGCTAGGAGCGCAAGGCGCGGTGCTGGGCACCCGATTCCTGGCGGCGGCCGAGGCGCGGACTCATCCGGTCTATCAACAGAAGATCCTGGCGGCGAACGAAACGGATACGGTTCGCACGACATTGTTTGGCTACACATGGCCAAACGCACCTCACCGGACCCTTCGGACGCGGTTTGTCGAGCAGTGGCTGCCCGAGGAAGCGCGGGGCAACGAAGGGCGGCCGGATGAGCCCGTCGTCGGAGCGACAACGGTGGGGGGCGAGACGGTCCAGGTGCGGCGCTTTATGGGTTTCACTCCTCACCGCGAAACGAGTGGAGAGATCGAGTCGATGGCGCTCTATGCGGGTCAGGGCGTGGGCTTGGTCAATATTGTTCAGCCGGCGGGTGAAATCGTCCGGCAGCTTGTCGTCGAAGCGGATTCCATCCTTCGGCGATAGCCCACCGCTACTCGGCCGCTGATCAGGGCCGGGAACTTATACCTATTTCTTTCTCACGATCTGTCCCGTTTGGCCGATGAGATAACTGCGCGCGAGCCGCGCCCGAGGTCGCAGCCCCGGAGTCTCACGGCGGATGAGGTGCAAATGAGAAAACACAAACATGGCTTGTTGGAGCGCGGACAGATGCTCATCATGTTCGCGGCCAGCGTCGGAGTTCTGTTCGCGGTGATGGGACTGGTCTTTGATGGCGGCCGCCTCTATTTCGAGAAAACACGCATGCAAGGCGCGGCCGATGCCGGTGCCCTGGCCGCCAACTGGGAGCAGCAGAGGCGGAATCTCGGCTTGGTCGACTCGGCGGGCAAAGACGCCACGGAGCTGAACGCATTCGAGCACGGCGTCAGCGGTGTTGACGTCCAGGTAACCCCAGCGGGGGACGACCGGTCAGTCGCAGTCGTCATCACTCAGAGTTTTCCATCGACATTCATGCGTATTGTCGGTTGGACCAGCTCGGACGTATCAGCGCGGGCTGTCGCAAGCCTGGTCGCTTTCGGCGATGGTTGCGTGATCGGACTCGAACGATCAGCCGGCGTCGACTCGATTCGGGCCGCCGGGGGCGGCGCAATTTCCAGCAGTTGCGGCATCATCTCGAATTCCGATATACGTACGGCGGGCGGCGGCATTTTGACAGGCGCCTGGATCGGCGCCGCCGGCGACGCGACCGGAGGCGGCTATAACCCTTTGCCGGAGGAGAATCTACCTCCGGTTTTGGACCCCTTGGCGCACATTCCCGAACCAAACTTCGCGGGCTGGCCCGAGGGCGTGAAAAACACGACAACGAACACCTATGAGTGTCCAGGCGGCCAGTGCGTCTTCAACGCCCAGATCAGGGTTACCGGTGGAACCTGGACGTTCGAGCCCGGGATCTACGCTCTGATGAGTGGATTGTCAGTGACCGGAGGGGATATCACCGGCAGCGAGTTGATGTTCTACAACTACAACATCAGCGGGCACGACCATATCGACCTTGGCGGCAATGGCACGATCATGCTGTCTCCGCAGTCAAGCGGCATCTACAAAGGGATACTTTTCTTCGCCAGCCGCAGCTCAGTAGACGCACCGCCCGGTAATAAACTCGGACGCGGTAACAATGCGTCGGTGATCAACGGCATTATGTATTTCCCCAACGAGCATGTGGACTGGGCCGGGACATCGACTACGAACGGAGCCTGGTCGATGCTGATCGCGAACACGATCGATGTGACCGGCACCGCATCACTCGGGAATCCGCAGTTCACGCTACCACCCGATCCATCCGATTTGCCGGATATTACACGGCCGATGCTGACTGACTAACGCCGCTGTGAATGATCCAGAAAGAGAGCGCACAATGGCGCAACATAGATATGGCATGAGGGGCAGAAAAGGCACGGCGTCGATAGAGCTGGCGTTGACACTTCCCGTACTGGCTTTGCTGACAATCGGAACCATCGACTTCGGGCGGCTCTTCTTCCACGGCATCGCTGTGGCGAGCGCCTCTCACGAGGGGGCCTTCTACGGCTCGCAGGGCAACCGCGAAGCGGCTGATGACGCCGGCATGGAAGGGATGGTGACGTCAAGCGCGCAGGATCTGCTTGCGGTAACCGCGACGGCCACGCACTATTGCGACTGCCCTGACGCGCCCGCCGACGGGCCGGATGACAGCGCAAATGTTGTCGCATGCGGTCCCACGGTCTGCGCCGGCGGCTACGGCGTGCCCCGCGTATTCGTAAGAGCGAAGGTGCAGTATACGTTTCAGACGGTTGCCGAGTATCCAGGTATTCCGGTCAACCCCGTCATCAATCACAGCGGCTACATGAGGGTGCAATAGTGAGCGCCCAACAAGGTTCCCTTCGCGGCGGAAACGCCCAGAGCAGCCTTCGACGGCGCGTGCGGCAACGTGGCGTAACGATGATCGAGTTCGCTCTGGTGTTCCTCGTGTTCATCGTGCTGCTCGTGGGCCTGATGGAAATCGGGCGCGCGGTCTGGACCTATACGACGATTGCGCACGCGACGCGGCGGGGCGCCCGTTACGCAACCATGCACGGCTCGAACAACCCGGTCTTGGACGGCAGCGACAACGACATCACCGACGTCGAGATAGCCAATCGCGTCAAGGTCAACACCATTGGGTTGGACACGACCAAAATCGTGGTTTCCGCGCCCGTGTGGACGCCCGACCGCTCGCGCGGAAGCATCGTCGAGCTGACCGTAACCTACCCCTTCGAGTTGGTAACGGGTGGCCTTATCGTGTCACAGCAATCACTCCAGCTGAGCAGCACGACGCGCATGCTGGTCGCGAATTAAACCGCGCCTCATTGCAGCCCTACTTATTCCAGTGCGCTTCATTCCACCGCGATCGTCACCGTATTGCTCGTGACGCCGCCGATGTCAATCGTCAGCGGAACATCGGGTCCGGTTGCCGTGCCCCCCGGCATGGTGAAGACAACTTCGTAGATTGCCGCCGAGCCGACTGACGACCCCGAAAAGAGGACGTTCCCTTCAGGCACGATCATGTTGCCGATGCGGATCACGGGTGTTGTCGTCGTCCGATGAAGGACGATATTCGATCCGTCGGGCAGACAAATCCCGTCCGGTTCACAGGAATTGTGGCCGGGGATCGACGGGACCCAGACCGTTGACCCAGATCGTTAGATGGTCGCCGCCGGTTGCCGGCCGACTGTCGCCAACCGTGCCGGCGGGTGCCGCCAGATTCGGCCCGCCCGCGAAGGTAACGATCCCCTGCCCTAGGCCATCCTGAGAGAGCGTGAAGATACCAGGCGAATAAGTTGCGATCGCAACGGGCTGAGGAGTGCTCGCGGCCTTCTCTCCTCCGTTGATCACGATCATTTCCGCCACGGGTGGCGTGAGCCCTGGGGGCAACTGCGCGATGATCACCGTCGGCGAAACGAACAGCAGCCCGCCAGGGATGCCGTCGAACAGCACCATGACGCCTCCGAGGCTGGTCGGCAAAGGCAAGCTGTCCGGGGAAAACTCGCCCTCCGGAACAAAGTCGGTTCCGGATATGATCACCAGCGACAAAGGTGCCATGGCGTGCCCGGGTTCGCCGAAAGGAGTGAAGTCGGCGACGTCGACGACTCCGTTTTCCTCCGGATCGGGCGGCAGCAGCCCTGGCACTGAGATCGCAGTCACGATCAGCTTGGCCCACAGCGCCTCTTTAATCACTCCGGGACCGTTGACCACCAAGCTGCCCGTATAGCTGCCGGGGGCGAGATCGCCGGGATCGGCGATGGCCTGGATCTGGTCGGACTCCCCGCTCGACGAGCCGGACGTGATGCTGGAGTCGAGCCAGCTTGCCGTGCGGGCAATCGAATACGGGACCGTTCCACCCAATGCTTTGACGAAGAACGGTTTCGAATCGGGGTCGGAACCCTGCGGACGGACAAACGTGTGCTCCGCCGGGGACACCATCAGCGTGCGCGCGTTGATTGTGACAGCGTCCATATCGATGCCGCCGACGCCGTCCTCGACAGTGAGTTTCACACTGTGACTGCCCCCCGGAATGTGGACCATGGGGCTGACGCCAGAGGTCGTGCCAAAGGGTCCGGTCCAGGTGTAGCTCAGCGGCTGACCATCCGGGTCGCTCGATCCTGACCCATCGAGTACCACATCGACACCGCCTGGCCCTGGCGCGTTGATCGTCTGGTCTGGGCCGGCATTGGCGATGGGATCGCGGTTGACAGTGACATCAGCGCTCGCAAGGTTGGAATGGGGGTCGGGAGCAGGTTCCGCGTTCGCGCTTGTGACGGCGGCATTGTTGGTGAGGACGCCGATTGCGTCGGCATCGACACTGGCTGTGACGTTGATCACAGCACTTGCGCTGTCAGCCAGATCGCCCACGTCACAGCTGATGGCGTTAGCGACAACGACGCACCCTGCATCGTCGGATACGTAGGTCAACCCGGCCGGAAGGACATCGCTCACCACTACGCTGGTGGCGTCGGCGAGGCCGTAATTCGTTACGGTCAGCGTGTAGACGACTTGGGAAACACCGGGTGTCGCGCTGCTGGGCTCGACGGTTTTCTCCAGGCCGAGATCCGCCTCGGTCGGCGTTACCTGGAAGAAACGGGGCACGGGACCTCCACCGGCTGAGCCGTTGTTGCTGAGCGGGGCGAACGTTGCTGTGATTTGCAGATTCGTCGTAGGGGAACCCGGTGAGCAGGTAAAGGCGGCTGGAACGGTGATGTCTTGGTCATCGAAGGGGTCGCCATCCATCACCTCATAGATGACATGCCCATTGCCGGCACTCAGCGGCACCTCGTAGTCCCCAACACCGTCCCCCGCGGCGCCATCGGCACCGTCTTGATCCGCACCCTCCACACGCTGAAGACACAAGGCATCTCCGCCAGGGTCCACCACGCATCCTTCGAGTTCGCTGTCATCCTCGTCAACTGTGTTGGGCACGTGAAGCACGACACCGGCCGGAACATTACGAAAACTGATCTTGAAGCGAGTGGCTTGGGTCGCACCGCCTCCTGTGCCGCCTACCGGCTGCGGCGAAACTCCGTCCGCTAACTCGATAAGCGGGTATCCATTCTCGGTGGTAAAGTCACCCTGGGCTATTGTCGGCGCACCCAACGGCTTAAACGCACTACCAAAGCCTTCCGTGAGTTCGATGTCTACAACCCGGACACCTTCTACGCACTGGAACCCTCCCTGCGCGCCGGTCACATCGGTGATTAGACCATCAAAAACGCTGGATACTTGCTGTGTGTTCGAAGGCGTAACGGAGATGCCTTCGACCGAGAACACCGAGACAGTGGCGGTAATCTGACCTCCGGCACCGATCGCCGCACCGTTAGCAACGATGTTTGTAAACCGGAGTGTTGTTGTTGTATGGAAGCACGACTCCGTGCTGTCCTGATCGAAGATGTCCTGGCAGATGGGGACGCCATCCCCGTTAACAGCGGGCAGCACGGCGGGGTTGTTAGGCGCGCCGGGTACCGGGAACTGGACGCCATCCCACGTTATCGATCTCGATGGAAGCAGAACTCCCTTCTGCGGGCACGGATAGCGCTGGTCCGGCTGAAAAAAAGGAGAACTGCCGGTGATTCCACACGTGTCCGATGCAGGCAAGACGGAACCGGATGTCGGAAAGTGGCTGTTGTTGTCGTTGATGATCAAGACAGCGCTCGTTTCGTTGACGGGCACGCCCCCACCCTTGGAGGTGCCGAGGAGCCCCGTGACGGCTGTATTGAGGCTTACCACGATGGTGGCGGGGATATACTTTCGCATGTCGTTTGATACTGAAACGGGATTGAAGACCCCGTCATTCGTACAATCCAAACGGACATCACCGGTACGGTCAGCCAAGCCTTCCGCGCGGACCTGATTTGGGCAATAATATAGTTGACAAAACAGTGAGCGGATCGGTACGCTGGCCCATAGCGTGACAGGCTGAGGTCAGGAAGGCTTCTTAGCGGCCTTCCTCTTCGCCTGTGCCTTCTTCCACTTCGTCTCTGCCTTCAGTAGGCTATCTTTCGAGACCGTGAATACGGCACGAACGGCGTTGTCCTGATTTGGCACCGCCGAGTACACGCAGACCATTCGCCCCACCGGCTGAACGGGAAAGTTGAAGAACTGCCCGCTGAGTTCGGGCGCGGCCCAAATCAAGGCCATCATCACGAGCCCAACGCCCTTCCAAGCTCTTAGGCCACCGCTGAGCCGCGTGGCAAGGTCAACGCCCACACTCATCCTGGTTCCGATCGAACGAATATCCACGAATCGCTGTTCAAAAGACATCAGCCACTCCCATTTCAGTCATGCCAACCACGAATCTGTCACGAGATCAGAAAATATCGAGAGGTCCGTGAAACACCAAACGAAAAGTCCATCACCGAGCAACAGTAATCGAAAGGTACCAGATCAAGAACGATTTGGCAATTTAAATTCGCTAAATATGCGACTGCATCGCACCAGTACCTCACAACCCCCTAACCCTTCACGCATTTCACCATTTCATTCACGGCATGATCACGGTTTTACCGCGCCGTCATAGCGAACGAGGGCAACACGGCCGTTTCGCCCTACGAATGCGGTAGCCGGGGCCGTCGCCGGCCGTGATCGGCGCCGCGGGAGTAAGTATTCCGAGGGGCCGCACGGGCACACCATGCCGCCCCAACATTTCGGACGGGTGAGCGACGGGAACCCTCGTCGCGGGTTATCCTAGAGTCTTTGTTTCCAGGAGTGCTGGGTGCCAATTGAGAAGGCCAGTTGAGAAGGCGATGATCTATCAAACCAAATACGAGGCGGCGAGCCGTCCGCTGCACCTGTTGAGCCGCAAGGCGGCAATCGCAACGCTGTTCTTACTCGCGAGTGGAATCGGTCTCGCGCAGCAGGCCGCGGGCGACGCCGACAAACCCTACGGCATTCCGGAGCGCGTCAAGTGGACGACCTCGCGCATCATCGGTTCGCCGGACCCGCCGCCGCCCTACCGCCTGGTGCGGGCCTTCCCGCAGTTCATCTTCGATGAACCGGTCTTCATTGCCCAAGACCCAACCTCGGAGCGCTTTCTGATCGGTGAGTATAACGGCCTTATCTACAGCTTCGATCCCGCCGATCACAGCGGCACGAAAGACCTCTACCTCGACATGGGCCGCAACGTCTCGGCCTTTTCCTTCCATCCGAAGTACGCCGAGAACGGGCAAGTATTCGTCTTCAGCGCGCACGACCCGAAGATCAAAGACCGCTCTGAGAGCATCAGCCGCGTGTCGCGATTTACGCTCGTCGCGGGCAGTAATCCGCCACGGCTCGATCGCAACTCCGAAGTGATCATCATCGAGTGGCCCGCCGGCGGACATAACGGTGGCGAGGCCATCATCGGCCCCGATGGCTACCTCTACATTACGACCGGCGACGGCACCGGCGGCTCTGACCGCGATAGCACCGGGCAGGGCGTCAATGATTTGAAAGCCGTCATGATGCGGCTCGATGTGGAGCACCCCGACCCCGGCCGCAACTACTCGATTCCAAAAGACAACCCGTTTGTCGATATGCCCGGAGCGCGCGGTGAAATTTGGGCCTACGGGTTCCGTAATCCGTGGCGATTTAGTTTCGATCCGGTGTCAGGGCAACCCTGGGTCGGCGACGTGGGCCAGGATTTATGGGAGTACATCGAGCTCGTCAGCCGCGGCAGCAATCACGGTTGGAGCGTCACAGAGGGCTCGCATCCCTTCCACCCGAATGCCGAGCGCGGCCCGACGCCCATCGTCGCGCCCATCGCCGAGCATCATCACACCGAGTGCCGCTCGATCACGGGCGGCTATGTCTACCAGGGTTCGAAGTTTCCCGAACTGCGCGGCGCTTATCTCTACGGCGACTACCAGTACGGCAAGATGTGGGGCTTCCGCTACGACCACAAGGCGCAAAAGAAAACCTGGGAAGGAGAGTTGGCCGATACGGCGGTGAAAATTTCGAGCTTCGGGGCGGGACGCGATGGTTCGTTTTACGCCCTCGACTACGACCGGGGCGAGATCTACCAACTCGACCGCAACCCGCCGCGCAAGCAGGCACAACCGTTCCCGCGGAAATTGAGCGAGACCGGCCTGTTTACTTCGGTGAAGAATCACGAAGTGACGCCGGGCGTGATTCCTTATGAAATCAATGCGGAGTTTTGGTCCGATGGCGCCCACAAAGAGCGGTTCTTCGCGATTCCCGGTGCGTTAGGGATTAATTTCAGCGAAAACGGCGAGTGGGTCTTTGATGACGGTGCGGTCACGGTCAAGTCGTTTTCGTTGGATATGGAAGAAGGCAATCCAGCTTCCCGGCGAAGAATTGAAACGCGCATCGTCGTGAAGCAGGACGATCACTGGGTCGGCTACACCTACCTCTGGAACGACCAGCAGACGGATGCCAATCTCATCGAGGCCGGCGGTTTGGATAAGACCTACAAAGTGAAGGATGCGAGCGCGCCGGGCGGCGTCCGCGAGCAGGTATGGCATTATCCGAGCCGCAAGGAATGCATGTTCTGCCACTCGCGCGCGGCCGGCTTTGTGCTGGGGCTGAATACGCCGCAAATGAATCGCTCCCATCATTACGGCGGCGTGAGCGACAACCAACTCCGCACGCTGAATCATATCGGGATGTTCAAGACGCCGCTCGAGAAAGCGCCCGCGGAGTATGCGGCGTTCCCCGACCCGTTCGATACGCGGGCGGACTTAAGTGAGCGCGTCAAGACCTATCTCAACGTCAACTGCGCGATGTGTCACGTCAACGACGGCGGTGGAAACTCGAAACTAAAGTTCGGCCTGAAGACGCCGCTCGAGGAGGCGAACATCATCAACGAACTGCCGCTTCACGACAGCATGGGTACGAGCGACTCTCGTGTCGTCGCGCCGGGTGATCCTCATCGGTCGACCCTGTACAAGCGCCTCACGGTGCGCGGTACGAACCAGATGCCTCCCACGAGCACGAACCGCGTGGATCAGCGAGGCGCCCAACTGCTGTTCGATTGGATCAAGCAATTGAAGTCCACGCCGGCCGACGCCGCTGAATAGCCGCGCCCCGCATCGGTCAAGCCTGGCCGCTTGCGATCGCAACCCGATAAGCTGAAGGACGAGTTTCATTCACGTCCTCCACCATCGCTATGAAGAAAATCCTGGCCGCGAATCGCGGTGAAATCGCTATCCGCATCATGCGGGCCGCCACCGAACTCGGCCTGCGCACGGCCACGATCTATTCCGACGAAGATCGCTTGAGCCTGCATCGCTTCAAGGCCGACGAGGCGTACGTGATCGGACACGGTAAAGGTCCCGTCGCGGCCTACCTCGATATCGACGGCATCATCGCGCTCGCAAAAGAGCGCAACATTGACGCGATTCATCCCGGCTATGGCTTCCTGTCAGAGAACCGGCTTATGGCGGATGCCTGCCGTGATGCCGGCATTACTTTCATCGGCCCGCCGCCTGAGTTGCTAACGCTGTTGGGCAACAAGGTGGAAGCACGGCGCTTGGCCGAGCAGGCCGGCGTGCCGGTCGTGCCCGGTCTCGACGAGCCGGTGAGCGACGTCGACGAAGCGTGCGAGGCGGCGAAGAAGATCGGGTTCCCGATCATCATCAAGGCAGCGTTTGGCGGCGGCGGACGCGGCATGCGCGTCGTCGAGTCGGAAGCGGAATTCCGAGGCAAGCTGGAAGAGGCGCGCAAGGAAGCGCAGGTGGCCTTCGGCGATGGCGCGGTCTTTCTCGAACGCTACATCGCACGGGCGCGGCACATTGAAGTGCAGATCCTGGCCGACGCGCATGGCAACGTGCTGCACCTGTATGAGCGCGATTGTTCGGTACAGCGTCGGCATCAGAAGGTCGTCGAAGTGGCGCCCGCGGCGAATCTGCCGGCCGAGTTGCGCGCCGCTCTCTGCGATGCGGCGGTCAAGTTGGCGCGGGAAGCCGGTTACGTCAACGCGGGAACGGTCGAGTTCTTGCTCGATGTCGATAAGAACGAGTGGTTCTTTATCGAAGTCAATCCGCGCATACAGGTGGAGCACACGGTCACCGAAACAGTTGTCGGCATCGACATCGTGCAGGCGCAGATTCTGATTGCACAGGGATGCCGGCTTCATGAGCCGCCGCTCTCACTCCCCAAGCAGCAGGATGTGCATGTTCGCGGATTTGCGTTGCAATGCCGCATCACGACCGAGGACCCGGAGAACCAGTTCGCTCCCGACTATGGGCGGATCACAACGTATCGCTCGCCGGCGGGCCTCGGAATTCGGCTCGATGGCGCGACGGCCTACGCGGGATCGGTCATCAACCCCTATTACGACTCGCTGCTAGTCAAGATGACGGCCTGGGACAACACGCTGGCAGGCGCTTGCCACCGCTCGGACCGGGCGCTACGTGAGTTCCGTATTCGCGGCGTCAAGACGAATATTCCGTTTCTAGAAAATGTCGTCAATCATCCCTCGTTCCAAGCCGGCGAGGTGACGACGAACTTTCTCGATCAGCACCCGGAGTTGTTCGAGTTCAGAAAGCGGCGGGACCGTGCAACACGACTGCTCAGCTACATCGCGGGCGTGATCGTGAACGGCAACGCGACCGTGAAAGATAAGCCGAGACCGGCTGAGTTTGAGGAGCCGCCGGTGGTTCCCTTCGAACACGGGCAACCGCCGCCACCAGGGACGCGGCAGCGGCTGCAGGAGCTTGGCCCGGAAAAGTTCGCGGCCTGGGTGCGTGAACAAAAACCGCTGCTCATGACCGACACAACGTTCCGCGATGCGCATCAGTCGCTGCTTGCGACACGCGTTCGGACTCACGACTTATTGCAGACTTCAGACGCGATCGCGCACCGGCTCCCGAACCTGTTCAGCCTCGAAATGTGGGGCGGAGCGACGTTCGACGCCTCCATGCGCTTCCTTCATGAAGATCCCTGGCAGCGGTTGCGGGAACTGCGTGTACGGGTGCCGAATATTTGTTTCCAGATGCTGCTGCGGGCATCGAACGCCGTTGGCTATACAAGCTACCCGGACAATGTTGTGCGTGAATTTGTGCTCGAAGCCGCCCGGCAAGGCATTGACGTTTTCCGGATTTTCGATTCGCTGAACTGTATCGACAACATGCAGGTCGCGATGGACGCGGTTCACGAAACCGGAGCGATTTGCGAGCCGGCCATCTGCTACACCGGCGACATTCTCGATCCCGGCAGGCCGAAGTATAGCCTTGCCTATTATGTCGACCTTGCGAAACGGCTCGAAAAGATGGGCGCGCATATTCTTGGAATTAAAGATATGGCGGGGCTGTGTAAACCGTATGCGGCCTTCGAGCTTGTTCAGGAGCTGAAGCGGGAAATCAGAATACCGATTCATTTCCATACACATGATTCGAGCGGACTCAACGCGGCGACCCTGCTGAAAGCAGCCGAAGCCGGCGTCGATATTGTTGATGGGGCGGTCGCTGCGCTCAGCGGCCAGACCAGCCAGCCGAACCTGAATTCGATGGTCGAGGCGTTGCGGAACACGCCGCGCGACACGGGGCTCGACAGCAATGCGCTGAATGATTGTTCGCGCTATTGGGAGACAGTGCGAACTTACTATGTGCCGTTCGACGACGGTCCGGCGGCGGGCAGCGCGAGCCTCTACCAGCACGAGATTCCCGGCGGGCAGTATACGAACTTGAAGCAGCAAGCCTCGGCGATGGGTTTGGGGCATCGCTGGCCGGAAGTCGAGCGTATGTACGCCGAAGTCAATCAGCTCTTCGGTGACATCGTGAAGGTGACGCCGTCGAGCAAGGTCGTCGGTGATATGGCGCTGTTCCTGATCGTGAAAGGGATGACGCCCGATGACGTGCTCAAGCTCCGCGATGACCACGATGTGGCGTTCCCGGATTCGGTCGCGGATCTGTTCGCCGGGTCGTTGGGAACACCGCCGGGAGGATGGCCGGAGAAGGCGCGGAAGATCCTGCTGCGCGGGAAGAAGCCGATTCAAGGCCGCCCGGGTGAATATTTGCCGCCCGCCGATTTCGATGCGGTGCGGAAAACTTTGGAGAAAACGTTGCCCAGCCCGGTCGGACGAGATCAGGTGTTGAGCTACCTTCTCTACCCCGAGGTATTTGAAAAGTTCAGCGATATCCGGCGAGACGCGGGGGACGTGAGCGTTCTGCCGACGCCGATCTTTTTCTACGGCATGGATTCCGGCAAGGAATACACAGTCGATATCGAGCCGGGCAAGACGCTTGTGATCAGATGTCTGACGATCGGCAATCCACATCAGGATGGCACGCGGACCGTGTTCTTCGAGCTGAACGGACAGCCACGCGAGGTGGCGGTTCGAGACGACTCGTTGCAGGTGAAGGAGCGGACACACCCGAAGGCCGAGGCCGGCGAGCCGGGGCATATCGGCGCGCCGACACCTGGATTGATTACCGGCCTCTATGTGCAAGCAGGCGGCGAAGTGAAGCGCAATGACAAGCTGCTGAGCCTCGAGGCGATGAAGATGCAGAGCACGATCTATGCGCCGGCCGATGGACGAATCGCGAAGACGCTTGTCGAGCCGGGCGATCAGGTCGAGGCGAAGGATTTACTCCTGGTATTGGAGATAGCGGAATAGAGTTAATGGTTGTTACAACTGCGAATCCTTCCGGGTGTCACGGCATCCAATAACTTATGAATCCGGTGAAGATGTATACAACGAGGTGGTGCGGCGATTGCTGGCGCGCCAAGCACTTCCTCAAGTCCAACGGTATTGAGTTCAAGGAAATCAATATCGATCAGAGTAAGGAAGCGGCAGAGCTTGTCATGGAGCACAATCAAGGTAAGCGACGCGTACCAACCTTCGAGATTGATGGAGCCTTCTATGGCAATCCCCCGTTGCGTGAATTAGGGCGGCTTGTCGGTGCTGGATAGCGTCAATCACAATGGAGGGTAGGGAAGCCGCTCGGTTTGGTGGCCCCCGAAAAGGAAAGGGAACAGAACAGATGTCACAAGCAACGAATGGCGGCGGCGCGGGCACGCCGGACCTCTCAGCGTTCGAGGGAGTTGATTTCAGCGCTGCCGAACAGCGTAGTCTGATCATCATCGGGTCGGGACCGGCCGGATTTACGGCGGCCTTGTATGCGGCACGGGCCAATCTCGAGCCTCTGCTGTTTCAAGGACCTGAGATCGGCGGCCAGCTTGTAACGACCACGGATGTCGAAAACTATCCGGGTTTCCCAGACGGCATCATGGGGCCGGAGATGATGGAGAAGTTCGAGGCGCAAGCCAAACGCTTCGGGACCGACATCCGCTACGGCACCGTGATGGCGGTTGACTTTTCCCAACCGCCTTTCCGGCTGTTGGTCGATGGAAAGAAGCCCTTCCTCGCCGATGCGGTCGTGATCTCAACCGGCGCGTCGGCGCGGTATCTCGGTTTGGAAAACGAGAAGCGCCTGCTCGGCCATGGTGTCTCAGCCTGCGCAACCTGCGACGGAGCGTTCTTCCGAGATCAGAAGCTGGCTCTTGTCGGCGGCGGAGATACCGCCATGGAGGAGTCTCTCTTCCTCACACGCTTCGCGACCGATGTCTATGTGATCCACCGCCGTGATTCGCTGCGCGCATCGAAGATCATGCAAGAGCGGGCGAAGGCGCACGAGAAGATCCACTTTATTTGGAACTCGGCTGTCGTGGATGTACTTGGCGAAAAGGAAGTTGAGGGCATCATCGTCAAGAATCTCGAAACAGGGGAAACGTCGAAGATGGATGTCGGCGGCCTCTTCGTCGCCATCGGCCACAAACCGAATACCGGTATCTTCAAAGGCTGGCTCGACATGAATGAGTTGGGTTATATCCAAACCAAGCCTGACTCCACCTATACGAACATCCCCGGCGTGTTTGCAAGCGGCGACGCTCAGGATCATATCTATCGGCAAGCTGTGACGGCGGCGGGGACGGGTTGCATGGCGGCGATCGATGCCGAGCGCTGGCTAGCGGAACACCCGCGCGTCGAGACGCCAAAGGCTGTTGAAGCGGCCGATTGACAAGCAGTAAATTGATACAATCATGGCTTCGCGGCTCCCCGCCGTGCTGCTTTTGTTCAAGGAGACATCGAAAAACATGCGCCGATTCGTTATATGGAGCACTCTACTCGCAGCCCTCTTTCTTTCCAGCGGTAACAGCCTGAAGGCGGGCGAGAAGAAGCTGATGCACTGCTTCTACTTCACCGAGATTGCCGAAGCCACCGATGCGGATTGGGAAGCCTTCAAAAAGGCGACCGCTGAGTTGCCGGACAAAATCCCCGGCCTGAACAAAGTCTGGCTTGGCAAGCTGCGCCGGCCGTTCAACGCCTTCAATTCCAGCGGCGACAAGAGCGTGCGCCAGTCCGGTGTTTGCATGGAGTTGGATGACCAGGACGCACTGGGAGTTTACTCCGACCATCCGGCGCATGCCGAATGGCTCGCGCTGTACGAAAAGGTGCGCGTGCGTGGCACGACGACCATCGACATTCTCGGCGAGTAATCCTGCCGGAATTGACGGTCTTTCTCAGGGGGGATAGAGGGCACACCACCCTGCGTTTCGGGTTCCACTGACCTTACCCGATGAAATCTCCGTTACGTATCGCGAGTGGGCAGGGCTTCTGGGGCGACTGGCTCGAAGCGCCCATCCGCCAAGTTGAAGGCGGACCGATTGATTACCTCGTGCTGGATTATCTGGCCGAGGTAACCATGTCGATCCTTCAAAAGCTGAAGGCGCGGGATCCGTCACAGGGCTATGCGCGGGATTTCGTGGACTTGGCCGCCCGGCTGCTCCCTCAACTCATCGACAAAGACATCAAGATTGTCTCGAATGCCGGCGGCGTGAATCCGCGAGCCTGCGCCGAAGCGGTCATTGAGGCGGCGCGGGCCGCGGGCATCAAGGGCGCGAAAGTGGCGGTCGTTCTGGGCGACGACATCTTCGAACGGCTCGACGAGATGCTCGGCCGCGGTGTGTCGTTCAACGACATGGATTCCGGGGAGCCGATCTCCGCTGTCCGGGACCGAATCCTCAGCGCGAATGTTTACCTCGGCGCGTTTCCCCTAGTCGAAGCCTTGCGGACGGGCGCTCAGATCGTCATAGCCGGGCGCTCGACCGACACGGCTCTCACGCTGGCGCCCATGGTGCATGAGTTCGGATGGGGCGCTGAGGATTGGGACCGGCTGGCCGCGGGGACCATCGCTGGGCATATCCTCGAATGCGGGGCGCAGGCGAGCGGCGGGAACTGTCAGCTCGACTGGCAGTCGATCCCGGACTTCGCCAATATCGGGTTCCCGATCTGCGAGGCGTCCCCAGACGGCTCGTTCGTTGTGACCAAGCACGCTGGAACCGGAGGCCGAGTTAGTATTGGCACCGTGAAAGAACAACTCGTCTACGAACTGGGCGACCCCACGAACTACATTACGCCCGATTGCATCGCCGATTTCACCAGCGTCCAGCTTGAGGCTGCCGGCCCGGATCGCGTCCGTCTCAGTGGGATTCAGGGCGGACCGCGGCCCCCGACCCTGAAAACATCGATCACGTATTCAGCGGGATGGAAGGCGATCGGGACGCTAGTCTACAGTTGGCCTGACGCCGTGGCGAAGGCACGGGCCGCGGACGGCATTGTGCGCCAAAGGCTCGCGGACCTCGGCTTGGCGTTCGACGAGATTCACACGGAGTTGCTGGGCGTCAATGCCTGTCATGCGGGCGTGGCGGCGGCAAACCTCGACCCGCCCGAGGTGCAGCTTCGCATCGGAGCGCGCGGGCAGAATCGCAATGCGGTCAACCGCTTCACCCGTGAGTTGATTCCCTTGATCCTGACGGGGCCTCCAACGGGGACAGGGTTTGGCGAAGGGCGTCCGCCGGTGCGGGAGGTGGTCGCCTATTGGTCGTCGCTGCTGCCCCGCGACGAGATACAAACGAGTATTGAGACATTCACTGTCTAGCGATGCCTAGGCCTGCATTCCTCGCCACGCGGCGAGGCGAAGTGCGTGAGAAGGCCGTCAGGTGCTGAGAAATGCAGGCTAGTATCGCAATGAAGCTGCGCGACTATCGGCCGGCCGATCTGGAGAGCATCTCGTGCATCGAGCAGAAGTGCTTTCCCGCTGCGGTCGCTTCCAGCCGTGAGACCCTTCAGAGGATGCTGAGTGGATCAGCGTCCGCGATTGTGGCGGAAACGCCAGGCGGCGAACTGGGCGGCTTCGTGGTCTATCGTAAAGTCAATCGAGTAACGGGAAGCCTGCTAACGCTCGACGTACTGCCCGAGCACCGCCGCCGGGGTCTCGGCGGTCGGCTTGTGTCGGCAGCCAAAGAAAGACTGGCGGAGATGGGGGTCGAAAAGATTCGGCTCCGAGTATCGACGGACAACGCAGCGGCTCAAGTGATGTACGAGAGACTCGACTTCCGGCGGGTGCGCCGGGACCAAGCGTTTTATCAGGACGGATCGGATGCTTGGGTGCTGGAGACCATGCCTTGGGCTTGGTCGTTGAATCCAGCGGCTGTGTGGACGCGGATGCGGGAGAGGCTCCGGCACTTTCGAGTGACCGGCAGGCTGCGGAGATTCCAAGAAAGGGATCAATCGTGAAGCAGGTCCTGAAGAAAGCGGTTGAAGTCGGCAGTTTCAACTTTCGCTTTGAGTGCCAGGCGGGATGTACGAATTGCTGTACGCAGCCGGGCGAGGTGTATCTGAGCGAGGACGATGTTACGCGGGCGGCAGAGTACTTGGCGGCCGGCGAACAAGAATTCCGGGAGGCGTATTGCGACCTCGATAGTGGCGGCGATCTAAGATTGACGACACCGCCCGACAAGGCTTGTCACTTCCTACTGGAGGGTGCTTGCTCCATTCACGAGGCGAAGCCGCTTCAATGCCGGGCGTTTCCGTTTTGGCCCGAGCATGTGGGGCATAAGCGGGCGTGGAAACGCTTGAGCGGGCATTGCCCCGGGATCGGAGTGGGGGCGATTATACCGCTCGATGAAGTGCGTGCGATGGCGCAGGCCTGCGAGGATGCGCTGCCGTCCGGCTAAGCTGAAACTTCAATTCGAAAACCCGAATCCTCCGCCATCCGGCGACCATTTTCTAGCCGAGCCGCGACCAAAGGGAGCGGTCCAACCCCAAGCCGAACCCGCACCGGCACGTTTAACGCGGGCGCTTCAAGTAGGCGGGATCTTGCGCTGGGCCTTCGGCCGTCTTGGGGGGCGGGGCGTTGGAAATATCGCTGCTGCCGGGCGGGTCCGTGGTAGTGGTCGTGGTCCGGCCGTTGAGGGCGAGCAGGAAGGCCACCAAGTCTGACTTGTCTTCTTCGCTCAACTCGAGCGGTTCAATTTCTGTTGGGATGCCGGCGGGCGCCGAGCCGCCCCGCTCGTAGTGCTCGATTACATGCCGCAGCTTGAGGAAGTGGCCGTTGTGCATGTAGGACGAGCGGCGGTAGGCGTCGCGCAAAGATTGCGTCTTGTGCTTGGTGCCGTCGGGCGTGCCGCCTGAGATCTCGGGGACACCGGTGTAGTGGAACTGGTGGTCGGTGAGCAGGGGTCCGTGATGGCAACGAATACAGCCGGCTTTACCTTCGAATAGCTTCATGCCGCGCACCGCTTCGGGCTTGAGGGCCGTTTCGTCACCGAGCAGGTAACGGTCGAGGTCGCTGTCGTAGGAAACCAGCGTGCGCTCATACGCCGCGATGGCTTTTGCGATCAAGTCGAAAGTAATCGCCTCACCGGGAAAGACCTTTTCAAACAGTTGCGCATAGGCGGGGTCGCGGCGGATCTTCTCCGCGGCTTCCTCGGGATCAATGTCCATCTCGAGATGATTTTCGAGGGGCTTCGAGGCTTGCTCTTCGAGCGTTTTGGCGCGGCCATCAGAGAATAGCGAGCGCTGCCAACCAACGTTGAGCAGGCCGGGCGTCTTGCGCCGCAGTTCCATGTCGTGCAGGCCCCAGGCGCGGCTCAGCCCATCCATGAAGAGCATCGCGGGCTTATGACAGGTGGAGCAACTGCGGCGGTTACCCCCTGAGAGCAGCGTCTCGAAGAAGAGCATCTCGCCGAGCTTGATCTTCTCGACCGTGCCCAGGTTCCCGGCGGGGTGCGCCGGACTGCCTGCTAATGGTTCGAGACGGGGACGGTCCTCGGCCGCCGCGATTGAGACAACGAGGACTGTGAGCCACATCCAGCGCATATCGGTATCAAACTTAGCATACGCCGTCTTAGGCGGGGCTAGCGAAGTTTAACCGCGTCGGGTCCGGGGAAATCGTGGGGGACGGCTTGCGTAACTTCCCCTGTCGCTGCCCACTCGGCACCGCGCTGCAAGGTGGTGATGAACCCGGCGCACTGCATCGCGACGGCGTCATGGCCAAGCGTTGTGTGGAACGAGCGGCCCTTGCCGTACTGGATGGTCATCAGCATGGGCTCATGCTCGCCCGTACCGCGGGTCGACGGATCGGAGTACGCGGTAGCAAGAACGATGAGATGCTCGGCGGGTCCGCGCAGGCGGTCGTAGAGCTCATCCTGGGCGTGCATCCACTTGTTCGGCAGTCCGCGAGTGATCGGGTGAGACGCGTCGCGGATAACGACGGGGAATTCGTGCCGCGTGCCGTGGCTTCCGCCACGCCCGGCAGTCGCGTCCTGAATGATTTCGCCGTCGCGGAAACGAACGTACGGGCCCCAGTTTTCATCGCGCCCGCCCCAGCCTCCTAGAGCGATGATGCGGTTGTATTCCTTCCACTCCGGGAAGGCGTTATTGGCGGCATGAACCGAGACGAAACCGCCACCCTCGCGTACATAGGCTTCGAAAGCAGACTTCGTAGCTGCCGGCCAGGGTTCCCCGTTGTAGTTCGAGACGACGACATCGTAGGAGGCAAAGTCGGGCTTGAAGTTACTCAGATCCTCACCCTGCGGAGGCGACGTCGCGACATCGACCGTGAACAGGCCGGTACTCTCAAGCGCCTTCTTGATGTGCGGCGTGGTTTCCTGCCAGTTGTGATTGTTCTGCCCGTCGATGATCAGGGCCTTGTACTGCGCCGCCGGCGCCGGCGTGCATGCCAGTAGGGCGACGGCTAGGATTGCGAGGGCTGAGAGTCTCGGCACGGGAGTATTCTACCGGATTTAACTCGTGCACTGATTCGTTTCAGCGTCAGATGGACCTACTCGTTCTTGGTAGACTTGTCCCATGGCGTCCGAGGTAAACAAGCTACTTGAAGAGGCGCTGAGGCTACCCCCTGAGGCGCGAGCGGCTCTGGCTAGCTCTTTGATGGAAAGCCTGGACGAAACCGTCGATGAGGATGCGGAAGCCGAGTGGGCGAAAGAAATCCAGCGCCGTATTCGCGAAATAGAGTCAGGCCAAGTCAAGACCGTTCCTTGGGCCTTGGCGCGCCGTGAAATCCTTGGCCGCTGATGGCCCAGCGTATTAACCTCCATCCCCAGGTCGTCGGGGAAGCGGGTGCCTCGAGGAAATGGTACGAGGTGCGCAGCCCGGCCGCGGCTGAGGCGTTCGTCTCGGAACTGGATCACGCCATCGATCAAATCGGGCGCTTCCCTAGCCGTTGTCCCCATACCTTTACGGCACGCGACGCTTTCTCTTGCACCGGTATCCGTTTTCAGTCGTCTATCGGAAATTGGGCGACGAGATTGAGGTTTTGGCGCTCGCGCATGCAAGCAGACGCCCCGGTTATTGGAGAACTCGAACCTGAAGGGCGAGGCATACCAGATCCGAGGCGGGTCAACACGATCGGCGAAGGGCCGCTCACGGCGCCTTCGCCGCGTCAAACAGCCGCAGCCAGTTTTCACCGAGGATCTTCTTGATGCGCTGCTCGCTGTAGCCTTTCTTGACCAATGCTTCGGTAATCCGCGGATACGACGCTGCGTCAAAGCCGAGCATGGCGGGGCCGCTCATCAGGTCGAGGCCGATGCCGATGTGGCCGTCTCCCACCATCTCGACGACATAGTCGGCCTGGTCCGCCCAATCATCCACCGTCGGCAAGGCCCGGCCGCCCTCGACCGCTCGGCGATGGATTTCGCGCCAGGGCTTGCCGTAGCCGCTATTCCGCCAGCGCTCGTGCATTTTGGCGTCGAGACTGGTGATGTAGTTTCCATAATCTTCAAAGGGCGGCCGGAAGAACTCGTAACCATCGATGAGGTTCGCCAGCCGCGGTGCTGGAGGCGGGCCGTTGTTCTCTCTGGCCCGCGCCGTTCGCTTTTCCGTAAATTTCACCCCGATGTAGCCCGGCATGGAATGCAGGCCCATCATCCCGCCCTTGGCCGACATGGCCTTGATTACTTCATCGGAGAGGTTTCGCGTGTGCTCGACAAAGTGGCGGATGCCGTGGTGGCTGCCGACAACGGGCGCCCGACTGGCCACGATGATCGCCATCTGCGCCTCGTCGGTGGCATGCGAAACATCGATCAGGATGCCGAGACGGTTCATCTCCGCGATCACTTTGCGGCCCTGCTCGGTGAGCCCTCCCCACTTCTTCAACCCAAGCCCTGCATCCATCAAGACGTTGCTGGTGTTGTGGCTGACCGGCTGAATCATACGAACGCCCAGGCGATAGAACATCCGCAGGACTTCGAGGTCGCCTTCGGGGTCAAAGCCGCCTTCGAGCGCCAGAATCGCGGCCATCTTGCCCTTGGCAACGATTCTCCGCACATCCGCCGAGGTGAGTGCCAGTTCCATCTTGTCCGAGTTGGCGTCGAGCACTTGGTAGAAGGTATCGACTAAGCGGAGGGCCTGTTTGACGGAGTAGTTGTAGTTGTTGTAAGGGTCTTCGATGTATACGGTGTGCACGACGACATCGAGTCCGCCCTTTTTGGCGCGGGCATAGTCGAACAGGCCCGTCGGCTGCTCTTTCCAGGGGTCATAACCTTGGTGAAAGACCGGCGTGATGATGTGGACATGGCCGTCGATTACGATGGCGTCTTTGTGTAGTTTGACCGCGTCGATGGACTGAGCAAGCAAAGCAACAGGCACGAAGATACTGCCTAGCAGCAGGGAAACGGCGGTTCTGAGGCCGGTTTGAATAAGTCGCATAAAAACGTCGATGTAGCGCGCGATAGCAGAAGCTCTTCTGGACTCCAATCGGCAGCCGAGCCCCCGGCCAGTCGCCGATATTGTACTGCGTTCATACCTGACCGGCGCCGCACGTCATGCGCAAGGCCTCTTCGCGGCCTCCTCAAATCAATCGAACCCTCAGGCGCGAGCGTGATGAGATTCCGCCCCAACCCGATAGCGAACCTTCAGTTCCGGAGTTTCAAGACGCACGTTCCCGCGCACCATCGCCTCCCGGCACAAATCCAACATGCCGCTCACAAGCAGTGTCCGCTCCACCAGATAAGGGCCTCGTCCGGCAGCGAACATCTCCTCGATGTTCGACGCCAGGCAAGCTGAGCAATGAACGTTGGGATGGGGACTGCGCAGGCATTGCGTCGCGACGAGTAGCGGCGACTACTCCGTCACCGCCGCCGAGATCCGCGGACGGCGCTTTTCTGCCCCGACGGCAACGTCGATTTGTGGAAGCATGGGCCGAGTTGCATCAGGCCGATCTGGCAGCGGCCTGGAGCACGCTACAAGAAGGGCGCCCGCCACGGCCGATCGAGCCACTAAAATAGAGGCGTGAACCACGCAATCCATCGCGTCACTAGATTTGAGATTATTGCCCGGTACACGCTCGCGGTGCGGTTCGCTGATGCCACGGCCCGCACGATCAACTTCTTGCCGGTGTTGGCGGGAGAGATCTACGGCCCGCTGCGGGATCTCTCACTCTTTGAGCAAGTTCAGGTCGATCCCGAGGTTCATACACTCGTCTGGCCCAACGGCGCCGATTTTGAGCCGGCTATCCTTCATGACTGGCCCGTTTGCGAGAAGGCTTTCCGGGAACGGGCGAGGCGTTGGGAACCAGTTCACAGGTGAACAGCGCCCTTTCGGGCATCGGAACCGCGGGCTGCGGGCCATACGAAGTCTGCCGTTGTTGCGGTCTGTTCGGCCTTGCGGATACGATCAGAAAGAGGTCTATCGTGCTCAGCCTACTTGAGAGCAATCGGGAAGCGATCGAGAAACTATGCGCAAGCTACGGGGTTGCGCGTCTTGATGTATTCGGCTCGGCGCTAGGCGACGATTTCAGGCTGGAGAACAGCGACTTGGACCTGCTAGTCGAGTTCGCTCCGATGGAGCCGTATGCACGAGTCGATGCCTACTTCGGTATGCTCGACGATCTGCGGGCGTTGTTGAATCGGGAAATTGATCTGGTCATGGCCGGAGCGGTAAAGAACCCATACCTAGCCCGTGACATCGAACGCACGAAGCAGTTGCTCTATGCGGCGTGACGAGCGGGCTTACTTGACCGACATCCTTGCGTCCTGCGACGCAATCACGGTCGCGGTCCGAGATCTGGACCTCGCCGCGTACCAGGGTACTCGTCTCATTCGCTCGTCGGTCGAACGTGAATTCATCATCATCGGTGAAGCCGTTGCGGCGCTCGGCCGCATCGCGCCGGAGACCTTCGCGGCGATCACGCGGGCGCGCCGCATCATCGAATTCCGCAATAGGTTGACCCATGCCTATCCGACTGTTGATGACGCTCTGGTCTGGGCGATCATCGAAACCGACGTACCAGTGCTTCGGAAGGAGTGCGCGGATCTCATGAAACGCATTGCGCCCGCGGGCGATGAGGACTAGGCACGGCGGTGCGAATGAGCGTTCCTGGCAATCTGAAACGACCAAGAGCTCAGGCGGCAAGAAACATGCATACATTCATCCGAGTAGCGTAGTTACCCCATGACACGCAATCTGATCGAATCAGTATCAGATGTCCTTGACGACACGACGAGCTAGAGATCGCGGTGGCTACAACCAGATAAAATCAGGGCATGCGCATCACTCAAGGCAAGGTCGTCGGTGGTCGAGTGGTCGTCGAAAGCGAAGCGCTAAGCGAGGGCGCGAATGTCACGGTTTTAGCTCTGGACGAGTCGACGTTCACTTTGAATGAGCGAGACGAGGCAGCGCTGCTGGAGGCGATATCGGAGGCTGATCGGGGCGACCTGTTCGATGCCGACGACGTACTGAAGAATCTCCCGTAAGCGGCGCGATGCTGCCGACCAAGATCACTCGCCGGCCACGGTGCAGATGTTTCGGGCGTCAGGCTCTCAATGCTAGGCTGAGGCCATGTCCACCAAAGATCTAATGGTGGAAGTGTTGCGGCTGCCCCGCACCGAACGTGCACGCGTGGCTGAGGAAATCCTTTCCAGCCTGGAAGAACCCACCGGCGAGGTTGCCGTTGCGTGGGTGAAAGAGATTGAGCGGCGTTCTCAAGAAATCGCGGATGGTCGTGTGCAGACGGTTCCCTGGGAAACGGCGAGGACAGAGATTCTAAGTGAAATCGGCCAGCGGCGTGCGGGTCGCTCTTCACCATGAAGCCTCTGCCGAGTTTCGTTCCGCGGGCCTGTCTGTCATGGAAAATCGGGCTAAACTACGACCATGAACGGGCAATACACAGCCATCGTCAAGCAACAGGGCAATTGCTGGATCGGATGGATCGAAGAAGTACCCGGCGTGAATTGCCAGGAACCGACCCGCGAAACGCTGCTTCAAACCTTGAAGGTCACCCTTCGAGAAGCCTTGGAGTTGAATCGCACGGATGCGATCGATGCCGCCGGTGCTGACTACGAGGAGTTCGAAATCGCTGTGTGAAACGTCGCGACCTGATTCGGCATCTCGAATCCAGCGGTTGTGCGCTGCTACGAGAAGGAGGCCGGCACTCATGGTGGCACAACCCGTCTCAAAACAAGCGGTCGGCGGTTCCGCGCCACCGCGAAGTCAACGATCATCTCGTTCGCAAAATCTGTCGTGATCTGGGTATCGAGAACCCCGAAGAGTGACACATAGCCGTTCAACTGAGCCGTTCGACAGCACCCGAGCCAGTTTTGCTGATCCGGCCAAACAGGGCTTGCGCCGTCGAAATGCCACGAGGGCGTAGCGCCGTGGGGCCGACGCGTCCACCCCCTATCACGCCCCGCCGCTAACCTGATAGAATTCGCGAGCCGGAATGGAGCATCCATGAGAATCGAAAGTTTCGCCACACACGTCGTAACGCTACCACGTGAAGTCGGCGCACTAGCCGAAGCGCCTGAGCAAGTCTCGACCGATTTCGTCACGCTACGGTTTCGAACCGACGAAGGCGCGGAAGGCATAGGCTATGCCGGCTTCGCGGCCCCCGTGATGACCAAGGCGCTCAAAGCGGCGGTTGACGCTTTGGCCGAGCAGGTCATCGGCGACGATCCCCTGCGACTGGAGGCCATCAACCAAAAATTACTTGAGATCGGCGGACGCGGCGCTCCGGCCGGCTTGGTCACTCGAGCCGTTTCGGCCATCGATGTAGCCCTGTGGGATCTCAAGGGCAAAATCCTTGGGGAGCCTTTATGGAAGCTGCTCGGGGGGTATCGCGACCGTGTCCCGGCGTATGCAAGCGGCCATCTTTGGCGCACATACGACGCCGATGCGCTAGCCCAAAAAGGCGCGGAACTCGTTGAGCAGGGTTTCCTGGCGATGAAGTTTCGCATGGGCGCCGAGGCTAACAACTCCACCGAGAGTGAGCGCATGAGCGCGTTGCGCGACGCCGTGGGCGACGACATCGATCTGATGGTCGATATCAACCAGGGCTGGGACGTGAACCGTTCGATCGCGATGGGCCGCGAGATGGAAGATTGCGGACTCTACTGGCTGGAAGATCCGACGAACTATGAGGACTTCGACGGCCTCGCCCGGATTGCCGACGCGCTCGACACGCCGATCGCCGCCGGCGAATATCTGTGGGGCGTGGCGCCGTTCCGGTCATTCCTACAGCACCGTTCGGTCGATATCGTGATGGTTGACATCATGCGGGTCGGCGGTCTGACGCAGTGGATGAAGGTCGCTCACATGGCCGAGGCCTGGAACTTGCCGATTGTTAGCCACCTCGCGCCCGATATCCTGGCGCATGCCGTGGCGGCGGTTCCGAACGGGCTCATGGTTGAGCACATGCCCTGGTCGCTGCCGCTTTTTCAGGAAGATTTGGTGATGGAGAATGGCGAGATTGTGCTGGGCGATCGGCCCGGGCTAGGGCTGGAGTTTGACGAGCGCTGGCTCACCTCTTGACTTAGCCCCCGCTTGACTTAGCCCCCCCCGGCGCGATACAACGCTCGCCATGGAACGTCGACAAGTTTTCAAAACCCTGAGCCTAGGCGCCGCCGCCGCTATGCTCTCTGACGAACTCAAGGCCGCGCCCCCGCCGCTGCCTTCGCCGCTGCCGGAAACCGACCTCAAGATCACCTCGGTCCGCATCGTCAACCCGCGGCCAAAGCGCCCCGTGCCGAGCTACGCCCCTACGCCGGGCTCGTGGTCGACGGGCAGTGTCGAAGTGGCGAATCCGGTTTCGATCTATCCCAAGTACAAGGCTACGCGCAGTCTGTTCATGCCGGACGCCGGCGGCGTATCAAGCTTCTGGGTGGAGATCGGTACGAATAAGGGCTTGACCGGTCTCGGTACGGGGGGCCCGGGCGGCGCTCCCATTATCGAAGGCCATCTCACCAAACTGCTCATGGGCGAGAACGCACTTGATATCGAACGCCTCTGGGACATTCTATGGCGCGCAACGATGTCATATGGTCGCAAGGGCGTCGTTTCAAACGCCATCAGCGGCGTCGATCTCGCGCTTTGGGATCTAGCCGGCAAGGCCTGGGGATTGCCCGTCTACCGCCTGCTGGGGGGCGAAACCAAGCCGCGCATCCCCTCCTATTGCACGGGTAACGACATCGAACAACATGTCGAGTTCGGCTACACGAAGCTCAAGCTGGCCCTGCCGTACGGGCCCGCCGATGGCGCCGAGGGCATCCGCCAGAACGTCGAGCTTGTCAAGCGCGCCCGCGCCGCTGTCGGCCGGGATGGCGTCGTGGCGATGGATTGCTGGATGGCCCTCACCGAGCGCTACACCCTCGAACTCGCGGAGGCGTTCGAGCCTTACAACGTTTATTGGCTGGAAGAATGCCTGCCGCCGGATGACTACGAGGGCTTCGGCCGGTTGCGCGAGCAGATCAAGTCCACGCGCATCGTCACGGGCGAGCATGTCTACAACCGCTACGGTTTCCGGCAACTGCTGCGGACGAACGGCGCGGAGATCTGGCAGCCCGATATCCACTGGTGCGGCGGTCTGACAGAGCTGCGGCGAATCGGCGCCCTGGCCGCGGCCTACGACATTCCGGTGATTCCCCACGGCGGTGGACAGCGAGACGCCATCCACTACGTGATGGCGACAACGAACAGTCCTTGGGCCGAGATGTTCATGCCCGCCCCTGGCGGTCCCGCTGTCGTCTACGAGCGGTATGAGCAGGACAACGATTTGACGCGCGGACCGGAAGGAATCTACACACGTCCTTCAGATGAACCCGGGTTCGGCTGGGATCTGGAAGTGACGTGACGCCGGGACAAGTCCAAACAGCTCTTCAGGAGACCTTCCCATCGAGTGCCCGAGATAGGTAGGATAGGAGGAACGCGCCACAGCGCGATGGGCCGTAAGAGTCGGCGACTTTGTTATGAAGGGTGATAGCACTAGCAAGTTTTGGATTTTCGTCCTGCCTGCCATGTTGTGCGGCATCATCTTCTATGCCTATAACAAGGGCGGCTTCATCTCGCGATGGTTGCGCGGTATCGTCGATCCGATAATTGGCCTCGCTCAAGCCATCGTGCATATCATCTTCGGGATCAACTTCTAGCCCGCGTTCCCTCTCCGCCCGCTGCGGGCAGATCCGGCCTTCAACGATCCCAGGACAACCGGAAACGGTACTTCGCGTCGTCCCCCTTGGTGTCAGAGATTTGGATGACAGCCAGATAGCCGTTGCCTTCCCAGGGTTGCTCCAGCAAGGTGATGTCGCCCCGGCCGTCTTTGTCGCGAAGCTCGATCCGGGACAGCCGCGCCGCAGGCAAGGGCTGAGAAAACTCAAACTGTTGGACTTCGGCGGGCCTGCCTCCCGCTGATTCAACGAAAACCCGGTCGGCGCGAACGCGGATGATGGCCGT
The DNA here is from genome assembly GCA_027624045.1 of Acidobacteriota bacterium. Classification (GTDB taxonomy): domain Bacteria; phylum Acidobacteriota; class Terriglobia; order Bryobacterales; family UBA6623; genus JAPPLB01. The sequence continues at coordinate 37,668 of JAQBUE010000011.1, forward strand.
CGCGTCGACCCGGCCCTCAAAATCAAATCGGCCCTCTGTCTCGTTGAGGCTATATTCTTGGGGCCGGTTCTTGTCGGAGAAAACCTCTATTCCGGGGATGGATGAAGTCTCCTGGACCGGCAAAGCCGGAGCCGCCGGGGCCGTCGGTGCCGTCGGTGCCGTCTGCGTATCGCTGGAAGTTACGGGCGCCGTTGTACCACTAGACACGCCTACCCTCGAGCGGCCTCCACCGGGGTGGCGATCGAACACACCCGCCCGAATCGCGTCCGACTGAGACCCGTTCCAAGTGGTCGATCGTTCGGGCGCGGCAGGGGGAGCGGGGGCCACGGGCGGCGCCAGTTCTTTCACCTCCCACTTCAGCCGAATCTGGTAGGTGTCGTCGCCCCCTTGCGGGTCCGATACGCGCACACGGGCCGTGTAGTCGTTTCCGGCGCCGGGCGGCTGGAATAGCGTCACCGTACCCCGGCCGCCTCTTTTCTCTACTTCAAATTTCGAAAAGGTCGCTCGGGGCAACGGTTGTGTGAATTCCGAACTTTCGTGAACCGCCGGGCGGTCCGACACAACTTGATAAGAGACTTGATCCCCTTGGACCAATACGTCGGCGACGCCATCGATACGAACCCGGATGTCGAACTGGCCCTCGCGGGACTCGGCGTCGAAGTCGCTGCCGCGCCGCCCTTGAAACGTGGGTAGTTCCGGCAACCCACCCGTTCCGGTCGGCGCCGCATTCGTGACGCTGGATGTCCCGGACGACGGAACCGGCGCCGTAGGAGTCGGACCCGTAGGAGCCGCTGGAGCTACTGTTTCGCTGATCGGTTCACTAGTGGGCGAGACAGCGGCTGTTCCGATATTCAGATAAGGGTTGAACCTGTAGTTGAGTGAGAACGGCCCCGGCATGCGCAGGTTTTGCGAAACACCATAGGCGGGATCGAGCCCCCACTGGCCTGGTGCCAAGACATTCTTCTTTCGGGTGCGGTTGTCGTGCCAGCCCCAGAAGGGCTTCGCTTTGTTCGCGCCATTCTCTTGTCCATAGAAGGAGCCCGCTATTTCAGAGTACTTGGGCCGCGGACGGTTCCCGTAGGGCTCATAGCGGTAATAGGCGTCGAAAGTTCGGTCCTTCTTTCCGTTGCCCTCGTGAGCCCGCAGCCACCAGTGATCGTAGATCGGCAGCAGCTGGTAACCGACGTCGCGGGCGTCGGGATGTTGAGGACGCTCGGCGACACCTTTGTAAACGTAAGTCACGCCGGTCCCCACCTCAAAGTTGTTATCGCGAAGCGAGTAGCGGGCGTGTCCTTCGCCGGCTCCGTACACGCCATGTCCGCCGGCTTCGATAAAGACCGTCGGGTGGCTATTGTCGTAAAGCTCGACATCGCCGTCGATATTGTGGAGGCCTTTCTTCACCGCACGGTCGTTCCTGTACGAGTAGACGTTGTTGTGGGCGAGAGACTCCATCACCTGTAGTTTCCCGAACGTCGACCCGTCCTTGGCCACGGTCAGGATCATCCCTTCGTTGTCGTTCTCGTGGCATGTCCCAGCGACACACTTATCGGAGTAGTCGCGCGGATGGAAGAAGTTATAGATAAGAAACCAGTGGGTGTCTGTCTCCATGGCGGCGTAGTAGACGTAAGCCTGCGAGCTGCCCTCCGCCGCGTTCTTCCAGTTGTTGTCGCCCTTCCAGTCGCCATCGAGATCAAAGCGGGCTAAGTAGTCTGCTTTGGGCTGGAACCAGGTCTCCTGTGCCACTTTGGGAGCGTAGTGCTCGGCAATCTTGCGGTACGGGTCGCGGGACGCGGGCTCGGGGTTGAAGCGAGTCTTTTCGGCCGGTTGGCGGGCCGGCGCGCCGCGCTCAACTTTCACTTCCCGTGTCGTCTTCTGGCCGTTAAGTTCGGCCTCGATCGTGTAGCTGCCTTCGCGGTCCGACGCCGTGAAGAGAACCGCGTCTTGCAATGCGAAGCGGCTTTGCGCCTGGCCGAAGATAATGGCGGCAAGTCCCGCGCTCTCTTTTTGGTAGAACGGCTCTTTGTCGTCACCTTGAAACAGGAATGGTTTCGAAATCCAGCCGCCCTTATCGTCACTCAGCTTGACGCTCGCCCCGCCTTCGCGGAGGCGCACTTTCTCTTTCTTGCCCTCGCTATCCTCGATCTCGCCGTAGGCACGGATCTGGATCGCGATGCTCTCAAAGGGCCGGACACGCGCGTCTTCAGGGTCGCTGATTATCTTGATTTCCGAGACCAGCAGGGACGACTGGGCGGCTCCAATGCCCACAATCAGCGGAAGCAGCAACATAAAACCGGTGACCCGGAAGATTTTCATCGTTTGACCTCCACTCACGAAGTGGATCGTTTCCGCAAGCTCGAATTCATTGCACCATACGAGCACATTCGCTGCAATCGACCCGCCGCGCTGGTCGCACCGGTGCGGCGGCGCGGTCTATTTCTGTCGTGAGACGCGAACCGGAACTGTATCGTTACGCACCAAGACCCTTGAAGCCCACCGCTCACCCAATGAACTCAGGGCCGCGGGCGTGAGGAGCGGGCCCGCCGACACGTCATGCGGTGCTCCTACTGTTCCTCTTGGGATCTTTGCGCCCCAAACCAACAGCGAACAATAGCGAACATTAAGGAAGCGGCTGTAAACCATATTCCTCGTGGACCAGATAGGCGTGGTTGGGTTCCAGATCGCGGTACGTGCGGAGTTGCCCGCTGGGCCACTTCACTTCGATGTTGTCCACGCTGAGATCGTTCGCAAGGCCGAACGTGAGCGGCAGTTCGCTTTGCGAGCAATAACTCGATCCGGTGCGAACCAAGCGCCATTGCTCGCCCGAAGGACCGCGCACTGTGACTTCCGCGCCGATGGCGTCACGGTTGGATGGTTGGCCAACCAGCTTTAGCCGCAGGTAGGAGTTCTCGTTGCCGCCATCGTTGCGATAGAGGTGTGCCGCGCCGTTGTTGGTGCTGACAAGAATGTCGAGGTCGCCGTCACGGTCGTAGTCCGCATAGGCCGCGCCGCGCGCCACCAGTGGCTTCGAAAGATCCTTGCCGACGTCATCCATCACGGGCTCGAACTTGCCGCCGCCGCGATTGCGGAACAGCAACGGCGGCTGCGCGAAACGCACCTTCGGCTGCACCCGTTCGATTTCCGGATCCAGATGTCCGTTGGCTGCGAAGATGTCAAGGTATCCGTCCAGGTCGTAGTCGAAAAAAAATGTGCCGAAGGTCAGTGACAACAGGCTCGCGCGTCCCACTTCCGATGGCGGTGCGTCGTCGACAAACAAGCCCTTGCCTTCGTTGTGATACAGGTTGATCATCTCGTTCGAGAAATTGCCCACGACCAGATGCGGCCGCCCCGAGCGGTCGTAGTCAGCTGCATCGACTCCCATGGCGCCGCGCGCGCGGCCGTCTTCTCCGAACGCAACGCCCGCCGCCAGTCCCACCTCGCGAAACGTTCCCCCGGGCTCGTTGTGGTACAGCTTGTTCGGCTGCGTATCGTTCGCCACGAACAGATCGAGCCCGCCGTCGCGGTCGTAGTCAAACACCACCACGCCCAACGCTTTCGAGGTTTCGTCAAACAGCCCGGCCGAACGCGTTGCATCCTCGAACCTGCCGTCTCCCAGGTTGCGGAACAGACGGGACGAAACACCGCTGTACGACTCCGGCGTGCAATACGACTTTGCCTCGCCGTCAAGCGAACACCACAGATCCTCTTCAGGCGACCACTTCACGTAATTCGCGACGAACAGATCAAGACGGCCATCCTTGTCATAGTCAAACCAGGCGGCGCTGGTTCCGAAGTCTTTGTTCTCGATGCCGGAGGCGTGCGTGACGTCCTGGAAACGGCCCTTGCCGTCGTTGCGAAACAGCTTGTCCTCGCCCAGCGCCGTGATATAGATATCAGAATCGCCGTCGTTGTCGTAGTCGCCAATGGCCGTGCCGAGACCGAAGATCTCGACATCCAGCCCCGCCTCTGAAGTGACGTCGCTGAACGTGCCGTCCTTATTATTCTTGTACAGGGCGGCGCTGCTTGATCTCCCGGGAGTTCCCTCGAAACTTCGTGAGTTGATCAGCAGAATATCGGGCCAGTTGTCACCGTTGTAGTCGAAAAACGCACAGCCCGAACCGAGTGTCTCGGGGAGATACTTCTTGCCGGAGCGTCCGTTGTGATGTTCGAACTGAATGCCCACGGCGCTTGTGACATCACTGAAGACGACATCGGCATCGGCGGCTGGGGCCGCATCCGCTGAGCCCTGCCGCCCAGCGTCGGAACAGCCGGCGAACGGCAGCGCCGCTGCCATGCCGAGCAGCAAAAGTACCTTCATTGGATGGGCCGACTCTCTGATTGTTCCCTGAGAACCCGCATGGCTGCTTGCACCATGGGATCGCGCGTCGCCGCGATTTCATCACCCTTCTCCACTCCAAATGCCAGGTTGAAATACTCCTGCTTCAGGCGGCTGCGGATGAAACCGACCGTCGATGACCACTCCGGCAAACCGGGCTGGACGCGGCGCGCGTCCAGATAGGAGTGGAACTCGTCCAGCATTTCAGGGGAGACTTCGAAATCCTTAACAACGTCGCGGTGCTGCCGCAGATACTGCTGAGCAAACTCGAAAAACGAGTTGGAAGCCTCCATGGCCGCCTCGAACTCGGAGTACCCGCGCGGCATCACAATGTGGTCTGGATTGACGCCGCCGCCACCCTTGACAATGCGCCCCGAGTCAGTCTTGAACTCAGGCCTTTCGGCGGGCTGCTCGTCACAGTGAGCCAGCGCGTACAGGTCGCAATCCCTGAAAGGCCGTTGAATCGAGCGGCCGCTCGGCGTCAGATAGCGCGCAGTCGTCAGCGCGATGGCGGCGCCTTCTGAAAGCTGGAATACGCTCTGCACAAGGCCTTTGCCAAAAGTAGCGTCACCGATGATCGAGGCCCGATCGTGATCCTGCAGCGCGCCGGCCAGCAACTCAGCGGCGCTGGCGCTACGATCGTCAACAAGTACCGCCACCGGGAAGCGGTAAGGTCGCGAGTCGTCCGGCACGTTTACGTCTTGCGCCGGTCCTTCGCGCGCCGCGATCCACAACACCTTCTGCCCGGGCTCAAGAAAGAACGAAGCAAGCGCCGCCGCTGACTCCACAATGCCGCCCGGGTTCCCGCGCAAGTCGAGCACCAAGCCCTTCAGGTTCTCCGCGCCAATCCGCTCGATGGCGAAACGAAACTCTCCAGCCGTGGCCTGTTCGAAATTGACCAGCTTCACGTGAGCGATACCCGGCTCGAGAAAGAATACCTGGCGTACACTCGGGTCAGCCATCTCGGCGGGCACGAGTTCCATCGGAATCAGGCGTACGGAGTCAGGCCGCTTGACCAACAACTGCGCCTTCTGTTGCCTCGACTGCCCCAGCAATCCCATCAACTGCTCAATACTAAGACTCGCCAGGGGATAGCGGTTGATAACCACAATTTCATCGCCCGGCGACAACCCCGCACGCGCCGAGGGACTGCCGGGAAGCGTCTGCAGCACGATGACGCGGCCAGGTAGCAGCGATACAACGCTTCCAAATCCCTTTTCCGTCGAGCGCTGCATTTCGCGCAGGCTTTCAAACTGATCCGGGTTGAGGAACGCGCTGTGCGGGTCAAGGGTCTGCATCATACCCGGCAGGACCCCTTCGTAGAAAACGGCCTCCGGGTCGATTGGATCCGCATAGTTCGCCTCGAGGACGCTATAGACTTCGAGGAAGCGCTGCAATTGCGCGTCCAGATGGTCGTCGTCGAGTGCGCTCAGAGGCCACGCCAGAAGGGCCAGCGCGAGAAGAAATCGCATCATGCAGGAGGGTTGCGGAAACCGCCTCTAATTATAGCGTCGGCACCCGAAATCCCTCGCGGACCCCGTGCAACTTTTCGAACAAGTTAGCCAGCCCGGAAAAAACTTGTCCACTACCGCGGAGTCCAATCGGAGAGAAAACGTAGGGGCACGGCATGCCTGCCCAGCAGCCGTAAGGCTACGTTGACCAATCCACTCAATCCCGCAGCCCTTTCCCAACAGCTAAATCAGCCGATCTCCCCAAAAATGCGAACTAGAAAGCTCCAGCGCGGTCCGTCGAATCCGAGCGAGGCGGGGAACCGGCCGCTGGTTCAACATCGCCGCGGGTCGGCCCGCCGGCTTCAGGAGCGCCGATCGCGAGCGCCACAGCGTTACTGCGTTTACCGCTCATCTGCAAGGCCACTTCAGCCCGCGGGGCGGTGAATGCTAACGGCGGGACCTCAAAGAATACACGGTAGAGCCCCGCCGCTCCTTCCACCGGTGTCATCGCCAACGGCGTGAACCTCTGGCCATTGATCAGGACGGCCAATCCCGCTGGAACACCGTCCGCGTTCGCGGCCGCAACTCCGAGTCCCGTGGCAAGCAGGGCCAGCGGCTGTGATGATAGAATCGGCCGCTCATCGGAAACAGCCTGGCCGGTTCCATCCAAGATGCCGAACACACCCGGCGAAACCTCCGCGATGCGAACCAGCATCGGCTCACTCTTGGCTACGCCGTTGTCCACTTGCAAGACCCCGCTCCCAATAGCGGCCGAGAACGGGATCTGAAGATTGATTTGGCCCTCAGCCGCGCTCAAGATGCGGCAAGGTTCGTCGTTGAGCGTCACCCTCACCGCCGACGCGTCCGGGCCTGCAAGGTTGCTCCCGAACAACGACGCCCACACTCCCGGAGAAAGATCCGCCGTCATCGTGGCGCTGTTCACCAGACTTCCGAATCGAACGGTTGGTCGCTTGTCCGTGTTCGCGGGAAAGTCATCTATGCGGAAAGCGTCGGCGCGGCTCATGATATTGAGTCCCGTCGCGACGCTCAACATGAAGGTTCCGGCCTGCGCCTCTGGCCGCACGGTTGCGACGGCCAGCAACTCCGTCGGACTGATAACACTGACTTCGCGCGTCACAATATCGCTTGTACCAAAGCCAACGATCGTTTCCCCGGAGATGAAGTTGGTGTTGTCCCCGAGAATGCGGACGACCACGTCGGAATCGATGCGGGCAAAGTCCGGCGATACCTGCAAATTCGTCGGTGCTTGCGTCGGGAAATCAAGCGTCACGTTGCCGTCGGGCAAAGTGAATGCTGAACTCTGGCCATCCGAGTTGTACACGGTGACGACGGCGCGGCGTCCCGGGGCGCCACCAACAGGAGGCTCGACCCAGATCTCGTTGTCAAACGGGAAGACAGCCACGGTCGTCGCGGGCAGTCCGTCGAAGTAGACTTGCGAGCGCGGTTCGAAACTGTCTCCTTGAACGCTCCAAACGAGGTTGCCATCGGCGTCCGCTTTTTGCGTGATCCAGTGGATGACCGGCGCCGGGCCGGCCGTGAAGCGAACAGCACTCGGCAATACGTAGACGTCATCAGCTGTGTGGAAAACAAGGTGTTTCGGCGTCAAACTCCCGAAACCCGGCAATCGAAAGTCGATTTGGACGAAGCGGGCGTCGAAGCCGTACGGACGCGGCCGGCGCACCTCGATATCCTCGCCGAGTACTTCGAGTTGAATGCCGCGGAGGCTAGCGGCGAGGTTCGGCCCCGTGGCGAGGATGAATCCGTTGGGACGGGTCACATCGAGAAAAGCCGGGTGAACGCCCGCCAGTCCGTTCCCTGGAAAGCTGAAGGTCGTGATGTTAAACAGCGCGGTGCTGGCCCGCGGTTGCACACGAAAGTCGTTGCCCTCGCTCACTCGGCCCGGGAGCACCTCGACCGGTTTTGATTCCGACGGTCGTTGCGAGCCTCCCAGAAACACCGTTGTAAACGGCCCACCCGCGGGTATGGCGGCCCCTGTCGCGTCGCGCGGCAAAACGATGTTGGCCGGTCCCAATCCATCCTGGGTAGCCGCGGGCAGCGGGTGTGTGTAGACGCGGTACTGCCCCGGGAAGAGCCCGTCGATACGATAGGCCCCGTCAGGGGCGGTGAGTGCGCTGACGACCAGATCTCCGCCTCCGATGGCCACCACCGACGCCGAATGAACCGGACGTCCCGCCGCCGTGAGAACGCGTCCCGTTAGACTCCCCGTCACCTGCCGGAAGGTCGATGTCGGATAGAGGACCGAGAGCCCGGCGGCATCATCAAGGCCCAAGGGCAACGCGCGGGTGGTTGCGCGCGTGACGTCCGTGCTCATCACCGAGCTCGTGAGCGTGTGCTGCAAGCCCAGGGCGTGCCCGGTCTCGTGCAGCAAGCTCGTAAAGAAGAGTTCCGAAAAACTTGGGCGCCGCCGTGTACCCGACGTCAGGTCATTCGAAAGGATGACCTGGGAACGAATGATCGGGATGACGCCGCTGCGCGCATCGCCGCGCGTCACCGGTCCGCCCAGACCGATCACCCCCGGCGGGAGTTCGGCAAAGATGATCTCACCCGCCGGACTCCGCGACACCATCGGTGCTTCGGCGATTCCGCCGAATTTCACCCGTAGCGCCGACGTTGGCACGGCATCCCACACCGCCAGGGCTTGACGGACCTGGCTGATCAATGCTGCGTAACTGTCGTTCTCGGCGGTTCTAGGAGCCGTTCGGGAAACGAAAAAATAAACGGTTTGATCCGTCAGCGCGTCGAGATCGAACTTCTCCACAACAGCTGCCGAGAGAGATTCCTCAGCCGGATAGTGGACAAAGTGCGAGTAGGCTCCGACGACCGCCAGAAACGGTCCGGCCAGAGCAACAACAAGCACAACACCGGCGCATCGGGCTCTGACCCTCATGGCGCCTGCTGCTCTCCAGCGCCCAGTAGGCCGCGGATGCGCGCGATCAGCTCTCCGACCGGCATGCGGAGTCCGCCGTCCTTGACGGCCTCGCCGCTACCGGGAGCGATCACGAGATCGGGGCTCGGCTCGCGGACCGCGAAGCGATCGCTCCCCGTGGCGTCTCTGATTTCGATCAGCCCCTGAGTGAGGCCCGTAACCTGGGTCAGGCCGCTTGGCCCGCGCCATAGGAAGACAAGATACTCTTTGCCCGGTTCCAGCCGTGGTACGCCGCCGAAGCGCTGGCTAAGATCCCCAATCCGGCCTCCCGGCAGCGCGATCTCGACTTCGCGGGTCGCCTCACCTTTGAGATTCTCAGCGATCCGAAATGTCGTGAAGGTGTAGATCAGCGGGCCGATCTGGGCGGCGCGGCTCTCACCAACACTTCCGCGTACAATCGAAGTCGATTCGTGCGTCAGATCGTCGACCGACATCTGTTCGAGGGTCGCGGCCCGCGCCGAGAGCCAGGCGACAGCACATAAGACCAGTATCGATCGTGTCAACATTCCGAAAGAGTATTCCTCGATAGCTGGCAAGCAACTGGGCCGCCAGTGCCTAACTCACTCTACCATCGAGACTTAGGACCTTCGATGGGTGCTGCGCGGTGGCGTCGTGACACAGTTCTGTTTCCCTCGGCCACACCTCGCGTCGATTTCGCCGGCGCGCCCCATACTTAGGTTTCCCCGCCGCGCCTGTTTCCACATTTGACAGTTCTGCTACCGGCCCTTATTCTGTGGAGGTGGAGTACACGTTCAATGGAGCGTGTGCTCATTTATTTTTTACCCATGGCCAACACTAAATCCGCAATCAAGCGCGTTCGTCAGACCGAGCGAAAGACCGCTGTCAACCGCCACAACCGGGCGCGCCTTCGTACACAAGTCAAGACCCTGCAGGGCGACATCGAGAGCGGTAGCGGCGAAAACGCCCAGAAAAACCTGCCGGCTACCGTCAGCAGCATCGACCGCGCTGTGCAAAAGGGCGTCCTCACGAAGAATAAGGCGTCGCGCATGAAGTCCCGCTTGACCCGCAAGGTCAACGCGCTAGCGAAACCCGCCGCCTCCGCATAACCGGGTCCCTCATCGGGACGTTCTATCAGGCCGTTAGCCGCACCACGAGTTGTTCGACGATGATGCGGTCGTCCGGGCGTTCGCGGCGCAGGTCTCGATCCGCCTTGAATAGTTCGATAAGAGCGCTTTCGAGTTCGTCAATCGTAAATTGCCGCGCCATGTCGAGTATCTGCCGCGCACGTGCCGGCCAGATCCGCATTCCTCTTTTCTGAAAGGCGCCGCTGACCTGATTTGGGTTCGTCAGGCGCTCCTCCTTCACGATCAGCGTCTGCCGAAATAGGCCCGCCAGCAGGTTAATCTGCATCGGCCAGTATTCTCCCCCTTGCGCCAGGGTATCGAGAATGTCGAGCGCCCGGCCGCGGTCTTTGTGGGCGAGGGCATCAGAAAACTCATACATTCCGCTCTGGCGCGCTTCAGGCACAAGCAGCTCGATATCCTCACGAGTGACCTGCTTGCCGGGGCCGGCGTAAAGCGAAAGTTTTTCGAGATCATTGGAGATCCGCGCCAAATCGTTCGCAAGCATTTCGGCGAGCTCGGTCAAGACATCCGGCGCGATCGAGAGTCCAAGCCGTTTGGCGATACTTTGCGCTCCGGCAAGGGCATCACGTTCCGACAACCGCTCAAGATCCACGCGTACCGGCACCGCGGCATAAAACTTGGCGACCCGTTCCAGCTTCGATTTATCGTCACGGCTCGACCAGTCATATCGCGCCGCTTCCAGCAGAATCGTGATGCCAGGCGTCGGATCGCTGAAGTAACGCGCCAGCTCGGGCGGCGGGACGGCTTTGGCTCCCGCGCCGCGAGGCAGCACGGCTTCCGCATGCCGCCCCACGATCAAACGCGGTCCGCCAAACAGCGACAGCGTTCGAGCATCGTCAATCAACTCCTCGATCGGGCTTTCCGTGAGATTGAATTCAGTGACCGCTTTGGCGGAACCGTCTGCTCCATCCTGTTCACCCAACACGGCCTTCCGCAACGCCAGCCGGCAGCGGTCACGAAAATACTGCTCGTTGCCTAAGAATAGATAACCAGGTGCGGCGGCCGAGCGCCCCAGGTTCTGCAACATTTCACGAGGCTTCATGGCTTTGTCTGTTAGAACTTTTCGAGCACCGCGGAAACCAGATTGCGCGCGGCTGCCTCGCTCGTCCGCATCAGCGCCGACTCACGCTCCTCAAAATAGGAGTTCGGATCGGTGCTGACTTCGTATCGCTCGCGATGTTCCAGGTTCGGATTTTCGTAAAGCACTTCGCCAGTCTTGCGGTCTCGCAACAAGACGCGAATCTGCGTGATCGTCGAGATACTAGTGGCGCGGCCCGTTTGCGGGTCAAAAACAGCCGGAAAGACCAGTACATTCACCACGGCGCCCGTCAGAACCGCGTCTCCCAGCGCCTCATCAGCCACCACGCGGTAGCGAGTCCGGCTGATGAATTCGCGCGTGACGGCCCGCGTTAAGTGCTGTTCCACCTTGAACTCCACGGTTTCGTTCTTGAAGGGCGGGATCGCGATGACGCCGATCGTATCCGGCAGCGCGTTCGCGCGCCCCGCGATCTGATAGCCACAGGAACTCGCCGCCCCCAGCAGGGCAAGCAGCACGACAACGGCCGCGTAGGCTGGCCGGGCTGAAGCAAAGCCACCCATCGGCCTGGCCGCTTATACCTCGCCTGAGATCGATTCCGATTTGGAGGGCCGCGAAGTTTCCTGTTCGCGCCGCGCCCGCCGTGCCCGGAATCGCAGCAGACCGCCGATGCGCGTTACGATGCCACTCGCGACGAACGCCGTTGCGATGGCCAGCAGCATCGGCTCTGAAAAGTTCCAAATCAGAAAAATCAGCGTTGCAAAGAAGATCACCATCACAAGCGATGGTATCTGCAGCACACTGATGTCCTTGAGGCTCGTGTAGCGCCAGGTCGAAACCAACAGAAACGCGAGCAGGCCGATCAACAGCAGCCAGAGTACTCCCAGCGGCCACCAGTTTTGAATCGGATAGCCGCCCTGGAAGTGGACAATCGCCGCCAGCATGCCCGCTGCCGGAGGAATCGGCAGACCTACGAAATATTTGCGCCCCGGCCGGCCGGGATTCTTCGGCCGCGGGTTTTTCTGAACGTTGAACCGCGCCAAACGGGCCGCGCCACAGGTCACGTAAAGGAATGTAAAAAGGTACCCGGCCGCCGGCAGGATATTCGACAGAAACGGGTGTCCGGCTAGTTCCGGAGGCCTGATCCCCCACGCAACCGCCAACATCGCCGGCGCTACACCGAACGTGATCACATCCGCCAGAGAATCGATCTCGCGCCCGAAGTCGCTCACCGCGTTCGTCAACCGCGCGACGCGTCCATCCAAGCCATCCGTGAAGACGCCCACACCAATCGCCAGCGCGGCGTGATTATAGAGGCGGGCAGCCTCATCAAGCTGATCCGGGGGAAGAGACAACGCCTGCACCGTCTTCATCAGGCAGTAGTAACCGCAGAAGAGCGTTCCGATGGTAAAAATCGTCGGCAACGCATACGGAGTCCGGCCCTTGACAGCTTCGCTATTGAATTTCATCCCGCAGGCCCCTTTCTCCGTGCGATCACCGAGCTTCCACCACGAACCCGGTCCCCTTCCTTGACCGCCAGTTCCCATTCCGGTCCGAAAAACACGTCGGTTCGCGAGCCGAACTTAATCAGCCCGAAGCGCTCGCCTTTTTCGACCGAGTCGCCAATTTCCTTGTCGCAAACGATGCGCCGTGCAATCAGACCCGCGATCTGCCTCACAATCACCCGGCTCCCCCCACCTTCGATGGCAACCGTGTTCTGCTCGTTTTCCGCCGAAGCGTCCTCGCGATGCGCCATGTGGAAACGGCCCGACTTATACTCTTTCGCCGTAACCCGGCCGGCGATCGGAACACGGTTGATGTGCACGTCAAAAATATTGAGAAAAATGCTCACGCGCCGCGTGTTATCGTCGCAGTCCCTGACGTGGACAATGCGGCCGTCCGCCGGAGATACCGCCACCGGTCCGTCCGGGATCGTGCGCTCCGGATCGCGGAAAAAGTAGAGACAGAAACAGGCCGACAGGAAGAACGGAAGCGACCAGGCTGCCGCAAAAAGACTCGCCACCAGCAGACCAGCCGCGGAGAATGCCACGGCGTAGTAAAGACCGTCCTTCACGACAAAAGAGCGCATTGGCGAAACCGCATTATACCAGTCGCCTGAGGATCTCCAGGCGCCGGGCCGCCACCAACGGGGCTTTCAAAGCCTCCCGAAAACCAGCCGATGCGCCAGCCGGGCAGTCTTGCCCGGCTGGCGCGTCGTACAAACTGGCTTGCCGGCAAACTAGCTTGCTTGCGCCTCGTGCTCGCGCAGCATGGCGTACATGCGGTCTTTGGCTAGCAACTTGAGCTTCTTCAACTGATGCTCCTCAACTTCCTCTTCCGTGGTCAGGTGGACACGTGAACCGAGATCGTCGAGACGGTCATCGTACTGCGTGTGTTCTTCCACGAGAGTCCGATATTCCTCGTTCGTTTCCATCAGCCGAGCAGAAGCACTGCTTTCAGCAATCGTTCCCATATCAAGCTCCTTCATTAGCAAAGAGGCGCGCGCCGTACCCAAGAGCTGACAACCACTTCCCGCTCCGACGCGCGCCGCCGGAACGAGGCTAACTCGTTCCACGACCACACCTTACCAGATGTTTCCAAAGAATTTCAATTTGACTCGCAGCCCCACCGGATGCTCGCCGGCGTCGCCAAATTCCAGCTCTGATAGCATTTTCCAATCCAAGAATGATCCTGAAATGCGGTAGGTCGAGGCCGGGGACGAAATAGGGT